>NZ_JAMYMA010000003.1:0-434263 GCF_040318275.1 Mesorhizobium sp. M1217 | reverse complement strand
GTCAGGCAAGCCATCCTCACCGCGCTCGCGCAGCCGCCCCCAATCCGTTGTCCCCACTGCCGCAGAACCATCTCCGCTAAAAATCTGCCAAAGTAGTGCTAGGGCGATTAGCCAATCTCCCTCCTTGTGGGGGAGATGGCCGGCAGGCCAGAGGGGGGCGCTGTCCCGCCGGCGCTTGTGAACCTGCCACTATCCGCTCAGCGCTGATACCGACAAACGATTAATCCGCCGCATCCAGCATGAAATGGCGGTCGGCTTGCTTCCTCCAAACATACATCCTCACGTCACGCTCACGCCGATCGCCTTTTGCATCGAACGTCAGATCGCCAACCACGGTAGGGATCGGCTGGCCTGATCTTATGGAAGCGGCAACAGCCCTTGGTGCCTGGACTCCAGCCATTTTGATACCATTGGCGATCACTTGAACAGCCGCGTAAGTCTTCAACGTATAGGCTTCCGGCTCGAAACCTTGCGATCGAAAGCGCCTGACGACGTCCTGTGCGGCTGGGTTATCACGGTCCTCGAATGAAAACATGATCAGGGTGCCTTCAACTGCCGGCCCCGCTATTGCCGACAGATCTTTGACCATAGCTCCGTCCCCGGAAATGAACTGGACTTTCAATCCGGCCTCGCTGGTTTCCCGAATAAGCCGCCCGAAATCATCGGCGAGCCCCGCGAAAAAGACCGCTCCGATCTTTGCGGCCTCGATCTTGGCGACGAGTCTGGAGAAGTTGGCTTGTCCAGGCTCAATCCTACTGAACAGCTTTTCGGGTCGGCGCTTGGCCAACAATGCCTTTCTCGCTTTTGCGGCTAAGCCATCGCCATAGGTGTGCCGTCGCTCACAATCGCCAGATTTCTTGCGGAAAAGTGTCCTGCCATATACTCGCCAGCAAATGTGCCCTGCACATCGTCTCGTCCCGCCGTACGGATGGTGTTCCATAGCTTGGCGTCGGTGAGTGCAGGATTCGTCGATGCCGGACTCACCATCAACGTGTTGTTCTTCGCGTAGATGATCGAAGCCGGGATTGAAGCGCCGGAATTGTAGTGGCCAATGACGAAGCGAACACCGCCTTTTGCCAGCTTCCTAGCGACGGAAATTGCCGCGTCCGGCCTGCCCTCGTCATCAAGAAATGTGAGTGTTATCTTCCGCCCACCGATGCCGCCCTCACCGTTGATATCGTCCGCTGCCAGTTGGGCACCACGCCGCATCTCCTCGCCATAGACGGCCCAATCTCCGGTCATCGGCCCGACCACCGCCATAGGGATGTCGGATGATTCCGCGACGGCAAGGCGGGGTGCAATTGTCGCCAGCAAGGCAAACACCGCCAATCCAAGCAAGCGCAAAAGGACAAATCTCTTCGGCAATTTGCTCAATCACCCTCCGTATCCCCGGGCGAGATCTGAGGAGGAGTTCACTTGAAACACAAGCAGAAATTGCCGCTTTTCTCTAGGCACCATATGATCCCAGCGCGTAAATAAAAACAGCTCAGCCGCCTGCTTGTCCCACCCCGATCAGTTGGACTAGCCGAGAAAACCAATAAACCGCCCCGCAAACAGCACGGACGTCCACAACACCAGCGAAAGCACCGCCAGGACGATGGCGACCCCGCCGGCCGGCTCGTCACCGTCTTTTGCGCGGCGCATGAAGACGAGAAAGTTGGCCCCGGCGAGGAGGATAAGTGTCATTTTAGCCAGGAAAACCGGCATCGCCACATATTCGCTCGCCCTGACTGAAAACAGCAGCGAGCCCGTGACAAGCGCACCGCCGAACGCGCCCAATGCGGTGCGGCGCAGCAGCGCCACGAACGCCGCCTGCGGCAGCGACCGGAAGGCGCCCAGAATCCTGAGGTCGATCAGCCAGACGCTGGTCAGCAACGCGCCGATCGACATGATGTGCAGCGCATTGATTATGGGGTAGGCGACGAAGGAGGCCTTCAGCCCCCGCACCAAAGCGAGTTGCTCGATGCCGGCGAAAAACCCGTCCATTCAGGCCGGCGGCACGCGGTCGGGATAGACATCATAGGTCTTGCCGCCGACGATGATGCGGACTGCCTTCATGCGCTTTTCGCTCTCGTCGCGCGAGCGATGGCCGATCGCCGTCACCTCGTCGCTGACCTTGGCAACACCTTCCGTGAAGCCGGCAGCGATCGTGCGGGAGGGCGGAGCCATCTCCACCCGCCAGACCGCGCCCTCGGCGTCGACATCCAGCGTGGCGTGCGGGTTGCCGATATAGATGGCCGTGATCCGGCCCTTGAGTTCGAAAAACCCGTCCTGCGTCCACGACCAGCCATGATGGGCATAGGCTGCGGTGGCGGCGACAAGGATCACCGCCGCGGCCAGCGCGACGCTCCGGTTGAAAGGTGACTGCATCGCTCGTCTCCTCGGTTCCGGCATTAGAGGGTAGGTCAGCGCGCCGCAGCGTCAAATCACATGAGGGCCTTTGGGGCGCTGCGCTCCACAGCCATGGTAACGGCATGGATCCTAGGGTCTGCGCTCCGCTTCGCGTTCGCTCCGCCCTAGGATGACGAAGCGAGGGGAGGTTTCCAGCCAATCTCCAACGTCCGCGATTGGCTTATGCACTGTACCTTCGTCATCCTAGGGCGGAGCAGGAGCGAAGCGACGTCGCGGAGACCCTAGGATCCATGCCGTTACCTTCGAGCGTCGGAGCCTCTGCTGAACATCGCCGCACTTACCAAGGCGCTTGCCCCGACCTCTCACCCGCCCAGTCCACCTCGACCATCCCCAGCCGCTCATAAAGCCGCACCGCAGCCGCGTTCTCGACCGTGTTGGTCTTGAGATCGACATGCGTCGCGCCCCTTGCCTGAAACACCGCGAAGGCGTGCCGCATTAGCGCCTCGGCAATGCCCTTGCCGCGCGCCTCGGGATGGACGGCAAGATCCTTGACGAAAGCCCGCGTCCAGCAGAGCGCGGCACCCGCCAGCCGGCCCTTGCGATCGATGACCAGGAAACACAAAGCCGGGTCGAATTCCGCGTCGCCCGAAATGCGCGGCCACCATTCGTCGAACGGCCCGTCGGCGCCGTCGTCGAACACCGCGGTCAACAGCGTATGCAAAGCGAGTGCATCGGCGGCTTCGAAGGCGCGCATGAAGAAACCTTCCGGCCAGCGCGGCGCCAGAAGCGTGTCGTCGAGGATCTTGCGCAGTCTTATTTCGTTTGGCGCCGGCGGACGCGGCTCAGGCATCGGGCTGCATGCGGCGGCGCAGGCGGTCGCTGCCGAGTCCGGTTTCGCCCAGCATCCCCTTGCGCTTGGCGTCGTAGTAATAGCCGCTCTGGTAGAGCCGGTCGGCGCGCTTGGGGTTGCCGCCTGAGACTAGCCAGGCGCCACGCAGATATTTCACCGCATATTTCAAATTGGTCTCGGCGTCGAACAGGCCGCTTGCCGGTCCATCATAACCCATGCCGCGCGCCGTCGCGTGCTTGATCTGCATCAGCCCCCAATGGCCGCGATTGTAGGCTTTCGGGTTGAAGGTGCTCTCGCGGTTGACGACGCTGCGCACCAGATCGACCGGTACCTGGTAAAGCGCGGAATATTTCTCGATCAGCCGCTCGATCTCGCTGCGGCCGCCGGCGTTCGACTGGCCCTCTGCCAGGTCGGTCGCGGCCAGAGCGGCCGGGTTCTGCGGCACGGTGTAGGAAACCGGCTGAACGCCGGGCATGGCGGCGGTCTGTTCGGTGACCGGCATGGCGACAGCGGCCGTTGCGATGGCTGGCTGGGCATTGGCGGTCATGACGGCGGGCGCAGAAGCCGCCAGCGGCGTCGGCCCGGCAAAGGCGGCGGCCGGCTCGACCGGCAGCGCTGCCGTCTGGGCGAGGTCGGACGGTTCCGGCAGCACCGAAACCGTGTCGGGCAGCGCCAGCGTGAAGCCGGCATCGGTGTTGGCCGTATTTTCTATGAAGGCGGGCGCCGGGGTCACCGGCGAAGTCGAGGTGCAACCGCTGAGAGCGGCCACGGCCAACACCGCCGCAAGGACGGGAAAGAGGAATTTTGCTGGCAAGCGGCGCTCGGGTCCGGTTCGTCGGGTGTTAAGAAAGTCCTTACACCAGCATCTTTCCCCCTGCAATCCGCGGTAGAAGGTGGTTTTCGGGTGGCGAGCCGGGCCGGGAAATGCGATATTGTTCTGGATTTGTACTTCGCAGGATTCCGGAAAGGAGCACGCCATGAATGCCTCTCATGCTACCGCCGGCCACGCGGTCTTCGAAACCGTGCTCGGCTTCATGGGCATCGCCTGGAGCGAGGCCGGGCTGACCCGGCTCTGCCTGCCGCAGCGCAATCGCGACGCGGTCGAGCGCCGGTTGCTGCGCCATGCCGCCGCCGACCAGGCAGCGAAGCCCGAGCCGCAATGGGTTGCCGAACTGATCGCGTCGATCAAGGCCTATGCCGCCGGCGAGGACGTCGATTTCTCCGGTGTGCCGGTCGATCTCAGCGGCGTCGACGAGTTCCGCCTGGCGATTTATGACGCGGCGCGAAAGCTCGCCTTCGGCGAAACCACCACCTATGGCGAACTGGCCAAACGCGCTGGCCATGCCGGGCTCGCGCGTGAGACGGGCGCGGCGCTCGGCGCCAACCCAGTGCCGCTGGTCATCCCTTGCCATCGCATCCTTGCCGCCGGTGGCAAGATCGGCGGATTTTCCGCGCCCGGCGGCTCGGCCACCAAGGAAAAGATGTTGGCCATGGAAGGCGTGCGGGTTGGCCCGCCGCCGCCCGCGCAGGTGTCGTTCGGGTTTTAGGTATGTCGATATTCAGGTGATGCCGGCACCCTGGGACGTCAACCGCCCCTAATCCGGAAGCAGGCGCCGGCGGAAACGCCGGTCGATCTCCACCCGCTTGCACTTATAGACGGTGCAGGAATTCGTATCGGCGCTCGGCACCGAGGCCCGCGCCCTGACCTCGCCGATGTCGCAGAATTGCTGGCTCCGCACATAGCGGTCGTAGAGCGCCAGCCCCGGCACGCGCGCCGATCTGTAGCGCAGGATGACCGCACCCTCGCGCGCGATCGTCGCCTGCACCTTGCCGCAGCTCATGCGCGTCGGATCGTAGCGCGAGACCGCCTGCGCCTCGGCGGCCACCAGCGTCAGGCAAGCGGCAAGTAGAACGATTTTCATGGCCCTCTCCCCAAACCCGGTCGCGCCTGAAGCCGGCGCGATCCTCTCGCGTCAGGCGCGCAACGACGACGCTCTCACGCGATTGGGGCGGCCGTTGGGCAGCGTTGCCGCGGCGCCATTTTCCGCCCCGTCTTGTTTTTTGTGCGGAAGCATATTATATGCGGTCCATTGATATTTCGGCCGATCGATCCGGGCCTCGCGATATTCGCGTTTGCTGACGTTCTATCTCCAAAATCTCGATACAAACCGGCTGGGTTTCGGTCCAGTCAAACTAAAGCAAACGTAAAGGACTATCGAAATGGCAACAGGTACGGTCAAGTGGTTTAATTCCACCAAGGGTTTTGGCTTCATCCAGCCTGACAGCGGCGGCGCGGACGTTTTCGTTCACATCTCCGCAGTCGAGCGCGCTGGACTGTCGACCCTGGTCGAAGGCCAGAAGATCAACTTCGAGATCGAGCAGGACCGCCGCACTGGCAAGTCGTCCGCTGGATCTCTGAGCAAGGCAGCCTGATTTTGCGAATGGTGCGCGCCGGGCGATAGCCCGGGGCGCGCGGCAAGTCACGGATGTACTGGCGGTCGCGCGAGAAGCGCGCCGGAGCGAAAGACCCCGACAAGTCGACGCAGCAGATTGCTGCCGGCCCGGCCAAAACGCTCCCGATCAGGCTACCAAGCATGGGAAGGCGGGATTTTGTCCCGCCTTTTTGCTGTCTGGATTCCGATGAACCACCGCCTTGGTCCTATGGGACCACTTTGTGGTGTTTTTACCCCGGTCATGGTATCATCAACCCATGAGCAAGCTTGAACAGATTGAGAAATCCGTCGCCGAACTAAACCCCGAAGAGCTCAAGGCGTTTGCCGCATGGTTCGAGGCGCTGCAGGCCGACATGTGGGACCGTCAGTTCGAAGCCGACGCCAAGGCCGGCAGGCTGGACAGGCTTGCCGAGCAGGCCTTGGCTGATCATCGGGCCGGCCGGACTCGGCCTCTGTGAAGCATTTTGCCACTCCCTCGTTTTGGGAGGCTTACGCAAAACTGCCCTCGTTGATCAAAGCAAAGGCGAACAGACGTTTCGCCAAACTGAATTCTGAGCCGTTCCACCCGTCGTTGCATTTCAAACAGGTCGGGCGCTATTGGTCGGCGCGGGTTGATGTCAATTACCGCGCCGTAGCTGTTCGCGACCACGATGACGTGGTCTGGTTCTGGATAGGCACCCATTCGGAATATGATCGCCTGCTGAAATAGCCGTGCGGCCATTCACGCCGCCGGCCGAAAGCCGCTAGCGCGACGTCCGGAGCGAGCCGCGAAGCGCGCGACAAGCATGAGGACAGAACTAAGGCAACCACTCCAGCGGCACATGCCCCGGGTCGGCCTCGACCCGTTGCAGCCAGGCGGCGACCGCCGGATAGGCGTCGAGCTGAAAGCCGCCCGTCTCGGCCGTATGCGTATAGGCATAGAGCGCAATGTCGGCGACGCTGAGCGCACTGCCGGCGAAGAAGCTGCTCCCGGCCAGGTGCTTATCCATGACGCCGAGCGCCTTGTTGCCGCGCTCCAGCGTCAGCGCCAGCCGCTCGGGCGTCGCGTCCTTGGCTCTTTCAGGGAAGGTCAGCAGCGCTCTGCGCACGGCGATATAAGGCTCGTGGCTGTATTGCTCGAAGAACAGCCACTGATAGGCCAGCGCGCGTTCGTATCTGTCCGCCGGCAGGAACCGCGTGCCTTCGGCGAGGTAGAGCAGGATGGCATTGGATTCGGCCAGCCGGCGGCCGTCGTCGAGTTCGAGCAGCGGCACCATGGCGTTCGGGTTTTTCGCGACATAGTCGGGCTTGCGCGTGTCGCCGGCATGCGAGCTGACCTCGACATTGGTGAAAGCGATGCCGAGCTTGGCCATCAACAGGCGCGGCTTGTAGCAATTGCCGCTGTCGATCATTCCATAGAGTATCATCGGTGCTCCCCCTTGCTCGCAACCACCCGTCTCAGGGCTTGATCCAGCCTCTATCGCGGCAGCGGCGGCTTCATCCAGTGATTTGTTTTGGCGTAACCATCAGCGCCGCTGATGCATTCATCCGAACAAAGGGATGACGTTGCTATCCCTGCCAAGCAGTCTGTCGCTCGACAGCGGCTCCTCATCGAACATCGTACCGGCCAGCGCCGGCCGGGCAAGATAAAAGCCCTGCAGCAGGTCGACGCCGCCATCCAGCGCGACGCGCAGATGCGTGGCGTTCTCGATGCCTTCGACCAGCACCTTGGCGCCACGGTCGTGCAGCGTCGAAACCAACGGCCGGAAAAACCGCTCGGCGGCGGCATGGCGGCAGAATTCGGCGAACCAGGTGCCGTCGATCTTGACGATGTCGGGCTGCACCAGCGCGACCCTTTCTTCCGTCGAATGCCCGGTGCCGAAATCGTCGATGGCGATACGGACGCCGTCGCGCCGCATCTCGCGCGCCAGGCTGACAAGCACCTTGTCGCCGGCAGCCTGCTCGGTGATCTCGCAGACCAGCATGCCGGGATGCAGGCCGAAATCCGCCAGATGCCTGGTCATCAGCCTGATTTCGGCCAGCGCCCGTGCGGGGTCATCGTTGATCAGCGGATTGTAGTTGAAGAACAGGTCGAGCCCGTCGACGCCGATGTTGCGGAAGTTGCGCAAATGCAGCACCCGACATATGGTTTCGACAAATAGCCGATCCGCTGCCGGCACGCCTTCGAAGAACATTTGCGGCGCCACCGGCCTGCCTGCACGATGCGGCTCGATCAGTCCCTCGACCGCGACGGCGGCGAGAAATCTGCCGCGCGGCGCGAAGACCGGCTGGTAGGCGCTCCTCAGCCGGAATGCGCCGTAGACGCCATATTCGATGCCGACCTCGTCGGCAAAGATCGCTTCGCCGACCTTGCGCCGCATATCGGCTTGCCCGGTCACGATGCCACCCTGCGGCCAAAGGGCCGCATCGGCCGTCGCGATGGCGGAACCGCCGCAGGCACCTTCTCCGCATCGGCCGACACCGCGGCCGCCTGCCCGCTCATGTCGAAGACGCGAAAGCTGGTCGGCGCAAGTTCGGGGCGCGCCAGCACGTAGCCCTGCACCATCGAGGCGCCCGACTTTTCGGCAAGCTCGAGCTGCCAGCCCGTCTCGATGCCCTCGAATACCGTACGGATGCCTTGCTCTTCAAAGCTGGTCACCATGGCGGTCAGCAAGGCGAAGCCGGCACCGGATTCCATCAGCGTCATGATCCAGTCGGCGTCGAACTTGACGATGTCCGGCCTGAGTTCCTTAATGCGATTGATGTCGGATTCGTCGGCGCCGTAATCGTCGACGGCAATGCGCAAACCATTGCCCCTGAGCGCCTCGACGAAATTGTAGAGCGTTTCCTGCGACGCCGATTTCTGCTCGGTGACCT
This sequence comes from Mesorhizobium sp. M1217, assembly GCF_040318275.1. NCBI lineage: Bacteria > Pseudomonadati > Pseudomonadota > Alphaproteobacteria > Hyphomicrobiales > Phyllobacteriaceae > Mesorhizobium > Mesorhizobium sp. M1217. Next base: position 425,752 of record NZ_JAMYMA010000003.1, on the reverse strand, counting down.
CGCAGACGACGCGGCGCGGATCGATGTCGGCCTCGTGCAGCACCAGCCGCATGTCGCGCAGCGCCTTGTCGGCGATGCCGCGGTCGGTGAACACCGACGGATCGAAATTGATGAAGATGGAGGCGTCTCGCGGCAGGCAGGCGCCGGCGTTCAGAAGGTGCAGTGTCCGTGTCAACGCCTCGATATGCAGGCGGTCGACCGCCGGACAGCTGTTGAAGAAATTCATCGGCTGCTGCGGCTCGCCGTCGCGGAACGGCCGGATCAGCCCTTCGAAGGCGACGACGGAAAGCTTGCCCTTGTTGAAGGCGAAGATTGGCTGGAAAGCGCTTTGCAGCGTATAGAGCCCCCAGACACCGCTGACGGTGCCGTTATCTTGACGGATGATATGGGCAAGCTCGATGCTGCGCGTCACGGTTCCTCGCTGTGCGAGACTGGCAGACTGCCACGGTCCTGCCGTTCAAGCTTTTACCGATCGTTGATGAATTTATTGTTGCCAGCATTGCGCGCTGGCTCATCCGACAATGCCTGCGCTGGGCTTGCGCCGGGGCTTGCGCTTGACCAGATGATGCGACATGAGAGGCGCCGCGGCGCCTTCGCCGCGCCGGTCCTTTCTGGAGATATCTCTCATGGCCTTTCTTGCCGACGCCCTTTCGCGCGTAAAGCCTTCCGCGACCATCGCGGTGACGCAGAAAGCGCGCGAGCTGAAAAACGCCGGCCGGGACGTGATCGGGCTGGGCGCCGGCGAACCGGACTTCGACACCCCCGACAACATCAAGAACGCCGCAATCGAGGCGATCCGCCGCGGCGAGACGAAGTATCCGCCGGTCTCCGGCATCGTGCCGCTGCGCGAAGCAATCGCGAAAAAGTTCAAGCGTGAGAACAATCTCGACTACCGGACGGAGCAGACCATCGTCGGCACCGGCGGCAAGCAGATCCTGTTCAACGCCTTCATGGCGACACTGAACCCCGGCGACGAGGTGATCATCCCGCGGCCCTATTGGGTGAGCTATCCCGAAATGGTAGCGATCTGCGGCGGCACCTCGGCCTTTGTCGAGACCTCGATCGACAACGGCTTCAAGTTGACGGCGGCCGTGCTGGAGAAGGCGATCACGCCGCGCACCAAATGGCTGTTGATGAACTCGCCGTCCAACCCCTCGGGCGCCGCCTATACCGAAGCGGAGCTCAAGAGCCTGGCTGACGTGCTGTTGAAGCACCCGCATGTCTGGGTGCTGACCGACGACATGTACGAGCATTTGACCTATGGCGACTTCGTCTTCAAGACCATCGCCGAGGTCGAGCCTAAGCTTTATGAGCGCACACTGACGATGAACGGCGTGTCGAAGGCCTACGCCATGACCGGCTGGCGCATCGGCTATGCGGCAGGCCCGGTGCCGCTGATCAAGGCGATGGACATGATCCAGGGCCAGCAGACCTCCGGCGCCTGCACCATCGCCCAATGGGCGGCGGTCGAAGCGCTGAACGGGCCGCAGGATTTCATCCCGAAGAACAAGGCGATCTTCCAGGGCCGGCGCGATCTCGTCGTCTCGATGCTCAACCAGGCGCGCGGCATCACCTGCCCGTCGCCGGAGGGTGCGTTCTACGTCTATCCCTCCTGTGCCCAGCTGATCGGCAAGAAGACCAAGAGCGGCAAGGTGATCGACAGCGACGAAACCTTCTGCTCGGAACTGCTCGAGGCCGAGGGCGTGGCGGTTGTTTTCGGCTCGGCCTTTGGCCTCGGCCCGAATTTTCGCATCTCCTACGCCACGTCGGAGGCTCTGCTCGAAGAGGCCTGCACGCGCATCCAGCGCTTCACCGCCGCGCTGGCCTGAGACGTTTCAGTCGCCATACTGCTCGTCGCTGACCTTCTCCAGCCAGTCGACATGCACACTCTCGAGTGCCTCCTGCATGGCGATGTGGGTCATCGCCGATTTCGGCGCTGCGCCGTGCCAGTGCTTTTCGCCGGCCGCAAAGGAGACGACGTCGCCGGCCCTGATCTCCTGGATCGGCCCTCCCCAGCTTTGCGCGAGGCCGGCACCGGACGTGACATAGAGCGTCTGGCCGAGCGGATGCGTGTGCCAGTGGGTGCGGGCGCCGGGCTCGAAGCTGACCAGCGTCGCCCTGAGCCGCGCCGGCGCCTCTTTCTCGATGATCGGCGTCTGCAAAACCCGGCCGGTGAAATATGTCTCCGGCGCAACGATCGTCGGCACGCTGCCGCAGGCAATGATCTTCATCGTCGCAATCCTCGATTTGATTCCTCGGTGTGGGGACTTAGACCCTACCACTTTCGTCCGATGCCGGCTGCATGTCCTGCCGGCTACGGGCAAGGCGCGGCCAGAACAGGCCGGTGCGCGTGCGGTAGGCGTTGTAGGCATCGGCCAGCCTTGTCCGCGAAAATTTTCGCTCTTCGTCCAAGGCCGCGATCACATAGATCGTAACGATGCCGGCGACCGGCACCACCGCCCACACCGACCAGGTCGCGATGCCCCATCCGATCCAGAAGATGATGTAGGACGTGTAGAACGGATGGCGGACATGGAAATAGGGACCTTCGGTCACCAGGCTGTCGGGATTGTCCGGATCGAACGCGAAACGCAGCCGCGCCTTGCGCGAGACCGAGATCGCCCACCAGAAAAGCGCCGAGCTTGCCAGTTCGATGGCGAGCCCGACGATCTTCGCTGCAACCGGCTGCCGCTCGATCCACAGCAGTGCAAGAAAGAACACCGCCGTGCCGACCACGACGGCCGAAATGATCATGGCGCCTTGAGACATGCTCGATGACTGGAAATGCGCGCGCATCGACCAGGCATATTGGCCGAGCGTGGCGATGCTGCTGATCGAGAGGAGAAGGTCGAGTGTGGATTCCATCATCAGGGTCCCGGGGTTAGCTGTGGTGGATTCGCTGCATCATACTCGGCAGAAACCGAGAAATCATTTCTTAACCACCGTTCTAAACAACATGGTGACCTCGGCATGCGATGTTGACCTTGAGACAATCCGAAGGTCCAACCAGCTATGGCCGTTTCCCACCGCACGATCCGCACGCCGCAAGCGGATTTGCGCCTCAGCCAGTCGTCGGGACCAGGCATCCCGCTTGTCCTGATCCACGGCTCGGGCAGTTCGCGCGCCGTATTCGCCCGCCAATTCGACAGCCCGTTGGCCGCTGCCCATCGATTGATTGCTTTCGACCTGCCCGGCCATGGCGAATCGTCTGACGCCCGCGATCCGGCGACGGACTACACCATCGCCGGCCTTGCCCAGTCGGCGGCTCAGCTCCTCGATACCTTGGGGATCGGCCGCGCCGTCGTCTTCGGCTGGTCGCTTGGCGGGCACGTGGCAATCGAGCTCGCGAGTTTCCACCGCGCCGTCGGCGGGCTGATGCTAACCGGCGCGCCGCCGGTATCCAAGGGCCCTTTCGGCATGCTGCGCGGCTTCCATGCGCATTGGGACATGCTGCTGGCGTCCAAAAAGACGTATTCCGAACGCGATGCCGAGCGCTTCGAAACGCTCTGCTTCGGCGACACCGCCGACCCGTCCTTCCGCAAAACCATCCTGCGCACCGACGGCCGGCTGCGCGCCGCGGTGACGCGCGGCATGCTCACCGGCAAGGGCGCCGACCAGCGACAGGTGGTCGAGCAAGCCGCATTTCCGGTCGCCATCGTCAATGGCGAGAACGATCCGTTCGTCCGGCTCGGCTATTTTGAGACGCTCGCCTACGGCTCGCTGTGGGAGCATTGCCAAATCGTCCCCGGCGCCGGGCATGCGCCTTTCTGGGAACGTGCGGACCTGTTCAATCCGCTGCTCGCGCGCTTTGCCGAGACGGTGGCAGTGCAGCGCGTGGACGCAACCCCGCTGGCGTCGCGCCTAGCCGGCACCGGCTGAACCCGAACGTCAACTTCAAATCCCTTCAACTTCAAATCCCTTGCCCTCCCGGCCTGCCCGTGGGACGATGCCCTTTGGGTAGGTGGCAAATTGAAAAAAGCCTCGCCCGCGACGGCCGACAGGCCGGCCGCCGCTCACAGGGAAACGCCTGAGTGGAGGTCAGCCATGGGTACTCGCGCCGGAGGACGACGCACGGGACCGAAATGCATTGCCATAGTCGGTCCCTTCGCAAGCGGTAAGACGACACTTCTCGAAGCCATACTCGCCCGTACAGGCGCCATTCCCCGCCAAAATCCCGTTTCGTCGGGAAATACCGTTTCCGATCATTCGCCCGAGGCGCGTGCCCATGCGATGAGCGTCGAGGCGACCTTCGCTACCACCGAATTCATGGGCGAGCCGTTCACCTTCGTCGATTGTCCCGGTTCCATCGAATTCTCCTTCGAAGCCGAGCCGGTGCTGGCCGCCTGCGACGTCGCCGTCGTCGTCGCCGAAGCCGACGAGAAGAAGATTCCTGCCCTGCAGCTGATCATGCGCAAGCTCGATGATCTCGGCGTGCCGCGCATCCTGTTCCTGAACAAGGTCGACAAGGCGATAGCAGGCGTGCGCGACACGCTGAAGATGCTCCAGCCTGCAAGCTCGGTGCCTCTGCTGCTGCGCCAGATCCCGCTGCGCAAGGACGGCGTCGTCATCGGCTCGATCGATCTTGCTCTGGAGCGAGCCTACATCTACCGCGAATATGCCGAGAGCGAGGTCGCGCAGATCCCGAGCGACGACAAGGCGCGCGAGCTCGAGGCGCGCTTTTCCATGCTGGAGACGCTCGCCGACCATGACGACCGGCTGATGGAGCAATTGCTGGACGAGATCGAACCGCCAAAGGATGCCATCTTCGACGATCTTGCCGCCGACCTGCGCGACGGCATAGTGACGCCGGTGCTGATCGGCACCGCCGAGAAGGGCAATGGCGTGCTGCGCCTGTTGAAGACAATCCGTCACGACGCACCCGACATCGAGGCGACGCGCCAGCGTCTCGGCGCGCCCGATGGCAACGCCACCGTGGTCCAGGTGATGAAGACCGTCCACACCGCGCATGGCGGCAAGCTATCGGTGTCGCGCATCCTGTCCGGCCAGGTCGCCGACGCCGCCGAGCTGTTCCTTTCCAATGGCGAAACGGCAAAGGTCTCCGGCATCTACAAGATGCTCGGCAAGGACCAGATCAAGCTGACTTCGGCCAAGGCCGGCGACACGGTCGCGCTCGGCAAGCTCGACGCCGTCAGGACCGGCCAGACGCTGAGCTCGACCAAGGGCGGCATCAAGCCGCTGGTCACGCTGGCGCCGCCGCAACCGGTCTTCGCCTTCGCGCTGCGGCCGAAAGAGCGCAAGGACGAGGTGAAGATGTCGGCGGCCATCCAGCGCCTGGCCGAGGAAGATCCCTCGCTCAACCTGCATCACAACCAGGATTCGGCCGAAACCGTGCTGTCCGGCCATGGCGAGATGCATCTGCGCGTCGTGCGCGAGCGGCTGGAAGGCAAGAACCAGATCCCGGTCGAAGGCCATGTGCCGGCCGTGCCCTACCGCGAGACGATCCGCAAAGCGACGCAGCAGCGCGGCCGCCACAAGAAACAATCGGGTGGCCACGGCCAGTTCGGTGACGTGGTGATCGAGATCAAACCGCTGCCGCGCGGGTCAGGCTTCCAGTTCACCGATACGATCACCGGCGGCGTCGTGCCGAAGACCTACATCCAGTCGGTCGAGACCGGCGTGCGCGATTACCTGAAATCCGGGCCGCTCGGCTTCCCGGTCGTCGATGTTGCCGTCAACCTTTCCGACGGCTCCTACCATGCCGTCGATTCCTCCGATATGGCCTTCCAGATGGCGGCGAAGCTGGCGATGAAGGAAGGTATGGCCGCGTGCTCGCCGGTGCTGCTCGAACCGGTGATGAAGGTCGAGATCGTCACGCCGTCGGATGCGACGTCGAAGATCATCGCACTGATCCCGCAGCGGCGCGGCCAGATCCTCGGCTACGACGCGCGGCCTGATTGGCCCGGATGGGACGTTGTTGAGGCGACCATGCCGCAGGCCGAGATCGGCGACCTCATCATCGAGCTGCGCTCGGCCACTGCGGGTGTCGCCAGCTACCGGGCCCTCTTCGACCACATGGCCGAACTCACCGGCCGGCTGGCCGACGAAGCGCTGAACGCCAACGGCAAGGCCGCCTGAAACGGCAGCTTGCGGCCAGAACACAAGGAAGCACACAAGGAAACGGCGCCCGGATCATCCGGGCGCCGTTTCGTTGCGGACCGTCTTCGTGGGAGGCGAAACGGCAGGTCCGCCGCATGCTTGCCGCCGGTGTCTGGCGGCGGAGGAAGGTTCGGACGCGGTAGCTGCCTGAGCCCGGGTCGTCCGAGTGATGCCCCCATCCCCCGGACGAGCCACACCGCGTCCTATGCTCTGCTTACCCGATTTGGCGTGCTCACGCATGTTACCCGAGGTTACATGTCACTGTTACGCGCCAGTTCCGGCCGATTTTCTGGCGATGTGTTGGTTTCGGGCAACAAAAAAGCCGGATCAATGAAGACCCGGCTGAGTTTGATTGGAAGTGCCTGTTAAGGCTAACCTCCAGAGGGGAACACTCGAGAGCGCTAATGGGAGGAGAACGCGCTCAGGAGATGATCTATATATGTGCTCTTCATGCCCAAGAAACAAGCATCTATTTTGCAACACTCACATGCAAAAAGGCGCCGGCTGTGGTCTAATCCGTCCCGAAGCGCAATAGGACCAGTTGAATCGCTGAAATGCAGCCTGCGGCAAGGCAAAAATCGATCCGCGGCCGCGAATCAGCAGCGATTCCTGCTCCGAAAGTCGAAAACCGCAGGATGACGTGGAATCGTGCAGCACGCGTTTGTTTTTTCGGCAGCCAGACCTTGCTGGGTGCATGTCGCCCAAAAGCCCGCCATCGGCGTCGCAACCTAGGCTGACTATCGACGCACTCTAAAACGACCAGCTGCGCGCCTTGGCGATGATGAAATCGCGGAAGACATGCAGCTTCGCCTGGTTCTTCATCGCGTCGGGATAGGCGAAATAGGTATCGAAGGACGGCACTTCGGTTTCGGGCAACAACTGCACCAGCCCGGAATCCTTGCTGACCACATAATCCGGCAGCATGGCGATGCCGGCGCCGCCCTGCACCGCCCGCTTGATCGACAGGATGTCGTTGATCTGCAGCGTCGGCACCCTTTGCCCGCCTTCGAAATCGCCGACCGTCTCCAGCCAGTTCAGTTCCGACAGATGCGCCGGCACCGGCACGCCGAAGGTGACGATGCGATGGGCCTTCAGCTCGGCGATCGAATTCGGCTTGCCGTATTTATTCACATAGGAGGGCGCCGCGTAGAGATGGAAATGCACGGTGAACAGGCGGCGCTGGATGAGGTCCGGCTGCTGCGGCTGGCGCAGCCTGATGGCGCAGTCGGCCTGGCGCATGGTGAGATCGAGCTCCTCATTGGCCAGGATGAGCTGCAGGCTGACCTCGGGATAGAGCTCGATGAATTCCTGCACGCGCTCGGTCAGCCAGCCGGCGCCGAGGCCGACCGTGGTCGTCACCCTGAGCACGCCGGAGGGCCGGTCCTTGGTTTCGGTCAGTCGCGATTTGATGGTTTCGAGCTTCATCAGCACGTCGTGTGCCGTGCGGAACAGCATCTCGCCCTGCTCGGTCAGCACCAGGCCGCGGGCGTGGCGATTGAACAGCGGCACGCCGACGTCATGCTCGAGCGCGCTGACCTGCCGCGAGATCGCCGATTGCGACAAATGCAGTGTTTCCGCGGCATGGGTGAACGACCCCGCTTCTGCTGCGGCGTGAAACACGCGTAGCTTGTCCCAATCCAACGCCATGATTTCCCCTCGTCCTGTTTTCTGGCGTCCGCCTGTTTTGGCGTCTGAATGAAAAATCAGGCTTTTGCGCGGCTTTTCTCAGCCGCTTGTTCAACAATCACTCCGCCGCTTCGCGGTGAACCTCGATCCCTGCGAGATATTTTTCCGCCTCGAGCGCGGCCATGCAGCCGAGCCCGGCCGCCGTTACCGCCTGGCGGTAGATATCGTCGGTCACGTCGCCGGCGGCGAACACGCCCGGCATGTCGGTGCGGGTCGAATCCGGTGCCGTCCACAGATAGCCGTTCGGCTTCTGCTTCAGCTTGCCGGCAAACAGCTCGACCGCCGGCGCGTGGCCGATCGCCACAAACACGCCGTCGACCACCAGATGCATCTCCTGCCCGGTCACCACATTGCGCAGCTTCAGCCCTTCGACCGAAGGCGGCATTGGCGCCTTGCCGGGCCGGCCGGTGATCTCGTCGACCACCGTATCCCAGATGACGCGGACATTGTCCTTCTGCAGCAGCCGCTCGCGCAGGATGCGCTCGGCGCGGAAATCGCTGCGCCTGTGGATGACGGTGACGCTCTTGGCCAGGTTGGAGAGATAGAGCGCTTCCTCCACCGCCGAATTGCCGCCGCCGATCACCGCGACATCCTTGCCGCGATAGAAGAAGCCGTCGCAGGTGGCGCAGGCCGAGACGCCAAAGCCCATGAAGGTGTGTTCGCTCGGGATGCCCAGCCACTTCGCCTGCGCGCCGGTGGCGATGATCAGCGCGTCGGCGGTATAGGTCGTACCGGAATCGCCCTTGGCGCGGAACGGCCGCACATTGAGGTCGACCTCGGTGATGATGTCGTTGACGATGTCGGTGCCGACATGCTCGGCCTGCTTGAGCATTTCGCTCATCAGCCATGGGCCCTGGATCGGGTCGGCGAAGCCCGGATAGTTTTCGACATCGGTGGTGATCATCAGTTGCCCGCCCTGCTGCAGGCCGGCGACCAGCATCGGCTTGAGCATGGCGCGGGCGGCATAGATCGCCGCCGTATAGCCGGCGGGGCCGGAGCCGATGATGAGAACAGGCGCATGCTTGGTGATCATGAAAAACCTCTGCGGGGAGCAGCCATGGATTGTGGCATGAACTCTCGTCGATTGTTGCGCGTAATGTAAGTGTTGCCTGCGACGCGAGCAAGGCAAGTTGCCGTTCGTCCCCGGAAAGCTTCGGCGCCGGCGACAAGCAACCCGCAGCAAGATGATGCAAAAATCCTCGATCCAGCGGATGGAATAGACAGCAAAGTCGTTTAATTACAAAGTCGCGAAAGATTCTTTCGCGTCATCACGGAAGCCACCATGCCGATCAAGGCCGATCTCGATGCCATCGACTGGAAGATCCTGCGCGAGCTTCAGCAGGACGGACGCATGACCAATGTCGAACTGTCGAGCCGCGTCGGCATTTCGGCGCCGCCGTGCCTGCGCCGCGTCAGGCGGCTGGAAGAGGCCGGCATCATCCGCGGCTACCGCGCTTTGCTCAACGCTCCGGCGCTCGGCCTCGACGTCGTCGCCTTCTGTCTGATCGGCCTGCATCACCAGGCCGACGCCGAACTCAAGACCTTTGCCGAGCGCACCCGCGGCTGGCCGATCGTGCGCGACGCCTGGATGGTGTCGGGCGAGTCCGATTTCCTGCTACATTGCGTGGCGAGCGATCTCGGCACCTTCCAGACCTTCGTCATCGAGGAACTGGCCTCGGCCCCCAATGTCGATACGGTGCGAACCGCGCTGACCATCCGCCGGGTCAAAGACGAAGGGCTGGTGGCGTTTTCGGCTTAAGAGAGCAGGCAAAGCGGCTGCGAAACAAAAACCCGGAAACAAAAAACCCGCCTCGGCGGGCGGGATCGTCGGTGGAAATCATCACCATAGCCAAATTAGTAGCATAGCTGCCGGCACAAAGCAAGAACAAAATGTGGCTATGCGTCAAATAATAATCGCTACAGGCTAGGGCTGCCCCTCACCTTACCCTCTCCCCGTGAAGGACGGGGAGAGGGGTCGCCAGCGTTGCGGCTAGTCCCTTCTCCCCGTTGACAATTGACGGCCTCTACCCGGCCTGGCGCAATCACCCTGCGTCGCAGAGGCGCGTTTCGACCATTTCGCACAAATGGTGGTAGAGGCACAAATGCCCCTGCTGGATGATCGGCGTCGAGGTCGAGGGTACGTTGAGCAGGATGTCGGAGAGCGGCTTCAGCTTGCCGCCGGTGTCGCCGGTCAGGCTGACCACCGTCATGCCCATCATGCGCGCCTGTTGGGCGGCGGCGAGGATGCTTGGCGAATTGCCGCTGGTCGAGATGGCGAGCAGCACGGCGCCCGCCGAACCATGCGCCTCGACCTGGCGCGCAAACACCGTGTCGAAGCCGTAATCATTGCCCCAGGCGGTCAGCACCGCCGCGTTGGCCGGCAGCGCGATGACGTTGTAGGCCTTGCGCTCCCTGAGGAAGCGGCCGACCAGCTCGCCGGCGATATGGATGGCGTCGCTGGCCGAACCGCCATTGCCTGCTATCAGCAGCGCCTTGCCCTGCGAAAGCGCGGCGACGACGGCACTGACCGCCCGCTCCATCTCGCTGGTCAGGTCGCGCTCGACCATCGCCGAAATCGCGGCCGCCGAGCGGGCCAGGTAATCGTTCAGTTCGGACATGAAACCCTCAGTTCCCGGCGCGCAACCTGCCGATAGTGCCGGTCGTGCTCTTGCCGGCGACGAGGTCGACCAGCACGACGCGCCCGCCGGCCTTCTGCACGACATCGGCGCCAACCACCTGATCGACCGTATAGTCGGCACCCTTGACCAGTATGTCGGGGCTCAGCGCCTCGATCAGCGAAAGCGGCGTATCCTCCTCGAAGATGACGACGGCGTCGACCGAGGCAAGTGCTGCCAGCACGCAGGCCCGGTCATGCTGGTCGTTGACCGGGCGCCCCGGCCCTTTCAGCCGGCGCACCGAGGCATCGCTGTTGAGGCCGAGCACCAGCCGATCGCACTGGCTGCGGGCCGCATGCAACAGGCTGACATGGCCGGCATGCAGGATATCGAAACAGCCATTGGTGAAGCCGACGCTCAAGCCCTCGTCTTTCCAGCCCGCCACCAGCCGCGCGGCGGCGGCGGCATCGAGGATCGCATCCAAGTGGGCGACCGGACCATGCGAGCGAAACAGCGCACCGGTGAGTTCCTCGATCGTCAGCCGCGCCGTGCCGCGCTTGCCGACGACAACGCCGCCGGCGGCGTTGGCGATCGATCCGGCCATGACGCGGTCGGCGCCTGCTGCAAGTCCCAGTGCAAACGTCGCGATCACCGTGTCGCCGGCGCCCGAAACGTCGAACACTTCGCGCGCCTGCGTGGCGATATGGCGGGCGTCGTCCGCACCGATGACGCTCATGCCCTTTTCGCTGCGCGTCGCGACGACGAAATCGAAACCGTGCGCCGAAATCAGCTGGCGCGCCGCCGCCTCGATTTCGTCGTCGGCAAACACTGCGCGGCCGACCGCCTCGCCGAGTTCCTTGCGGTTGGGCGTGATTGCCGTCGCGCCGGCATAACGCGCATAGTCGCGGCCCTTCGGGTCGACCAGCACCGGCTTGCCCGCTTCCCGACAGATCGAGATCAGCTCGCCGGCGGCGCCGTCGAGCAGCACGCCCTTGCCATAGTCGGACAGGATGACGATGTCGGCGCGCGCCAGCGCTTCGCGAAAATGCCCGACCAATGTCGCGCGCTCGGCATCGCCCAGCGGCTTGATTTCCTCTTCGTCGAAACGCAGCACCTGCTGGTTGAGCGCGCTGAATCGGCTTTTGGACGACGTCATGCGATCGGCATCCTGCGCCAGCCCGCCGGTGTCGACGCCAAATTCGCCGAGCATGCGCATGAGGTTCTTGCCGGCCTTGTCAGCGCCGATCACCGAGACCGGTATGACGGCAGCGCCGAGCGAAACGATGTTGGCGACGACATTACCGGCGCCGCCCATCGCCAGCGTTTCGCCGCGCCCGTGCAGCACGGGGATCGGCGCTTCCGGCGAAATGCGCTCGATCACGCCGTTGACGAAACGGTCGAGGATGAAATCGCCGACCACCAGCACAGTGGCGCTGCCGAAGCGCGAGATGGCGCGGTGAAGGGGTTCGGGAGAGGGCAGCTTGATCATGTCAACGCGTGGGAGGGCCGATTTTCGGTGACGGGAAATTCGATGGGCAGGGCCGGCCGTTCATGGCGATGCCGATATACCGCAATTTCAGCCGACGCAACGGCAGGCCTTCGACCGATCGCCGCGGCGAGACAGTGCGTCAGCTTTTCTGCAACGCGACATGCACGCCCAGTCCGACAAGCACCGCACCGCCGGCGCGCCGCATCAGGCGCTGCGCCCGGCTCGACTGCCGCAGCCTGGCGATCACCGCGCCGGCCAGTATCACGCAAACAATGTCGGCCGACGAGAACATCAAATTGACGATCGTTCCAAGCACGACGAACTGCAGCCAGACCGGAAACGCTGCCGAGGCATCGATGAATTGCGGCAGGAACGCCATGAAGAAAATCGCCGTTTTCGGGTTGAGCACCTCGACGGCAACGCTCTCCAAAAACGCGCGGCGGGCGGATTTCGGCTGAATTCCCGGCAAGACAACGTCGCCTTGCGCCTTGGCGCGAAACAAAGAAACACCGAGCCAGACCAGATACAGCGCACCGACCAGCTTGACCGCCATGTAAAGCACCGGCACGGCATGGAAAAGCACCGACAGGCCGACAGCGGCGGCGAAGACATGAACGTAGCCGCCGAGATGGATGCCGAGCGCCGCCATCAGCCCGGACCAGCGGCCGCGCGCCATGGTTTGCGCGGCGGCATAGAGCATGGCGGGACCGGGGATATAGGCGAAGATCGCCGTGGTGGCGAAAAAGGCGACAAGCAGTTCGGTTGACGGCATTACCTTGCTCCTGTCACGCTTCGCCGGTGGTCACCGACTGAAGCGAGAGCTTTGCGGCGGCACTGTGGCGCTCATCCGGCCGCCCCGCCACCTGCTTTGTCGACAGCCCGGCCCGCCTCCCCTATAAGGCCAGAATCCCACAAGGGCTACAACCGGCACAAGGTACCAGAGGCTTTCATGATCATCGTCACGGGCGGCGCCGGCATGATCGGTTCCAACATCGTCGCCGCGCTCAACGCCGAGGGTTTCAGCGACATCCTCGTCGTCGACGACCTCACCGACGGCCACAAGATCGCCAACCTCGCCGATCTCGAGATCGCCGATTATCTCGACAAGGACGATTTTCTGGCGCGGATGGAGGCCGGCGACCTCGGCCGCATCGAGGCCGTCTTCCACCAGGGCGCCTGCTCGACCACCACCGAATGGAACGGCAAGTTCATGATGGAGGTCAACTACGCCTATTCGAAGCGCCTGCTGCACGCCTGCCTGGCCCTGCGCTTGCCCTTCCTCTATGCCTCGTCCGCTTCCGTCTATGGCAGCGGCGCCGAGTTCCGCGAGGAGCCGCAATACGAGCGCCCACTGAACGTCTATGCCTATTCGAAAAAACTGTTCGACGACTATGTCCGCCGCACTGTCTTCGATACCGACCACTCGCCGGTGGCGGGCCTGCGTTATTTCAACGTCTACGGACCGCGCGAGGCGCATAAGGGCGCCATGGCCTCGGTCGCCTTCCATCTGTTCAACCAGGTCGAGCAAGGCCAGAACCCGAAACTGTTCGGCGCCTATGGTGGTTTCGGGCCCGGCGAACAGAGCCGCGATTTCATCCATGTCGGCGATGTCGCCGACGTCAATCTGTGGCTGTGGAAACGCGGCTCGAGCGGCATCTTCAACTGCGGCACAGGCAAGGCCCAGCCGTTCCGCGCCATTGCCGAGACGGTGATCGATACGCTCGGCAAGGGCCAGATCGAATTCATCGAGTTTCCCGACCACCTCAAGGGCAGCTACCAGAGCTTTACGCAAGCTGATATGTCCCGCTTGCGCGCAGCCGGTTACAACGGCCAGTTCCGCACAGTGGAAACCGGCGTCAGAGATTATGTCGAATGGCTGAAAGCCCAACGATCCTCGTGATCGGCCCACGCTGGGTGGGCGACATGGTCATGGCGCAGTGCCTGTTCCAGGCGCTGAAGGAGCTTCATCCCAACGCCGCCATCGACGTGCTGGCGCCGGCGTGGGCAGCACCCCTGGTCAAGCGCATGCCCGAAATCCGCCAGCAGATCGACCTGCCGCTGCAATCCGGCGCGTTCGAATTCCGCGTCCGAAGGCGCTTCGGCCGCCTGCTGCGCGGCCGCTACGACATGGCCTTTGTCCTGCCGGGAAGCTGGAAGTCGGCGCTGATCCCGTTCTTTGCCGGCATTCCGCGCCGCGTCGGCCATCTCAAGGAAATGCGCTATGGGCTTCTGACCGACATCGTGCCCTTGCCCGATCGCCTGAAACGGCGCACCGCGCAGGCGTATTTCAGCCTTGCCCGGGGCGGCGCGTTCCAGGCGCCGAAGCTTGCCGTCGATCAAGCCAACCAGGCAGCATTGTTCGGCCGTTTCGGGCTGACGGCGGGGAAATTCGTGGCACTCATGCCCGGCGCCGAATTCGGCCCGGCCAAGCGCTGGCCGAGCGAACACTATGCCGGCCTTGCCCGTGAGATGATGGCGAAAGGGTTTGGCGTCGCGCTGTTCGGATCGAAGAACGACGCTGAGGTGACGGCTGAAATCGCCGCGCTGGCGCCGGGCACGGTCGATCTTGCCGGCCAGACGCGGCTCGAGGATGCCATCGACCTGATCGCGGCGGCGAGGCTCGCCGTCTCCAACGACAGCGGGCTGATGCATGTCGCCGCCGCCGTCGGCACGCCGGTAGTCGCCGTCTACGGCTCGACCTCGCCGCAGAACACGCCGCCGCTCGCCGAGCGCCGCGAACTGGTCTGGCTCGGCCTGTCCTGTTCGCCCTGCCACAAAAAAATCTGCCCGCTCGGTCATCTCAACTGCCTGAAGACGCTGGAGGTCGAACGCGTCGTGGCGGCGGCGGAGCGGCTGCTGGAAATGCCGGCCGCCGCATGAAAGTGCTGATCGTCAAGACATCGTCCATGGGCGACGTCATCCACACCTTCCCGGCGATCGAGGACGCGCGCCGCGCTCGGCCGGATATCTCCTTCGACTGGTGTGTCGAAGAGGCATTTGCCGGCATCGTGGCGCTGCATCCAGCCATCCAAACCATCCACAGCGTGGCGATCCGGCGCTGGCGCAGGAAGCTGCTTCAGCCCGGCACATGGCGGGAAGTGATCGGCTTGCGCCGCGCCTTGCGCGATTGCCGCTACGACCTCGTTCTCGATGCGCAAGGCTTGCTGAAATCGGCGCTGGTGGCGCGGCTGGCGGCAGCGCCGATCGCCGGTTTCGACCGCTCGAGCGCCCGCGAGCCTTCGGCGAGCCTGTTTTATGGCCATCGCTACGCCGTGCCGCGCGACCTGCATGCCATCGAGCGCACGAGACGGCTGTTCGGGCTGGCGCTCGGCTACGAGCCGGATTTTTCCCGGCTTGACTCCGGCATCGTGCCGCCAGCCGGAAGATCGACTTTTGTCGGCGAAAAGACCGCCTTCCTGCTGCACGGCACCAGCCGCGAGGACAAGAAATGGCCGGTCGCGGACTGGATCGAAACCGCCCGCCTGCTGGTGGATAAGGGGATGACGCCGGTCACCACCTGGTCGAACGACCGGGAAAAGGCAGTTGCCGAGGCGATCGCCGGCGCCGTTTCGCAAACCGTGGTGGTTCCCAGGTCGCCGCTTGCCGAGATCGCCGCTGTCATCGGCGGCTCAGCGCTGGTGATCGGCGCCGACACCGGCCTGACCCATCTCGCCAGCGCCTTCGGCCTGCCGACGGTGGCGGTATTCCTCGCCACCGAGCCCGGCCTGACCGGCCCGCGCGGCCCGTTCTCATCGACGCTGCTTGCCAGACCCGGCCGCAGCATCACGCCGCCGGAGGTGATGGCGGAAGCCGAGAGATTGCTGGCGCTTAAATTACAAGGCGCTGCATAGGACCTTTTCAGAACTCGCTCTGGCGAGTCGAATAGCGTGGTTTTCGAGAACCGGAGCGGAGCGTACTTAAAGTACGTGAGCACCGGAAGCGCAGAAAACCGCGCTAGTCGGCCGCCAGAGTAGAATTATCAAAAGGTCCTAGATGAACTGCACCTGGACGATCTCGTAGCCCCTGGCGCCGCCCGGTGCGTTGACCTCGATGGCGTCGCCGACTTCCTTGCCGATCAGGGCACGCGCGATCGGCGAGGAGATCGAGATGCGGCCGGACTTCACGTCAGCCTCCTGGTCGCCGACGATCTGGTAGGTCTTTTTCTCCTCGGTATCCTCGTCGACCAGCACCACGGTGGCGCCGAACTTGACCTTGTCGCCGCTGAGCTTGGTGACGTCGATCACCTCGGCCCGCGCGATCAGATCCTCGAGTTCGTTGACCCGGCCCTCATTGAGGCTCTGCGCCTCTTTTGCCGCGTGATATTCGGCATTTTCGGAGAGGTCGCCATGCGAGCGCGCTTCGGAGATCGCCTCGATGATACGCGGCCGCTCCTGTTGCTGGCGCCAGCGCAGTTCTTCCTTCAATGACGCGAACCCCTCGCCTGTCATCGGGACCTTGTTCATATGCCTGACCTTTCCTGCCGCCGCCCCCGCAATCGGGAGCGACCTTGTCGATGGTACAAAAAGAAAACGGTCCGGCAGCCTCGGGCTAACGGAACCGTCTCACCACAATTTCGCAAGATATAGCAATCTTCGCGGGTTTTTCACGTCCAAAAAGTCGGTTTTTGAAAAATCATCGACCGATTGCGCGGCTGACCCAACGTAAAGCGGGGTTCCAAGATCGTATCGCGTGTACCGTGATGCCAGATCCCGGTTGTGCCAAACGTGCGCAGCACAGCAAAAAACCGGCTGCGATCGCTCACAGCCGGTTATGACGAGCGTTCCGGAGGATCAGCTCCTCATGAAATGATCGATCTGCTCCGACAGCATGCCGTATTCGCGAGATCCCTTGCCCGTGCGCTTCTCGATTTCGCGGAGCTGTTCCTGGGCGCCGGCAAGATCGCCGATCTGCAGGTGCGCCTCGCCGAGATATTCGCGCACCAGCGTGTAATTGGGGTCGATGCGCAGCGCTTCCTCGTAATAGCCGAGGCCGACGGTAATGCGGCCGGAATGGCGGTGCGAATAGCCGAGATAGTTGAGGATGCGCGGGTCCTGCTTGTTGGCGGCGAGGCTGAGCACGGCGATCGCCTCGTCATAGCGTCCATCCATCGCCAGCGCGCGACCGGCATCATAGATGCTGTCGTCGTCCAGCATACCTTGCTTCGGCGAGACACATTTCTTCTGCTTCTTGTCCCAGGCCTCCCCCTTCTTGCACTGGCTCTGGCCGCCGCCGCCATTGCCGCCGCCGCCGCCACCACCTCCCCCGCCTTCACCAGCCGAAAACGCCGGAGCCGCAATCAGCGGCAGGGCGGCCATGGCCATGGCACAAATCAGCAATCGTCTGCGCATCGAACTCTCCTTAGAACCTGACAATGCAACACTAACGCCGGGCCGAAGCCGTTTCGTCCCCGGAAAATGCCATTCTATCTCAAAACCGCGATCTCTCCCAGCAAGGCCATCTTATCCCTGGAACAGAGGGCATCGGAAATCATGGTTCACGATCAACGCCGACGCGCAAGAGAACGTGACGAGCGCTGCAAATCCGCTATCATCGGGCCGACCGAGCACGAAGCAGGGAGACGGCCGGTGCAGCAACGCGTTGAACGAGACTGGGAGCTTTCGATCGGTCCCGACACCGTGCGCCTGTTCATCCTGAAGGCGAAGGCGCTCAGCGCCGCCGTCAACGAAGACTATGCCGACGGCGCCGAGCACGAGGTAGAGCTCGACGGCAACGCGCACGACAAACACCATCACGACGGCCTTGCCGAGGAAAGCTCCGAAAATCTCACCGAGGAGGAACTGCGCGAACTGATCGACGACCTCAATGTCGACGAAGCGGCCGAACTGATTGCGTTGGCCTGGGTCGGCCGCGGCGACTATGACGCGACGGAATGGACGGACGCGCTGACCGCCGCCCGCGAGCGCGCCAACAAGCGCACGGCAAAGTACCTGCTCGGCATGCCGCTGCTGGCGGACTGGCTCGAGGAGGGCCTGGAAGCGATCGGCGCGTGACGGCGCGGTTACCGATTGTGATCGCCGGCCCGCCTCGCCCAAGGCAACTTCCCTGCATTCTGGCCGTTGCGAAGTAATGGCGGCGTTTGGCTTTTTCAGATTGGGTAGATTGCTCCTGGCCGTTACGGCTACGTCGCTGACGGGACCCGCTCTGGCCAAGGCGCCCGAACTGCCGCAAACTGCACCGGTTCCGCAGTTCAACCAGGAAGCCACTCCGCCGTCGCCAGCCGACATCCCGGTCCCCGAACCGCGCCCGGCGGATGCCCCGGAGGCTGAGCCGCCCCAAAACGAGCAGCCGCAAAACGGGCAGCCCCAAAATGGCCAGCCCAAGACCCAGCAGCCGGAGCCGCCGGCGATTGCACCACAGCCTCCTGAAAAGCCGGCGCAGGCTGAGCCGCCGGCAAGCCCACCGGCCGCGCCACCAAACCCGGCCGAGGCAGACAAAAAGGCGGAGCAAGAAATCCTTCCAGATCCTCGCTCGGCCGCCATTGCCGGGAAGGAAATGCCGGCCGAAGAATTGGCCTGCCGCAGGCGGCTGAAGTCCATGGGCGTCGATTTCGAGGAGCGCAAGCCCGAGCATGATACGGCGGTCGGTTGCTCGATCCCTTACCCGGTCGTGCTGAAAACGCTCGGCAAATCCATCGCCATCGGTCCCGAAACCGAGCTCAATTGCCAGATGGCGGAAGCGGCCGCCCGCTTTGCTGCTTCGGTCATCCAGCCTGCCGCAAAGGCCGAGTTCGGCACGGATATCAAATCGATCGGCCAGGCCTCCGCCTTCGTCTGCCGGCCGCGCCACGCCGGCGGCAAACTGTCGGAGCACGCCTTCGGCAACGCCCTCGACATCGCCAGCTTCACGCTTTCCGACGGGAAAGAGATCGATGTCGGTCCAACGCCGCCGCAGAAGGACGCGGAATTCCTGGATGCAGTGCGCAAGGCCGCCTGCGGGCCGTTCAAGACCGTGCTTGGCCCGGGCAGCGACGCCGATCATTCCCTGCATCTCCACTTCGACCTCGAACCGCGCCGCAATGGCGGCACGTTTTGCCAATGACGCCGGGCGCCGACAGTGGCGCCGCAATTTGGCCGCAGGCGTGAACGGCGCCGCTGATTTTTCCTTTACACTTCAGGTTTAGAGTCTGTGCCATCCAGGGACAGGGACCCTTCCGATGGCCGGGCTATTTGGCGCTGCGCTTGCCGCTGCGCGGCACACAGGACGCGCGCGCATGGCCGGCAGGCTTGCCGCCGTGCTTGCCATTGCAGCGGTCTCGGCCTGCAATACCGGCAGCGTGCTGTCGCTGCAGCCGGCCGTCGATGTCGGCAGCCAGACCGCTGCCGTTCCGCCCAATTCCGGCCCACAAGATTCCGGTCCCCAAGATTCCGGCCCGGAATATTCCGGCATGCAGCGCCTCGTCCCGTCCGACCCATATATGACGGCCGCCTATCCGCGCATGGACAACCCGATGTCGCCGGCCGAACAGATGCCGGCTACAGAGATCGATTGCCGCAAGGAACTGAAACGCCTCGGCGTCGTCTACACCGACGTTGCGCCGATCCATGAAGGCCAGTGCGGCATCGACTATCCGGTCAAGGTCTCGGCCATCGGCAGTGTCGAGATGAAGCCGGCCGCGACGCTGACCTGCGACATGGCCGCCACCTTTGCCGGCTGGACCAGGAACGAACTCGTCCCGTCGGCCCGCTGGCGCTATTTTTCAGGCGTCAAGACCATCCACCAGGGCTCGAGCTATTCCTGCCGCAGGATTGCCGGCGAAGGTGTTTTGTCGGAACACGGCAAGGGCAATGCGCTCGACGTGATGAGCATCGAGCTCAACAATGGTGACGACATCGACGTCCGCAAGCCCGGCCTGTTCGCCTTCCGCACACGCGGCTTCCTCAACAATGTCCGCGCCGACGGCTGCCAGTACTTCACCACCGTGCTCGGCCCCGGCTACAATTACGATCACCGCAACCATTTCCATTTCGACATCAAGAACCGCAAGAACGGCTACCGCGCCTGCCGCTGACCGTTCCGGTTTTCAGATGAAATTGGAACAAGCATTTCGCGAGAGCGTCCGGATCAGCTGCGTTGCGTGCCGCCGGTGGAAGCCTTGATGTGCTGCGCGACCAGACCCTGGACGTGCCACAAGTTTTTGTCGCGGATTCCGCTTTCCTCGAGCATGCTGACGGTGCGGAACAGATACTGGGCGGACGAACCCCAATGTCCGGCTGCGCGCGCCAATGTCTGTGCCACCTGATCGAGCGGCAGCCGCCCGGCATAAGCCTTGCCGTCGGGTGCCGCGACGAAAGCCAGGGCGCGTAGCGGACCGTCGCTGGCCTCGACCCAGATCCAGCGCGGCACGTTGGTAGGCGGGTTGGCGTCGATCTCCCGTCGCATCAGCCGACCGAGTTGCCCGAAATGATCTTCTGCCGGAAGTCTGTAGACAACGCCTTTGCAGCTGCCGCCCCGGTCCAAAGCCAGCATCAAGGCCGGAACATCACGGGTTCCCCGCCAGCGGGTCAGCTTCAGGCAGAACGAGCGGTGCCACCCTGGCGCCGTGGCCGGGCGCTGCTCGACATAGTCGAATTCGGGATTCCAGATCAGCGAGCCGTAGGCAAAGACCCAGAGCATTTCGGGCCGGTATTCCAGCAGCAGTTGCTCGACAAGACCATCGAACTCCGCGTCGGTGTGCTCTGTCGTCCCGGGCTCGGGGCCGGGGTCGGGCTCGACACGTTCGACCAGCGCGACAAGGTCGGCGGTCAACGCCATGGCAGTGCCGCGCGCCGGTTTGCCCTTCATCACGCCCTCATTCGTGCTAGCCGGTTCTACGCCATTTCATGCTAAAATATAACGATAGACCGGCTGAGCGCCGCTTGCCAAGGATTTCCGGCCTGCCAGTTTGAGCGCCAATGCATGAGCCAACGAAGCCTTCGACGACGTGCAACGACCTGGCTGGTGGCATGCTGTGCCGCTTATCTTTCGCTCGCCTATTTCGCCGCGCCTGAGTTCTGGACGTTGCGGGACCGCAATTTTCGCAATCAGCAATTCGAGATGGTGACGCACACGCCGCAAGGCATTCCGGGCGATCCGATCAATGTCGGCCTGGTCGGCACCAAGAAGGAGCTTGTCCATGCTTTTGCCGTCGCCGGCTGGGATACGGCAGACGCGATCACGCTGAAGACCGCCATCGAGATCGGCGAAAGCGTGCTGTTTAACCGCCCCTATCCCGACGCGCCGGTCAGCCGGCTGCTGTTCGAAGGCCGCGCCCAGGACCTCGCCTTCGAAAAACCGGTCGGCGCCAGCGCCGACCGGCGCCACCACGTCCGCTTCTGGCAGACCGATGCGACCGGCGACGACGGCCGGCCGCTTTGGCTGGGCTCGGCAAGCTTCGACCGCGGCGTTGGCCTCAGCCATGACACCGGCGCGATCACTCACCACATCGGCCCCGACATCGACGCCGAGCGCGATGGGCTGATGCGCGACCTCTCCGCCGCCGGCATGCTGATCTCGACCAGCGAGATACCAGGCGTCGGCGCCACAAAGACCGGGCGCAACGGCGAAGGCGATCCCTATTTCACCGACGGCAAGGCCACCATCGGCATCTTGCTGCAACTGCCGTAGGCGCGCGATCAGCCTTCCCGTCTGACAACCATTTCCGACCGGCTCAGGGCACGGTGATCACGATCTTGCCGAACGGTCCCGTCTCCAATCGCTCGAATGCCTGCGGCACCTCGTCGAAGCCAAAGACCCTGTCGATCACCGGCTTGATCGCGAGCGTCTCGATCGCCTGGTTCATTCGTTCGAAGGCGCGGCGGTGGCCGATCGATATTCCCTGCACGACGATCCGGTTGCGCAGGAACGGAATGATCGGGAAACTAAGCTCCATGCTGCCGAGAAGGCCGATGAGCGACAGCCTGCCGTCGGCGCCCAGCGCATTGAGCGAGTGCCGCGCATTGTCGCCGCCGACCATTTCCAGCACATGCCTGACGCCGGCCCCGTTTGTCAGTTCGCGCGCCGCCTCGTCCCACGCCGGCTGACTGCGATAGTTTATTCCTCGCCAGGCGCCGAGCGCCTTCGCCCGTTCGAGCTTCTCGTCGCTGCTCGAGGTGACGATGGCGCGCAGGCCGAAGGCGGTCGCGAACTGCAGCGCAAACAGCGACACGCCGCCGGTGCCCTGGATGAGAACGGTTTCGCCCGGGATCGGCTTGGCCGCCTCGACCAGCGCGAACCACGCCGTCAGCGCCGCGATTGGCAGCGTCGATGCCTCGACATCGCTGAGCGACGGCGGCGCCGCCACGGCGGCATCCTCGTGAAAGAGCACATGCTCGGACAGCATGCCGGGCAGTGACGAACCAAGCGTATGCTTGTGCAGCACCGGCGGGGCGTCGCCGTCCGGCCAGTCGGCGATCACCTGGCCGAGCACGCGCTGCCCGATGCCGAAGCGGCTGACTTCGCTGCCGGTGGCGACTACTTCGCCTACCGCGTCCGATGTCGGCACGAACGGAAAGCTGAGGTCCGGTATCAGCACGCCATCGACGATCATCCTGTCCTTGTAATTCAGCGATACCGCTGTGACGCGCACCAGCAGGTCATGCGGCCCGGGTTCGGGCAGCTTTCCCTCAGCCGGCTTCAGCCTGGACAGGCCGAAACCGTTCATCTGCCAGGATTTGTTTTCGGTGCTCATTTGGTTCGCGCTCCGCGGTTGATGGCTGCGCGGACATTTACGCCGTTTCACTATGGAGAAAAGCGCTTCGATGTGGCATGTTTCGCAACAGATTAATGAGCGAAACTCTACAATAGGAGCGCTTCATTGGAAACGGCCAATCTGCAGGGCATCGTCGCATTCGTTCATACGGTGGAGGCTGGCAGCTTCACCGGCGCCGCTGTCCGGCTGCATGTCACGAAATCGGCGGTCGGCAAGTCGATCGCACAGCTGGAACAGCGATTGGGCGTTCGCCTGCTCAACCGTACCACCCGTAGCCTCAGCCCAACCAGCGAGGGCCTGAGCTACTATGAAGCCTGCGTCAGGGCGCTGGCCGAGATCGAAGCCGCCCAGTCACTGCTCGCTTCCCGCAAGCAGGTGCCTTCCGGGCGGCTGCGCGTCGACCTGCCTCTGGCTTTCGGCCGGCGATGCGTCGCCCCGGTGCTGTTCGACATTTCCAAAAAATTCCCGGATCTGACGATGGAAATCTCGTTCAACGACCGGCGCGTCGACCTGATCGAGGAAGGCATCGATCTAGCGGTGCGCATGGGCGATCTCGAGGACAGCCTTTCGATCGCCGCGCGCCGCATCTATGCCCAGCGTTCGGGCATCGTCGCCGCCCCCGCCTATCTCGACGCCCATGGCAGGCCGCAATCGATCGAGGATCTCGCCAGGCACAGCCTCATCGGCTACGGCCGCGACGGCGCTGTCCATCCCTGGACCGTCAGGCATGCCGACGGCCCTCTCGAAAAATTCGCGCCCAAGGCGCGGCTGGTGCTCGGCCACGGCGAACCGATGCTCGATGCGGTACTGGCCGGCTGCGGCATCGTCTTTCTGCCGACATGGCTGACGGCCGACAGCATCAGGCGCGGTGAGCTCGAAATGGTTCTGTCGGACTGTCTTGTCGAAAATACCGTGGTGCATGCCATCTGGCCGGTAACACGCAACCTCGCGCCAAAGGTGCGCGTCGTCGTCGACACCCTGATCGAGCATTTTTCCGCGCCGCCCTGGGATGCCGCTTGATTGCTCCGCCGGCTAGTTGAAAAGACAAAGGGCCATTGCTTAAGGTTTGCGCTGCCAGGGCGGCGCCGACTTCGACAATTGATAACCTCCAACACGAATTGGGCATTATCTTTTCTGTCTGAAGCGATTGCCCTGAAAAATCGCGACCGTCCTATTTTCGAAAACCGCGTGGCAATGCTATGGACCCGGCATGCTTTATGCTGAAATAGCCATCGTGGTCGTCCTCATCTGTGTGAACGGCCTTCTGTCGATGTCCGAGCTCGCCATCGTCTCGTCGCGGCCGGCGCGGCTCAAGGCGATGATCGACCGCAACGTCAAGGGCGCCGGCCGGGCTCTGGCGCTCGGCGCCAATCCGGGAAAATTCCTGTCCTCGGTGCAGATCGGCATCACTTTGGTCGGCGTCTTGTCCGGCGCCTTTTCCGGCGCCACGCTTGGCGAGCGGTTGGCCACCTTCCTGGCGTCGGCCGGTATCCGCGAAAGCCTCGCCGACCCGCTCGGCGTCGGCATCGTCGTTGCCCTAATCACCTATGGCTCGCTGATCATCGGCGAACTGGTGCCCAAGCAGATCGCCTTGCGCGACCCCGAACGGGTCGCCGTCAGGGTCGCTCCGGCAATGACCATCCTCGCCAGCTTCTCGGCGCCGCTGGTCTTCCTGCTCGACTTTTCCGGCCGTGCCCTCCTGTGGCTGCTTGGCCAGCGCGGCCAGAGCGAGGAGAAGGTCACCGACGAGGAGATCAAGATGCTGGTCGCCGAGGCCGAGCACCACGGCACCATCGAATCCGACGAACGCCGCATGATCGCGGGCGTCATGCGGCTCGGCGACCGTGCCGTGCGCGCGGTGATGACGCCGCGCACCGAGGTCGATTGGATCAATTTGCAAGCTGACGAGGCCGCCATCAGGAAGCTGCTGATGGATACCCAGCATTCGCGCCTGCCGGCCGGCGACGGCGGCGTCGATGCCATGATTGGTGTCGTCCAGACCCGCGACGTGCTGGCCGCGATGCTGGGCGGCCGCGCCCTGGACCCGCGCCGGCACGTGCGCACCGCCCCGATCGTGCATGACCAGGCCGACGCGCTGGATGTGCTTGCGACGCTGAAGGAATCCGACGTGCCGATGGCGCTGGTGCACGACGAATACGGCCATTTCGAAGGCATCGTCACCCCGGCCGACATACTGGAAGCGATCACCGGCGTCTTCCGCTCGGACCTCGATGCCGGCGACGAGGAAAACGCCGTCAAGCGCGAGGACGGCTCATGGCTGCTCGCCGGCTACATGCAGGCCGACGAGATGGCGGAGGTTCTCCGCATCGATCTGCCCGAGAACCGCGACTACGAAACCGTCGCCGGCTATGTGCTGTCGCATATGCACCATCTGCCGGCGACCGGCGAATGCGTCGACGCGCAAGGCTGGCGCTTCGAGGTCGTCGACCTCGATGGCCGCCGCATCGACAAGCTCATCGCCACCCGACTGCCCGGCGCCCACCGCGAGGTCGTGCGATAGGAGGCGGTGCGGTTGGGTCCTGACCTATTGCGGACGGCGAGCCGTGTTTCGCGGCGACTGCCGCCGACCGTAGGTCAGAGCCAGGCCTGGCAATTGCAGGACTTAGCGATCAATCGATCGCCTCGATGCCTTGCGCCTTCAGCCGTTCGATATGGTCCTTCATCTCTTTCAGCCGCTCGGGGGAGTGGCCCTGCCACTCGGCGACCTCGCCCGTGATCCTGAGCGGCTCACGGGAGCGATAGGACTGCGTCGGATTGCCGGGAAATTTCTTGCCCGTAAGATTGGGGTCGTCCATGATCGGGCCGGTTGGCTCCACGATATAGACCCTTTCCCGTCCGTCACCAGCGGCCAGCTCTGCACCCCAGATGGCCGCATCCAGAGTGCCGGTCAGATAGACCCAGGCTGCCTGCTTTCTCGCGCCGTAATTGGAGCTGTAGCCGGCTTCTATCAGGTCTCCCGGTTTAAGGTCGACCCGGGTGCCGTGGTAGAATTGGCGTGCGTTGTCGGGGGCTGTCATCGGCTCGCTACCCATCCTCGCTGTCTCAGGCATCATGGTGCCGTGGTGCGCACTATTTCATGCACGTCACCAAATCAAGCATCTGGCCGTGCGGTTATCGGCTCCCGACACCCATTCCGGTTATCCCGCCCGATGCACGCTATCGGTCGGCTGCCGGTGCGGGTATTATCGGCGCCTGTACGTCGCTATGGTGGAAAAATGGATCTGCAAACCTTCAGGGATTCGATTGCGAAACCACAGCCGCCAGACGGTTTGAGCCCTGCCCTGCAGGCGCTGTGGTGGGATGCAAAGGGCGATTGGGCTAAGGCGCACGAGTACGCGCAGCGGCGCGACGATACTGCGGGCATGCACGTGCATGCCTATCTCCACCGCAAGGAAGGCGACCAGTCGAATGCGGAATATTGGTATCGCCGCTGCAGCGCCGCGCCATCGACCTTAAGTCTTGACGAGGAATGGGAAGAGTTGGCGCGTGCACTTTTAGGGCAAAGCTGACGCCTGCTCGGCCCCTCGCAAAATAGCCGGTCCTGCAACCACTTGCCGGGGCTTCAGCTGGCGCCCTGTGGCATGTCCCTGCCGTTCCATTCCGCAGTGCGCGCCCGCGCCTCTTCGGCGATCAGCTTGAACTCCCGCATCTTCGCAGCCTCGATGGCGAATGCGCTGCTTGGCAGGACGCCGGGGTCCTCCTGACTGTTCTGAAACTGAAAACGGGCCTCCAGCTCGGCCCATATTCGCTCGGGTGCCGTATCCTTGCTGGCAAGCAGTGCGACGACCAGCGCCAAAGTCTCGCGCTGGGCGTTCAGCCGCCCTTCGATCTCTTCATTCGGCAATTCGGACATGCGGGTCGCTTCCAGTTTCTGGCTCAACGGCAAAATCGCACCCTTGTTCCGGAATTCAGCGCCTGCGCGGTCGGGCTGAGCGGCAGATGCTCGCGATCGCTGTCGCGCTGATCTTTTCTCCTCCGTTCTATTGACTCCTCAATATATGACGTGTCATACGATGACATATCATCTAATGGAGAGGAAAAAATGAAAGTACATGCCATCCGGACCGGGTCGGTCCGCATCAAGACGGCCCAGATCGAAGGACGCGGCCATGGGCTTGCCAGCATCTTTGCCGACAGGAACTGGTCCGGCTGGTTGCCGACCTTCGCCTGGGCCATCGAGCATGACGAAGGCGTCATTGTTGTCGACACTGGACAGGCGGCGCATCTGCTGAACGGGCACGGACGCTCGCTGCATCCGTTCTTTCGCTGGGAAGTGCACTTTCGTATCGAGCCGGAAGAAGAGATCGGGCCGCAGCTGCGTGGCCTGGGCATCGGGCCGCGCGACGTCAAACGGGTGGTGCTCACGCATCTGCACATGGACCACGATGCGGGCTTGGTGCATTTTCCCCATAGCCAGATACTCGCCGCCCCCAGTGAGATCGACACGGCGTCGGGTTTCATGGGAATGCTCCGCGGCTACCTGCCGCAGCGCTGGCCCGACTGGTTCAACCCCATACGGCTCGAGCTCGACGATGGACCGTTCGGCCAATTTGCGGCGAGCAAGCGCTTGACCAAAGCGGGCGACGTCGTGGCGATCGCAACTCCTGGTCACACTGCCGGTCATCTTTCGGTGCTGGTGGAGGATGGCGACGCAACGCTCTTTCTCGCCGGCGACACGTCTTACAACCAGGCACTGATGCTTGCCGGCAAGGTGGACGGCGTGGGACCCGATACAAAAATTGCCGCCGCCACCCTGCGAGCCGTCCGGCACCTCGCCGAGCAGCAGCCGACGATCTATCTGCCGACCCATGATCCGGAGAGCGCCGTGCGGCTGGCGACGCGTCAGCTGGTGACCGCCCCGGTCGAACTGGGAGCGGCGGCATGAAACCAGAAGAGGAGCTCCGATTCCTCATTCTCGGCGCCCAGCGCGAAGGCAACAGGCTGCTTACCGACTTGCTCTCGCCGCTTGGCGTCACCCCTTCCCAGGCTGAAGTCATCAGCTGCCTGAAGGCCGGCGGACCAATGTCGCTCAATGCTGTTGGCAAGCTGCTGGTCTGCGAGACCGGCAGTCCCAGCCGGCTGGTAAGCACGCTGGTCGAGCGGGCGCTCGTCGTCAGGCGGGAAAACTCCGACGATCGCCGGCAGGTGGAGCTCGAACTGACACAGGAGGGGCACCGGCTCGCCGCCGAAATCCGGCAGGTCGAATCCCGGCTTTACGGATGGCTGGGCCAGCGGCTCACGCCGAACGAGGTCACAACCGCCGTCGGGCTGCTGCGAGTTCTGGTCGCCGGAACAGCCGCCGGCAACGCAATCGCCCGGCGCGATGGGCCATCATCCGATCTCCCGAAGGAATAAGTCACAAATGTTCGACATATCAATCGAGATCGACAGGCCTGCCCAGACCGTCTTCCGTCATATCGAGGATATTGAAGCGGCTCCGGCCTGGTACTCGGCTGTGCAGTCCGTAGCCAAGCTCACGGCCGGCCCGGTCGGGCGGGTCCTCGAAAACATCGTGGAGGTCACCGAGTTCGAAGTCGATGCACTGCTGACTTTGTCCAGCTTGAGCGGGCCGACGCCATTCACCTACCGCTTTCGGCTGGCGCCGACAGGCCACAGAACGCATCTCCACCTCGAGGGTTCGATTACCGGAAAAGGGCTTCCCGGGCCGATGGCGCTTCTCGCGCCGCTCGCGTCCAGCTTCTTCGAACGCGGCATGCGAATAAATCTTGAGAGCCTGAAGCGAATTGTCGAGACTGCTCGTCCAGCAGAGTGATCCCTGAAGTTCTGTTGCAACTCTGTGCCAGCGTCTGCACGCATCGCCATTTCGCTCCTCAAGAGACCTCGGGCAAGCCTTCCAAACAAAGCCATTTATGTTTCCTGTCAGGCCAGTGGAGCGTTGCCGGGGCCGGAAAATGCGGGTCCTCCAGACAGCCGACCGAGACCGACAGCGCATCCCCCAATCCTTCTGCCCGCATGAAGACGACCGATCCGCAAATGGTGCAGAATGTCTGCTCCAACCATTGTCCCGACGACCCGGTTCTGCGCCACGATCTGGTCTCCCCTTTCTGTCCGACGAGGGCCGCGTCGGCGTAGATGGCCCGGTACGAAAACGCCGTCCCGGTACATCGCTGACACTCCAGGCAACTGCACGCGTAGACACGCCGCGGCTCTCCGGTGAGGATAAGTTCCACCGCCCGGCATGAGCAGGTCGCGGTTCGTCTCGTCTTACCGCCGCTATGCATGCGCCGTTTCCCTGCTCTGATGCGGCGAACCGTTCCGAAACAGAGGCGCGAGAGATGCAAAATCATCTTCCATGCGCCCGAGCGAAAGCGCCTGCCGAAAGATCGTATCCATGGCGCGAGACATAGCCGCGTCGAGCCCTCGCTCGTCACAAATCTCGAGCAGGTGCTGGAAGGCGCTGTAGTGGGCCGCCAATGATGCCAGCGTTGCGTCGTCGCCGGCAAAGCGCCTGACATTTGTCCTATCGACCAGGTCGAAGAGAGCCGCATCGACCACCGGCTTGAATGCCGAGAGATGGCTCCGGAACATCTCCAGGCTGAGACCTTCGACCCCGGCAACAGCCATCCCCTGCAATGCTCCGAAGAGCCCGCCCCACATCTGGGTGAGCAGTGCAATATCGAGCGCCGAAGCCTGGCCGGGAATCTCCCCGACATAGCTGGTACCGCCGCCGAGCGCGAGAAGCAGGGGTTTGTGCGTCTCGTAGACGCTGCGGGAACCCGAATAGAGCAATGCGGTCTCGGGTTTTCCGATGAAATCCGGAGTGGCCATGATTGCCCCGTCCAGATACCCGGCACCATGCGCCTCCACCCAGCGAGCTTCTTCCCGCGCCAGACGCGGTGAGCCGGAGGTGAGTTGCACGACGGCTTTACCGGCCAATACCGAAGCGACGCCGTCCTGCTTCAGCAAAGCGTCGCTGGCGGCATAGTCGAGAACATTGATGATCACGACATCGGCCGCTCGGAACCCATCCGCCACCGAAGGGGCGACCTTGGCGCCCAAAGCCGTCAGCGGGCTGCACTTTGCCGCGGTCCGATTCCAGACCCATGTTGGATAGCCGCGGTCGAGCAGTGTTCGAATAATGGACGAGCCCATTCGGCCCGCGCCGAGCACGCAGACATTCGATACCATGATAACTTCTCCGATAGGCGTTGGCCCTCGCGACGAGGGTTGGTTTATGTTTGGCGCGCCGGAGCCGAAGATATAAATTCTCAATGCGCTGAGAAGTACGCACCTTGAGGTAAGCTAGCGGCATCATGACAGGGACTGCCAAATGAGATGCAAGGAACCGGACAGCTGCGGTTTTGCCGCCGCACTGCAGGCCATCGGCGGAAAATGGAAAACCTCGCTGCTGTGGGAACTGCATCTGCGGCCATACCGCTTCGCGGAATTGCGCCGGTTGTTGCCCGGCGTCAGCGAGAAAATGCTCACGCAACAATTGCGGCAGATGGAAGCCGACGGCCTGATCAGCCGGCGCTCTTACGACGAGGTTCCGCCGCGCGTGGAATACTCGATCACGCCGCTGGGCTTTAGCCTGAACGATGCCGTGACGGTGATGTCGGCGTGGGGAAAGCACCACGAAGCATGGAAATCCCAGCGGAAGGCGGCCTGAGGCAGTCGCTTCGGGAAAAGCGATGTCAGGCCGACCTTGCAGCTAATTTAGCGCGGCGCTTCTCCAAGCCCAGGCGCTGTTGGCAGCTGACCATCTCGAGCGGACGCTATGAAACCTTCTGATTTTTAAGCCGTTATCGCCGGATGCCCGAGGCTAGATTCAAGCCGAAATCGGTTGACGCCGCCCAATTGCGCGATGCCGAGAAGTCGCGCCACGAGAAACAATCGACTGTCGAAGCCGCGTCCGAGGTCGTCGGCGAGGCCGCGCCGCCGCCGGATTTCATCGAACCCGATCCGGAGCTGACACCCGAAGAGGCCGAGCAGGCGCGCAAGAGGTACCTGCTGAAGCGTTTCTGGATCAGCGCGCGCGGTTACTGGGGCAGCATTGGCGATAGGCTCGCTTGGCCGTGCACGATCGGGCTGTTGGTCCTGATCGTCACCAATGTCGGCTTCCAGTATGGGATCAATGTCTGGAATCGCGCAATTTTCGACGCCATTGAGCAACGCGACGCCCATACCGTATATCGGCTGAGCGCCGTTTTCGTGCCGCTCGTGCTCGGAAGCACAAGCCTTGTGGTGGCACAAGTCTTCTTTCGTATGACGATACAGCGCCGCTGGCGCTCCTGGCTCACCACCGCAGTCATCGCGCGTTGGCTGGCAAGCGGCCGCTACTATCAGCTGAACCTCGTCGGCGGTGACCACAGCAATCCCGAAGCCCGCATCGCCGAGGATTTGCGGATTGCCACAGAATCGCCCGTCGATTTCATTGCCGGTGTCATCGTCGCATTTCTGTCGGCCTCGACCTTCATCGTGGTGCTGTGGACGATCGGCGGCGCCTTGACCCTGCCGATTGCAGGTTCGACCGTCACCATTCCCGGCTTCCTGGTCGTCACCGCGGTAATCTATGCCGCAATCACGTCCACCTCGATGGCGGTCATCGGCCGCCATTTCGTCCACCTCTCCGAGGAAAAAAACCAGGCGGAAGCCGAGTTCCGCTACACGCTGACGCGCGTGCGGGAAAACGGCGAGAGTATCGCATTGCTCGGCGGCGAGGAGGAGGAGCGCAGCGGCATGGACAAGACATTCGCCCATGTGCTCAGGCAATGGGCGCTCCTTGCAGGCCAGCACATGCGCACAGCGCTGGTGTCGCAGGGGTCGAGCCTGTTTGCGCCGGTCGTGCCGGTTCTGCTTTGCGCTCCAAAGTTTCTCGAAGGCAGCATGACACTTGGACAGGTCATGCAGGCTGCCTCGGCCTTTGCCATCGTGCAGGGTGCGTTCGGATGGCTGGTCGATAACTACCCCCGTCTCGCTGATTGGAATGCCTGTGCACGGCGCATCGCCTCGCTGATGATGTCGCTCGACGGGCTCGAGCGGGCGGAACAGAGCAACACCCTTGGACGCATAAAGCGCGGCGAAACAGAAGGCGATGCGATGCTTGGTCTGAACAATCTCTCCGTGTCGCTCGACGACGGTACCGCCGTGGTCAAGGAGACCGAAGTCGTGATCAAACCAGCCGAGCGGGTGCTCGTTGCCGGCGAATCCGGCTCAGGCAAGAGCACGCTGGTGCGGGCCGTCGCAGGCCTGTGGCCGTGGGGTAGCGGCAGCGTCAACATCCACGCCGACAGACGGTTGTTCATGTTGCCGCAACGGCCTTACATCCCCACCGGGACGCTTCGCCGCGCAGTCGCCTATCCAGGCGCCGCCGACAACTGGACGCTGAAAAAGATCAAGGCGGCTCTCGACAAGGTGGGACTCGATTATCTCAACGCCAAGATCGAGGAGGACGCGCCATGGGACCAGACCTTGTCGGGTGGCGAAAAGCAGCGGCTCGCCTTCGCGCGTCTCCTGCTGCACAGCCCCGACATCATAGTGCTGGATGAAGCAACCTCAGCACTTGATGAGAAGAGCCAGGACAAGATGATGGAGATGATCATTCGCGAATTGCCGAAGGTCACCATCATCAGCGTAGCGCATCGCGCCGAGCTGGAAGCCTTTCATAGCCGCAAGATCACATTGGAGCGTCGCGAGGGCGGCGCAAAGCTTGTCAGCGATATCGATCTCGCCCCGCGGATGGGCAGACGGAACTTGCTTGTGCGCCTCCTGAGGCACCGGGGCGCCCAACCGAAAGCCAGCACGACCTTGAGCAAAGCGGCGCTGCCCCAGACAAAGCTGCCCCAGACAAAAAAGTGAAGGCCACCGGTCGGGACCCGGCGGACCGTCGCCCGTTCGAGTCACTGCCCACATCTGGTCTTAAAAGTGCCAGCCGTGATACCTTGATGCCGTGCAGGTGTTGCTGTCGGAACGTCAGATGGCACGAGCGCATTCCATTTTCGTAGTGCAACGCCGAGGCTGGCTGTGCAAAAGCCCGGATTGACTTCAAGGCCCGGGTTGATTTCAAAAGCCCAGGTTGTTTCCAAAAGCCCAGGTTGATCAAAAGCCCAGGTTGATTCAAAAGCAAAGGGACCAGCAATGACAATCGCCAAGAACACGATCTGCCTTTGGTATGACAAGGACGCCGAGGCTGCGGCCCGCTTCTATGCCGAGACTTTCCCCGACAGCTTGGTGAAATCCGTCCACCGCGCTCCCAGCGACTACCCGTCCGGCAAGGCGGGCGACGTGCTGACGGTCGAGTTCACGGTCGCCGGCATCCCCTGCCTCGGCCTCAATGGCGGTCCCGCGTTCAAACACAACGAAGCCTTCTCCTTCCAGATCGCCACCGACGATCAGCAGGAGACCGACCGCTACTGGAACGCCATCGTCGGCAATGGCGGCCAGGAAAGTGCCTGCGGTTGGTGCAAGGACAAATGGGGCATCTCCTGGCAAATCACGCCGCGCGTTCTGACCGAGGCGATGGCTGCCGGCGGCGACGAAGCAAAGCGCGCATTCGAGGCGATGATGGAGATGAAGAAAATCGACGTTGCCGCGATCGAGGCAGCGCGGCGCGGCTGATAGTGCTGGGGTGACCCGAAGCAGAAGTCGGTGCATCACCCGGCTGAGGAGATCATCGACAAGATCAGAGCGGAGCGGCTGGGAATGCCGCCGTGCCCATCATGTCCAGGCAGGCGTGCGATGGTGTTGAACTGCGCCGAGTTTTACGACGCCGAGCTGCGACGGCACAACGAGGTCTTCAGGGCTGCCGTCAAGGCGGGAACGCGTGATCGCGTGCTCGATATCGGATGCGGCTCGGGACAATCTTCTCGCGATGCTGCCCGCGTCGCGGTGGAAGGCAGCGTGCTCGGGGTGGACGTATCGGCCGAGATGCTCGAGTTCGCCCGGAGGCGTAGCGCGGACGAGGGATTGCGAAACGTCGCCTTCGAGCGCGGCAATGCGCAATTGCTGGCGTTTCCGCCTGCCGGCTTCGATCTGTGCATCAGTCGCTTTGGCGTGATGTTCTTTGCCGATCCGGCGGCGGCGTTCGCCAATATCGGCCGGGCGATGCGACCAGGGGCACGTCTTGTGTGGATGGTATGGCAGGGCCAGGACCGCAACGAGTGGGCGACTGCCATTCAGCGGGCGATTGCGCCGGGGACCGCCATATCGGCAGCCGCCGCCACCCCGTTTTCGCTCGGTGACCCCGTCATCACCGCGGAGGTCTTGCGTGCGTCCGGTTTTGTTTCGGTCGACTTTGCCGAAGTGCATGAACCGGTTTTCTATGGCCTGGACGTCGATGCGGCTTATGACGCTTTGCTTGGCCTGCAACTGGTGAAGGATCCGCTGGCTAGCGCGGATGTGGATGTCGCTGCGGCGCTGCGGCGGTTGCGCGAACTGCTCGACGCGCGCTTGACCGCGGACGGCGTGCTTTTCGACTCGCGTGCCTGGATCATCACCGCAGTTCGGGCGAGCTGATAGTAGCGGTTTTTCGGACATTGATCTGTAGGCGAACTGTCCCCTCGGCTCGGCCTTCCCGTCACCCTATTTGCGGCGTGACTTCTGAAAGCAGCCAATCCCGAAAAGCCCTGACTTTGCGCTGACGGATCGCCGCTGGCGGGTAGACGAGATAGAAGCTGGAGGGGGATTTCAGGGCGTGGCCGAAGGGGCGGACAAGTCGCCCGGCGGCAAGGTCGGCTGCAACGAGCATGGTCCGGCCCAGCACCACCCCTTCGCCTTGTGCTGCCGACTCCATCGCAAAGGTGGCAGAGTCGAAGGTAATCCCGCTCTGCGGGTCAACGCCCTCGACCCCGGCGCTTGCGAGCCAGGTCGCCCAGTCGATCGGAAAGCTGTCACGGATCAGCGTGTGATGTTTAAGATCCTGAGGAGTGCGGAGCGGATGTGCACCCTCAAGAAGCTTTGGGCTGCACACTGGAAACACCTCCTCGCCGGTCAAGAACTCTGACGTGAGCCCCGCATAATTTCCGCTGCCATAGCGGACCGCGACAGCGATGCCGTCGCCGAGGAAGTTGGTCAGCTTCCCGCTCGTCGAAACCCGCACATCGATGTCGCCATGCGCACGGTGAAAGCGATAGAGGCGTGGCACCAGCCATCTCCCCGCGAAGCCATCGGAGGTACTGACGTTCAGTGTCGAGCTCGAATAGCGGGCCGTTGCTGCAGCGGTGGCGGCAGCCAACTGGTCGAGCACCTCGCGCACCGCCCGCGCATAGGGCTCGCCGACGGCGGTCAGGCTCACCGAACGCGTACCGCGCTCGAACAGCTGCACACCGAGCTGATCCTCAAGGTTCTTGATCGCCCGGCTGATGGCGCCGTGGGTGACATGAAGTTCCTCTGCCGCCTTGGAGAAACTCAACAGGCGCGCCGCCGCCTCGAAGCTCGGCAAGGTGGTGAGGGGAGGCAGTTTCCGGGGCATGATCGATACCTGCATGTGTGAGCGATGCTCACACATTGTCGCCGATAAGTCGTTTGTCGTCCAGACCGGAAGACGGCATGTTTGCTCACGTAATCAGCCATCCACCGCCGCTGCAAAAGGCAAGTCTGATGTGACTGATACTCTCGCTGACGAAAGTCGCGGGGCAACTACCAACACCAAAACTGCCGCAACCCTGGGAGAGCACCATGAGCGCCAAACGAGTTGAACCCATCGTCGACGTCCTGACCGGCATGGCCGGCCGCATCCTCGCCTCGAGCAGCCGGCGCCGGACCGAGCGGCTGATTACACGCTTCTCGACCCGCCGGCTCGAAGACCTCGGGTTTGCCCGCGACTGGGACGGCTCGGTCTATCGGCCGTCGGATTACCGCTAGCCTGAACGAAAGTAACGGCGGACAGGTTCTTCGCGAAAGATCGCTGTCGCAAGGAATTAACGGAGAACGGACATGGCCACCATCCATCCATTCCTCTGGTTCAACACCGACGCCAAGGAGGCCCGCGATTTCTATCTCTCGGTCTTCAAGAACGGCAAAGTGCTCGAGACGATCGAATACACCGACTGGGTGTCCGGAACCAACAAGACGGTCCCGCATGCCACCTTCGATTTCGAGCTCGAGGGACTGCACCTTACAGCGCTCAACGCCGGGCCGCAGCCGCCCTTCAACGAGCGGCTCTCGCTCTACATCGAGACCAAGGACCAGGCCGAGACCGACTACTACTATGAGGCGCTCACCGCCGGCGGCGGCAGGGAACAACCCTGCGGCTGGCTCACTGACAAGTTCGGCGTCTATTGGCAGGTCATCCCGGAAATCCTGCCGCGGCTCAGTGCCGATCCGGATCGCGAAAAGGCCAACCGCGTCCGGCAGGCGATGTATGGGATGCGCAAGATCATCATCGCCGACCTCGAAGCCGCCTACGCCGGCAAGGCTTGACCCTCACCTACATCGCAAACGAATGGAGACCTCCCGTGACATCGCTCGTGGACAGGAAAGTCATCGTCGTCGGAGGCAGCTCCGGCATCGGTCTTGGCGTCGCGGAAGCTGCGCTCAACAGCGGAGCGACGGTCGTGATCGTCAGCCGGTCGCAAGAGAAACTGCAGGCGGCCGAACGGACGCTCAATGCGGGTAATCGCGTGACAAGTTTGGTCGCCGACATGACCGACGAAGCAGACGTCGCTCGCCTGTTCGAAGAGGCCGGTCATTTCGATCACCTCGTATCGACCGCCGGAACACTGCCGCCCGGCGACCCCATCGAGCGCGCCGACATGGAGGCGGTGCGGCGCTTCGTCGACAACAAGCTGATTGGCGCCGTCATGCTCGCCAAGCACGCTGTGCGCACCCTGAGGGCCGGCGGCTCCATGACCTTCACGTCGGGTATCAACAAGGACAAGCCGCCGGTGCCGGGAGGTGCAGTCGTCTCCGCGATTGCCGGCTCATTCAGCTACTTCGCCCGCGCCCTGGCGCTCGAACTGGCCCCGACACGCGTCAATGTCGTGTCTCCCGGATGGGTCGACACACCGATGTGGGACATCGTTGGAGAAGCCAAATCCGGCTTCTTTGCCGACATGGCTGCCCGGTTGCCATCGAGAAAAATTCCGACCGCCGCGGACGTCGCCGCCGCCTACCTCTACCTCATGGAAAGTGACTTCACGACCGGCGAGACAATCCGCATCGATGGCGGCCATAACCTGATCTAGCCGCCATTTGCACGCCGCCTGAATGGGTTGAGGCGGCATGACCGCCAGTCCGGCGCACTGCTGCCGGAGGCGGCGAGCGCCGGCGGCGTCATGCCGGCGTCGCTCAATCGGGGTTTACATCGGCAGCCAGGCACCTAGTTTTAACGTTTCGCGCCGTGCACTTGAGTGCGTGGATGATCGAGGACGGGACCGTGAGCTCTGGCCGGCCCCTCAAAACCTTCCAAAAGGATGACTACCATGACACAGGCCAAGAATGGCGACACCGTGCGCATCAATTACAATGGCCGCCTCGCAGACGGCACCCAATTCGATTCTTCCGGCAACGAACCGCTGCAATTCACGCTGGGTGAAGGACAGGTGATTCCCGGTCTTGAAACCCATGTCGAGGGCATGGAGGTGGGCGCGAAAAGCACCGTGACTGTTCCCGCCGAGGCCGCCTATGGCCCCCACCGCCCCGAAGCGGTGATGACCGTTGACCGCGCCCGCGTACCAGACAACATCAACGTCGATATCGGCACTCGATTGCAGGTCAGAACCCCAGAAGGGCGCCCCATGCCGGTAACAGTCGTCGGCGTGGACGACGCCAGCGTCAAGCTCGACGGCAATCATCCGTTGGCCGGGCGGGATCTGGTGTTCGACGTTGAACTGGTCGAGATCGTTCAGGCGGCGTAGGGCACGGTCAAGGCCGTGTTGGCTATGACCTGGGGTGACGCACTTGCGCCGGAGATTTCGGCGGTGCGTCACCTGTCGGAGGAAAAGACCGCGAGCAGCACGGCGTTCGCGGTCGGTTACGAAAGCGTGTCACAATTCACCCGGGAGCACGGTCGTCTGTTCGGTCTCGCTTGACAGCGGACTTCTCGTGACCGCAAAGTCTCGTGATGCGGGCGATTGGTTGGAATAGAATTGCGCGTGTCGGGGCAATCGTGCTGATGATCGGCACAAATGTTCCTGTGCCGGCACGTTCCGATTCGCTCCTTCTCACAAGCCCGTCCCAGCCAGCCAATGTCGGCGATGCGATGCTGGCGGCCGCCAATTATCATGCTTCCGGCGACTATGATCGCGACCTTGCCGCAGTGGCGAAGCAGGCCGGCGACTGGGTCGTCAAGCGCGCGACGGAGGTGCCTCGCCCCGCACTGGTGCTCGACATCGACGAGACGGCTTTGGCCAACTGGGAAGTGATCACACGTGACAATTTCGGCCGCCCGATCAGCGGCGCCTGCGATATCGCAATCGACGGTCCCTGTGGCTGGGCCGCCTGGGACCAGCTTGCGAAGGATCCGGCCATCGACCCGGTGCTGGAGGTCTTCCGGCAGGCGCAAACGGCGAAAGTCGCGGTGTTCTTCATCACCGGACGTCCGGAGGACCAGCGTCAGGCAACCGAACAGAACCTGCAGTCGGCCGGCTATGCCGGCTATGAGCACCTTTACATGGTCCAGCCTGGGGCCAAATACGGCTCCGCCGCAGATTTCAAGGCACCCATAAGGGCCGAAATCGAAAATGCCGGCTACACGATAATTGCCAATGTCGGCGACCAGCCATCCGACTTGTTCGGGGGGCATGCCGAGAAGCTGTTCCTGCTGCCAAATCCGTTCTATCGGGTTCGCTGACGGCCGGAACGGCACAAGCCCGGATCCCCGGCTCCTTGCCGAGCACCTACTAGGGTATCAAGACGACCTTGCCGGTCGCGCCGCGCTCCTCCAGCAGGCGATGCGCCTGACTGGCCCGGTCGAGCGGGAAGCGACCGCCGTTGGTCACTTTAAGCTCACCATTTGCCGCCAGATTGAAGAGCCCCGACAGGCCGTCACGGAGCACGTCTGGAGAAAGCAGCGGCAGCAGTGCAAAACCCCTCAGCGACTGGTTGCGGCCGATCATCGCCTCCATCTCCGGGGCGCCGAGCGCGTATCTGCCAAGTGCGGCAAACGCCAGCTCTCCGCGAGGTGCCAGAGCCTCCAGCGCAACCGCCGTCAGCGGGCCGCCGACAATGTCGTAGACGATGTCGACGCCGGCGCCGCCTGTCGCTACCCGGATGCGCTCTGGCCAGTCCGTTTTGCTGTAGTCGACGGCAACGTCGGCCCCCAGCGACAAAGCAAGATCGAGCTTGGCCTTGCCGCCGGCAGCCGCGATGACATTGCTCGCCCCTGCCCGCTTCGCAAGCTGGACAAGCAACGAACCGACGCCGCCCGCGGCAGCGGCGACCAGCACCGATTTGCCGGCCGGCGGGCTTTGCCGCGACAGATGCAACGCCGTCAGTCCTTGCACCATCAATGCCGTCGAGGCTTCGAACGAGAGCGCATCTGGCAAGGGCACGGCCAGGCTTGCGTCAATCGTCACATAATCGGCATAGCCGCCTAACGGGCGGCTCGAGGCGAACAACGGCGCGGCGACGCGCGTGCCGAGCAAGGAAGCATCCACCCCATGCCCGAGCGCCTCCACGATCCCGGCGGCCTCGACGCCAAGGATCATCGGCAGTTGCGGCGTCACCGCGTAGCG
The DNA here is from genome assembly GCF_040318275.1 of Mesorhizobium sp. M1217. Lineage (NCBI taxonomy): Bacteria > Pseudomonadati > Pseudomonadota > Alphaproteobacteria > Hyphomicrobiales > Phyllobacteriaceae > Mesorhizobium > Mesorhizobium sp. M1217. The sequence continues at coordinate 386,482 of NZ_JAMYMA010000003.1, read as the reverse complement.
ATCTGCGCGCATCAGCACTTCGAAGAAATTCACCCCGGCCGCACGAACGCGGACCAGGACCTCGCCGGCTTGCGGCTCGGGCTTCGGCACCTCAACCATTTCGAGAACGTCAGGGTCGCCGAAACGGTTCAGTTGAATGGCTCTCATCACATGCACCGATCGTTATTGGCATCGGCCGCTGTTTGCCACTATCTGCCTGGCTTCGACCACACACCGATTTGTCCGCCGCTGACCGGGAGGTGACCATGGCCAAGCTGATCAAGAGACTGCCGATGCTGCCGGCCGAGCGCGCGCTGAAAGTGATTTCGGGCCGCTGGAAGGCGATCATCCTCTACCATCTCTTCGACGGGCCGCGGCGGCTGTCGGCGCTGCAAGGATTGATGCCCAATATCACGCAGAAAGTGCTGATCCAGCAGCTTCGCGACATGGAAGAGCACGGCCTCGTTCGCCGCGAGATCTTTGCCGAGATCCCCTCGCGCGTGGAATATTCGGCGACGCGGCTCGGCCTCAGCCTCGAGCCCATCCTGCTGGCACTTTGCCAGTGGGGTCAGCACCACGCCGACGAGTTGAATGAGATGGACCGCCTTGCCGATTGCATCATCAGGCCAAGGCAAGCGCAGGACGCGCATGCCGTCTGAAAAAAAACGGGCGGCGCATGCGCCGCCCTGAATCCTTGGGAGGATTGTTCGAACCTGCGCTCAGGCCGCCTTGACTTCCTCGGCGACGGCATCGGCCTGACGCGCCGTCTTCAGTACCCTGGCCCACCATGCAATGTCGTTGACGAGCGCGGTTGCCGCCTGGTTGAGGTGCTCGAATTCATCGAGCTTCTTCTCACCTTGCTTGACGGCAAGGAAATCGGCCCAGGCGATGTGGACGGCGGACTTCACCGGCGCCATCTGCAACTCGACCGCATGCAGCCTCAGCTGCTCGACCGCACGCGCGCCACCAACGCTGCCATAGCCGACGAAGCCGGCCGCCTTCTTGTTCCACTCGTTGGCGGCGTAGTCGATGGCGTTCTTCAGCACGGCCGTCGGGCCATGATTGTATTCGGCGGCGGTGAAGATGAAGCCGTCGAATCCGGCGACCTTCTTTTGCCAGCGCTGCGCCACTTCGTTCTGCGACGGCGCCCAGGCGGAGGATGCGACCTCATCGAAGAACGGCAGCGGGAAATCGCGCAGGTCGACGACTTCGACATCGATGTCGGCATGCGACCTGGCGATCTTGGCAATCCATTGGGCCGGGACGTCGGCAAAGCGCGCGGCGCGGGTCGAACCAATGACGATGGCGATTTTGGGTTTTGACATAGAGGGGCTCTCCTTACAGGAATACTGGTATCGTTTAGATACCTGCGCTATATGAGTAACTGGCCGCTCAATGTGCAAGGAGGCACTTTTTTGTTACCAAGGCACCCGCACCGCACCGAGGACTGCCGCGCCATCTCGGAAATCCTGCAGCGCGTCGGCGACAAATGGACCGTGCTCGTCGTCGGCAAGCTCGGCGACGGGCCGCTGCGTTTCAACGAGCTGCGCAGCGCGGTCGGCGGCATTTCACAGAAGATGCTGACCACCACTTTGCGCGGGCTCGAGCGCGACGGCTTCGTCACGCGCACCGTGTTCGCGACCATCCCGCCGCGGGTCGACTACGAATTGACCGACCTTGGCTACGAGCTTCTGGTGCCGGTCGGTGCACTCGGCGAATGGGCGCGCAAGAACACCGAGCGTGTCAAGGTCGCGCGCGAAAAATTCGACGCCATGCACAGCTGAGCCCTTGCGCTGCAAGGGTTTGAACCTGACGGGGATCCTCCGGATGAGCCCTACTGCTGTAATTGCATCTTGCTCTTCGGCAGCTTCTCGATCCGGTTCCATTTCGGGTTGGGACTGACCACCTTGCCGCCAATCGTGCAGGTCGTGGTCGTCTCCTTCCGGCAATTGCTCACCGTCGTACCGCTGGTGTCGCATTTCGTCGCCGAGCAGATCTCGCACTTGGCCGCCTGCCCGTTGATGGTGCGGTTTTCCGACGTGCAGGTGGCGCCTGGATCGCCTTTTTTGACCTCGGCAAAAGCGCTTGCGGACGACAGGCAGAGCAAGGCTGCAAACGCACCGGCCAGGGCAGCGTTCAGCATGTGTTGACGCATTGTCTTCCTCCCAAGATCCCGTCGCTCGCGCTGCAGGCGCGCATGCGGGAACCCGTTGGTCAAAGACCACGCCGGATCGCTGCCCGCATCCCCCGCGCGGGAGAGACGGCTGTTTAAATCCATCTTCTGGAATCAGGCCGGTCAGCCTTCCGCGGGAACCGCCTTCGGCTTGCCTTCGCCGTCCAGCGCCACCATGACGAAGTCGGCATGGGTGACCTTCTCCATCAGGTCGGAGAGATAGCGCTGCGCCCAGGCCTCGACCTTGAGCGTCATCGAGGTGCGGCCGACCCGTTCGACATGCGTATAGATGCACAGCGTGTCGCCGATCTTCATCGGCTTGGCGAAGGACATTTCCTTCACCGCCGCCGTCACCACGCGGCCCTTGGCGCGCTCGGCGGCGCGGATGCCGCAGGCGAGATCCATCTGCGCCATCACCCAGCCGCCAAAGATATCGCCCGCCGCATTGGCATCGGAAGGCATGGCCAGCGTCCTGAGCGTCAGATCGCCGATCGGCCGCCCGTCCGCGTAATGCACCATTTGGCCAATCCTCTCGAAGCCGATCGTCCGATCCCGTATCGTCATGGCACGGACAGGTCAACGCCACTGAATAGTGTCGCGGCCTGACGTTCGGCGATGCACTCTATGGCCGAGGTGAGAAAGCTGGCGCGCCCGAGCGCTTACCAATAGGTGCGCTTTACAAAGCGGGCCACGGCGTCGGGACGTAGGCGTAGGCGTTGCCTTCGCGGATCACATGACCGATGCCTGGGAAGGGCAGGTGCATGCCTGCGACGAGCAGGCCATCCGCTGACACCATGTCGAGCACCTTCTTGCGTGTGGCGATTGCGGCCTCCTGGTCCACGTCGAAGGCGATTGCCCATTCCGGATGCGCAAATTGCAGCGCGGAGGCGTGGATTACGTCAGTGAAGAGCAGCAGGTTGGCATCACCAGAGCCAATCCGAAGCGCGAGATGCCCCGGCGTATGTCCGGGCGCAGGCAATGCCCTGATTCCGGGCGCGATCTCGACCTCGCCTTCGATCTTCCTGACTTTGCCATCGTAAGGCACCAGCGATTTGCGCGCTATTTCGAAGTACGGCTTCATCTGGTCGGGCGCCTTGGATAGGATCCCGTCATCGTGCCAGAAAGCGAATTCCGGCGCGGCAACCACGACCTCCGCTGCCGGGAAGGCGGCCTTGCCGCCAATCCCGACAAGGCCGTTGGCATGGTCGGGATGGAGGTGGGTGATGATTACCGTGTCGATTTCTTCCGGCCTGACGCCGGCGGCTGCGAGCGCCTCAGGTATATGTCCCAGTATAGGCCCCATCGCCGATGCCGTGCCGGTATCGATCAGCACCCGCCTGTCGCCCCTGGTGACAAGGTAAGCGTTGACCGAGGTCGGGAGTGCCTTTGGCAGGAATGCCTTTGCCAGGAGCGCTTCAGCGGCAGCCGGATCGGCGGAAGGGAAGAGTTCGAGGCCAAGATTGAGGTAGCCGTCGCTCAGCGCAGTAATCTCGAGGTCGCCGAGCATAAACCTGTGGGCGCTCGCAAGCGAAGCCGGAGACGGGGCGGCGATAGCCGCAGCGTTGCTCGCAAAGAGGTTGATAGGGGAAAGTAGCAGGGCGCTGGCACTAAAGGCGCCAAGGCCGAACGTTCGACGGTCGATATTCATGGTCTTGTCCTTCGAATGTGCAGATGAAACTAGTCGCAGGCTACGGGGTCGCCGCCAGGGCAGATGCCGACCCCTCGGACCACTCTTCGAGCGGGGTCGGCGCGGGTCATGGCGAACTCCTTGCGACATCAATAATGCGCCTCACAAGCAGCTGGAATAGCGACGGGATGCAGTTCACTGCTGCAAATTATGCAGCAATCAATTTAGGCGGGTAAGGCCGCTCGTTTGGCCGTCCGCTGAACGGCCTGGCCGAGCCCCGGCTTTGCCTACTGGACAGGCTTCCGAGGCTCGAGCGCTCGACGCAACGTCGGCGCCTCTTGCTCGATATGATCCCACAGACGGTTGGAGATCGGCCCGTGCGGCCGGTCGCGGCGCGCCACCGCGAACTCCTCGGTACGGCCTGGCAGATGACGGCCGGACGCTCCACGCGAACGCAAGGAATGGCCGGATTGCTGGACTAGCCGGACGTTGAATGTGGATCAATTCGGCTGAAAAGAAGCAAAGTTCTGGCTCCATGACGGCGGCAGAGCCGATGGTCCCGCCAGCGCAATTCCTTTCCCTGCCCGTTTCGGACCGACGCTTTTCAGAACGCGAAATCCGCGGACTGAACGACATCGGCTGGGAGCCAGGTTTCATGAACCTGCAAGATCTCGGGCCCGCGGCTGTAGCCGCGATCGCGGACCACCATCGTCGTGACCCGGCCATTGTTCGGTTCATCGGAGTCCTTCGCGTCGCGTTGCCATTCGTGGTAGTTCACGACCGCCAGGTCGGCGCTTTGATGGCTGATCCGGATGTCGTGTATTTTGATACGGAAGGCCGGATTCGATCCGTAGATGCTCTTCATGTAACCTGCGAAGTCTTTTTTCCCGAACGCCCTGCCGCCTGGCATGATGGCGACCAGATCGTCGCTGATCCGGTCGAGCGCGTTCTTCTTGAACGTCGCGTCGTCGCCAGGGCATCGGCCCGCCACCCAGTCGGTGAAGAATTCGTGGATGTCGTGGATCGTCGCCTCGATTTCCTTCGTTTGAAGGGACATTTTTTCCTCCTGTCTCAAGATGATGCTGGATCAGGCGCTTTACGCCGTCGCTTGCCCCGACCGGACGCTGCTTGAGGACAGCCCGTACCACGCGAGCCACAGGCACATGAGAAGCGAGGAAACCAGCCAGATCGGACCCCCGATGCCGATCCCGAGCTGCTCACCGAGTGTCCACCCGGTTGCCGAAAGGATACCGAACGCCGAGCCGACGATCGCGGCCCATCGGGGCAGTATCCCGACGTTATCGCGGGCGTCGTGATACGCGACAAGCGCTGTCGCCAAGGCCAGCGCCCAGAATCCGTTACCCATGCCGCCGGAAAACGCCCACCAGGTCATGAAGGCGTTGGTGTCACCCCGGTCGGCCACGACCGCGACCACCGATGCCTCGGCGACTGCGGTGGAGAACGTGGTCAGGGCGCCGAGAGCCATCACCATCCAGGCGGAACTCAGCATCGGCGAATGCCGGACCCGGAGGTTGAGCGCCAGGTTCAGGAACGAAGCGCCGGCGATCAGGAACAGCGCCGCTGCCGCCGTCCAATGGACCGTAGCCCATCGCCCATGGCCCTCGGCGATATTCTGCATCTGAACAGACAAATCCGCGTCCGGTGGCCCGTGAAAGACGAGCGCAGCCGCCAGCAGCAGCGTTCCGGTGGCGAGCCAGACACCGCCGGGCCCGCTCATGCTGTTATTATTCGTTTGCATCGGGAAAACCTCCTGTGGCCTTTGCCACGCCATGAAGTTTAGACCCGCGCCACGGTTGCCCGCTTCGGCGTAAATACCCACGCAGCGAGAAATTTTGGCTTGGGTAGGATTACCCAGATACGCCCATGCCGATCAGGCCGTGCTCGACCGCAAAGGCCGTGGCTGCCGCGCGCGTGCGCACGTTCAGCCGCGTCAGGATATCGCTAACGTGACGGTCTACCGTCCGCTGGCTCAGACTGAGCTCGCCGGCAATTTCCGGGTTGGTCAGGCCTGACGCGATCAGGCGCAGAACCTGCGTCTGTCTGGGGGTGAGAGCTTCGCTGCCTGTCGCCGTCATGATAGCCCGCAGCTTGCCGGCAACGGCTTCGTCGGGGCGCGCGCCGAGCTCGCGGAAAAGTCTTATCGCTTCGTCCAGTTCGGTCTGCGCCGCTTCAGTATCGCCGGTTGCGAGACAGGCCCGCGCTGTCAGCACCCGCATCCGGGCAAGATGATAGGGCGCCCGAAGGTCCCAGAGGATCTCCACTGCGCGCCGGATATGGGCCAATGCCTCCGCGGCTCGACCAGCATGGATCAGCACCCGCGCGGTAGCCTCGGCGGCTGCGGCGCGGACTGCATCCGCGGAATATTGGCGCGCGCAGTCGCGCAGTGTTTCGCACAGTTCCCAGGCGTCATCGGCCGAACCGACAGCGAGAGTGATTTCCACCGCAGCCCGCAAGAGGCGGAGTTTGCCCGGCATGTCATCGACCGACTGCAGTGCGCGGCGGATCGCCGAAAGGGCCGGCTGCTCGTGCCCCTGCTGCAATCGCATAAGCGCCAGTCCCGGCTGCGGATCGAACCCGAGCCTGCTCGCTGCGCGATAGGCGGCATCGGCCTCGTCCCATTGGCCGCGGAGGCGAAAGACCTCGCCCTTCTGGTAGAATGCCGGACCGGCGTGGTGCTTCGAGGGCCCCTGCTGAAGGCGGATGCTGGCGACACTGGCCTCGCGGCCGGCCTCGTCCCAGTGGCCGTCGAGGATCAGGATTTCGGCCCGGTGGATCAGGCATCGGCCGGTGAAGGCAACGATGTCGGGCTGTCCCGCGCACCATCCGATCAGCGCCGATGTCCATTCCCTCGCCCGGCTCGTGGCATGAAATTTCTGACAGATCTCGATCACGCTGCAGTAGACCAGCCCGGTAACGATCGGTGAGAGCCGGCCCGAGGTGACCGAAACCATCGCTTCGTCCAGCAGTTCGAAGCCGCGCACATAGTCGCCGCGCACGATCAATATCCGACCCTGAAGGTGGCGCGCGATAGCCAAGAGGTCCGGATCTTCGCAGCGCTGTCCGATCTCCGCGGCACGTGTTGCGTGAGTGAATGCTTCGTCCGGACTGTCGGCGGCGAGGCATTGTTCGACCATTGGGAGCTGAAGGTAACCTTGTTCTGCACATTCCGGCGCATGATCCGCGACCAACCGGTTGGCGCGGGTCAGCCATCCGCTGCCTTGGGCGAATTCGCCGCGAAACATCAGGGTGAGCCCGATCCAAAAGCCGCAACGCGCTGCGGATCGTTCGCGTCCGTTCCGGAGATGCTCTTCGAAGGCCCTCTCGTAGTCCCGAACGAATTCCTCCTCGCGCCCAAGCATGTAGGCGGCTTCCCCGAGGCGCTGGAGCTCGGCGCCGCCAAGTTCACTGCGGCGGTCTCTGTCTGACAGTTCGCGGTGAAGCCTGGACCAATCTCCGCGATTGGCTAGCTCCGCATACGGATCCGATGCAACTGCACCGTCTTCCGGCGACTTGTCGGGTGATCGGTCGGAGGGCGCGGGCATATCCTCAGAATAGCACATATCTTGCTGAGGAGGTGGCGGCAGGTTACCGATATGGCAGAAGTTCGTTTCGGGCTCAATCGAGCCGTTCATCGCGTCCGCCGCCGAGGACCGGGAAGGGTCGCACCCTGCCGTCTGCAAGGTGTTTGTCCAGCGACTGTTGTGTGGCGAAACCGGCTAAAATCCCAGTCGTGTGAAACTTGTCATGGCCGCTTAGGTGTCATTTCGCCCTCTACCGAACCGCCCCCAACGTCGGCGCCTCTTGCTCGATATAATCCCACAGACGGTTCGAGATCGGCCCGTGCGGCCGGTCGCGGCGGCGCGCCACCACCAACTCCTCGGTACGGCCTGGCAGATGACGGCCGGCAATAGATTGCAGGCGTCCGTCGTGCAGCTCCTCCTCGATCAGGAAGCGGGGCATATGGCCCCATCCGAGGCCCTGCAAGATGATTTCCTTCTTCATGCCCTGATCGGCCACCATGCATTGCGGCGCACCCTCGATCATGAAGTAGTCTTGTCGCGGTGAATGGTGGGCCGTGTCGCGCATGACACATTGGGTGAACGCGTGCATCTGATCCGGCGTGATTGGGTGCTTGATGCGCTCCGGCAGAAAGCCCGACGCCACTACCGGAACAAATTGCACCTTGCACAGATCGATCCATTCCACCCGCGGGTCGCTCTTGTCGATCCAGTGCAGGATCAAATCGGCTTCGTCATCGAAGAGGCGCTCCCACGGGCCGCCCACCGCCTCGAAGTGCAGATGCAGGCGTGTGCCCGGACACTGGGCGAAGAACCGTCCGAGCATGCCCAGTGCGTGCGGACGCGGGCACAGGTCACCGATCACCACATGGATCTCGCTTTCTTCGCCCATTGACAGCTGAGCAGCATGAAGCCGCAAGCCCTCGAGCTCGCGCAGCAGCGATTGTGCCCTGCGATGGAACGACAGCCCTGCCTCGGTGGGGCGCACGCGATAGCCGCTGCGATCCAAAAGAACGAGGTCGAGTTGCCGTTCCAGCTTTGCCACGGCGGCGAATATAGCCGGGTGCGAGCGATGCAGCATGGCCGCCGCAGGCTGAAAGCCGCCGCAGCGGACCACCGCATCGAAGCATTGCAGGTCGTGCAGGGTAAATTCGGCCATGTCAGCTTACATTACAGAGATTATCCTATCTTTGTAATATCATCAAAAGCGTGCCGCAGCTAGGCTTCGCCACATTCAACGCTCCAAAAAGGAAGGCGTATTCACCATGAATGAGATGGATTTCGTGATCGTCGGCGACGGCACGCGCATCGCCTACCGCATCGACGGCGACGCCGGGCAACCTGTGCTGATGCTGTCGAATTCCATCGGCACCACGCTGCGGATGTGGGACTTGCAGGTCAACGAGCTGTCGAAGCATTTCCGTGTTCTGCGCTATGACTTTCGCGGCCACGGAGGGTCGAGTGTTCCGGCCGGTGCTTATTCGCTCGACCGGCTTGGCCGCGACGTGATCGAGTTGCTCGACGCCCTGGGCATTGAACGCGTACACTTCCTCGGTCTGTCGTTGGGCGGCTTCGTCGGGCAGTGGCTCGGCATCCACGCGCCCGAGCGGATCGATCGCCTGATCCTGAGCAACACCTCATCCTACCTCGGACCAGCAAAGCAGTTTGACGAACGGATTGTCGCCGTGCTGCAGGCGCCGGACATGTCCGAAACCGCCGAGATGTTCCTGGGCAACTGGTTTCCTGCAAACATGCTGGCGGCCAGCGGGCCCGTCATTGAAGCATTTCGCACCATGCTGCTGGGCATAGACCGGCAAGGCTTGGCTGGTTTGTTCGCAGCGGTTCGCGATGCGGACCTTCGCCGAACCGTGGCTCTGATTTCCAGGCCAACGCTGGTGATCGCCGGCCAGCACGACACTGTCACAGCCGCCAGCCATAGCGATCTGATCGCCGCGACGGTGCCCGGCGCGAAACTGGTTGTCCTGCCCGCGGTTCACTTGTCGAACGTCGAGTACCCTGCAGAGTTCATGCAGGCCGTGCTCGGTTTTCTGCGCTGAGCCGGAGCACGACGGGGATGCTGAGTGAAGCCCCGTTTCGAACATCACCCGCATGGACCGCAACCTATGATGCGCTAGCGCGCAGTGCAGGCTAGACTGGTAACATCGATAGCGGATGACGGCTGACATGGAACTTGGCTTTCGCCCACTGACGCCCGATCTGTGGCCGGCGCTCGAGGACCTGTTCGGTGAGAGCGCCGTCTGCAGTCGTTGTTGGTGTATGTACGGGCGGATCGGTCGTTCTTATCGAAAGCGACCTGGCGAGGAAAACAAGGCGGCGTTCCGGCAAGCCGTCCAGCATGGTCCGCCTCCGGGTTTGCTTGCTTTCGACGGCGATATGGCTGTCGGCTGGTGCCAGGTGACGCCGCGGGATGCCCTGCCCTGGCTCGATCGGCTATGGCAGCTCAAGCGCGTGGATGACAGGCCGGTCTGGTCCCTGTCCTGCCTCTACGTGCGAAAACGATACCGCAGGCGGGGCGTAACATTCCAGCTGATTGCAGAGGCGCTGGAAGTCGCAAGGCGCGCAAATGCGCCTGCGCTCGAAGCCTATCCTTTTGACGCCGACGTTTCGCCGAGCGCTTCCGGCAGCGGATATGCCTCCACCTTCGCGCGCGCCGGGTTCAAGGTCGTTGCCCGCAGGACGCCGGCCCGCCCGATCATGCGCTATGATTTCAAGCAGATTGCCGATCATCGCCAGTGATGCTCGGACGGGCTTGCCGACAAAGCACAGGCGAAGGCGTGGCCAACGTCCTGAGTTCAGATGGCGGGGCTTGAAATTCGGCAATGGGTCGACGCGGTCGCAGTGCCATCGCGCAGCCGACGTGATCCCGGTATACAGATGTTTCAACTTTGGTCAGGGGCACAACGTGGATTGGTTCACACGACGAAAGCCGTTCTCAGGCGTTGCGAAGTGGGCTTTCCCATTCAGCATGTTGACCACCATGGCAGAGGAGGAGCTGACGCCCTTTGTCGACGACACTTACCGAACGACGTCCCGGCATCTCATTTCTGATGGAGCGGGCATCTATATTCCTTATCGGTTACATTTTCTGCCAAGCGTGCGAGAGCATCACCTTGGCTTTTCGTTTCCGTCGCATTGCCTGCTGACACGATCGACAGATGGCTTTTTGCGGCAGAAATCAGCCAGGGTGATCCTTTCGCTGAACGAAAGTTGGAGCATCGCCTTCGTCGTTCTGCTGTTGGGCGAATATGTCGTCGAAATCGCCGAAGATATCTACGCGGCAGTACCTGATCTGGACGCATCAGCCTATGCCAGTTTTGTCCGACAGAACCGAAACATAATGCGTACGATGCGCACCAGGGCCACAAGCTATTGGAATGCCTATTATAGGCATGCTTATCCCAACCGAAAATCCTATCCAGCGATTGCTGTCCTCAATCAACTCGATGCGTGGGCAAGTTAGGTCTTCATCAATCTTCTTGGCGCTGAAAGTCGAAATTCAAACGAAGTTGCCAGTCGCTTTTTTCACATCGGATGCCGGAAGACCCGGCGACGCCGCGTCGCGCCGAAGCCTAGGTTAGAGCCGAATTCCGGAGCCAGCCGCAGCCACCATGCAGACCTATGACTTCATCATCGTCGGTTCCGGTTCGGCCGGCTCGGTCCTGGCCGAAAGGTTGTCGGCTTCCGGCCGCTTCTCGGTGCTGGTGCTTGAGGCCGGCGGCAGCGACCTCCGCTTCTACGTCCAGATGCCGCTCGGCTATGGCAAGACCTTCTTCGACCCGGCGGTCAACTGGAACTACAAGGCCGAGCCTGACCCCGGCCTCGCCGGCAATGTCGACCACTGGCCGCGCGGCAAGCTGCTCGGCGGCTCGAGCTCGATCAACGCCATGGTCTGGATCAGGGGCGCGCGCGAGGATTTCGACGCCTGGCGGGATGCCGGCAACCCCGGCTGGGGCTTCGACGACCTGCTGCCCGCTTTCAAGGCGCTGGAGGACAACCAGGCCGGCGCCGACCAATGGCGCGGCGTCGGCGGGCCGCTACATGTCACCGACTGCTCGACCTCCGTCCATCCGCTCACCAAGCGCTATCTCGCCGCCGCCAGCCAGGCCGGCCTGCCGCTCAACCCGGATTTCAACGGCGCCACGCAGGAAGGCGTCGGCGTCTATCAGATCACCACCAGGAACGGCCGCCGCATGTCGGCGGCGCGCGCCTTCCTGCGCCCGGCGATGAAGCGCAAAAATGTCCGCGTCGAGATCAATGCGCTGGCGACAAAAATCCTGTTCGAAGGCAAGCGCGCCGTCGGTGTCGAGTATCTCCAAAATGGAGAGACGAAAACCGCCCGCTCCGGCCGCGAGATCATCCTGTCGGGCGGTTCGGTCAATTCGCCCCAATTGCTGCAGCTTTCAGGCATCGGCCCATCGGCGTTGCTTGGTGCGCTCGGCATTCCCGTCATTTGCGCCAACGAGAATGTCGGAGCAAACCTGCAGGACCATGTCGGCATCAACTACACCTTCAAGGGCAGGCTGCCGACGCTCAACCAGATCCTGCGCCCGTGGTGGGGCAAGCTGCTGGTCGGCATGCAATATATCCTGCTGCGCTCGGGCCCGTTGTCGCTGTCGATGAACAATGCCGGCGGCTTCTTCCGCACAGATCCGGCCGCGGCACGGCCCAACATGCAGCTCTATTTCCAGGCCTTCTCGACCGTCATTCCGAAGAGCGGCGAGCGACCGATCCTGACGCCAGATCCGTGGCCGGGTTTTTCCATCGGCCTGTCCAACTGCCGGCCGTCGAGCCGCGGCGAAATCATGATCCGCTCCGCCAATCCGCGCGATTACCCGAAGATCGTCGCCAACGCGTTTTCGACCGATGCGGACGTCGCCGAAATGCTGGCGGCGGTGAAATTCGTCAGGAAGATCGCCTCGATGCCGGCGATGGCCGAGATCATCGAGGAGGAGGTTTTGCCGGGTCCGTCGATCGCCTCCGATGCAGATCTCATTCAGGATTTCAGGGAGCGCTCGGGCACCGTCTATCACCCGGTCTCGACCTGCCGCATGGGGCCGGACCCGGCGCGCGCCGTCGTCGATCCGCGCCTGAAGGTGCATGGCCTGGAAGCCCTGCGCGTCATCGATGCCTCGATCTTTCCAGACAACATCACCGGCAACACCAACGCTGCCGCGATCATGACCGGATGGAAGGGCGCCGAACTGGTTCTGGAGGATCAAAAATGAAGATCACCGACGTCAAGACCTGGGTTGTCGGCAATCCGCCGCCCGGCATCGGCGGCAAGTATTTCATCTTCGTCAAGCTCACCACCGACGGCGGCGTCGTCGGCTATGGCGAGGCCTACAACGCCACCTTCTCGGCCCATATCACCGCCAAAATGGTCGAGGACATGGCCGAGCGCTATCTCGTCGGCCGCGATCCGCACGACGTCGAAAGCTTCTTCCGCCGCGCCTATTCGTCCGGCTTCACCCAGCGCCCCGACGTGTCCGGCATGGGCTGTTTCTCGGCGCTCGAAATCGCCTGCTGGGACATTATCGGCAAGGAGGCCGGCAAGCCGGTCTACAAGCTGCTCGGCGGCCAGGTTCACGAAACGCTGCGTTCCTATACCTACCTCTACCCGCACACCGGCAGCGTCCATTCGGAGGATGCGCGCGGCAAGAACGTCTACAACGACCCCGATCTGGCCGCCGCCTGCGCGCTCGAATATGTCGAGCAGGGTTTTGATGCGGTCAAGCTCGACCCGGCCGGCCCCTACACCGCCTTTGACGGCCACCAGCCGCGCCTCGTCGACATCGACCTCTCCGCCCGCATGGTCAAGGCGATCCGCGAGGCGGTCGGCACGCGCGCCGATATCCTGTTCGGCACCCACGGCCAGTTCACAGCTTCGGGTGCGCTGCGCCTCGCCCGCGCCATCGAACCCTACGATCCGCTGTGGTTCGAGGAGCCGGTGCCGCCCGACATGCCCGAGGTCATGGCTCAGGTGGCGCGCGGCACGTCTATCCCGATTGCCACCGGCGAGCGGCTGACCACCAAGTTCGAATTTGCCCGCGTCATCGAGAACCGTGCGGCGACCATTCTTCAGCCCGACCTTGGGCGCTCCGGCGGCATTCTCGAAACCAAGAAGATCGCCGCCATGGCCGAGGCCTATCACATCCAGGTCGCGCCGCACTGCTATTGCGGACCGATCGTCGGCGCCGCCAATATCCAGCTCGCGGTGACGCTGCCCAACTTCCTCATTCTGGAATCGCTGAAGCAGTGGGACGGTTTTCACGAGAAGCTGCTCAAGAAGAAAATCGAATGGCAGGACGGCAACGTCATCCCGTCTAAGGAGCCGGGCCTCGGCGTCGAACTCGATGAGGCCGTCTGCGAGGCGCATCCCTGGACCGGCAAGGACCTGCATTTGCAGATGATGCAGACACCGTTGATGCCGTGAGTTGTCCAGCGGGACCTACCAACAATGTCACGCGATTTCAACGTGTTGGACCTAGGATCGGAATCACCGCCGAAACAACTTGAATCAATCCCTCAACGGCTTGATTCAATATCTCAGCGTCAATGCGCCGGGCAGGATCTCGAAGGTCGCCGGTATGCGACCCGGCGATTCGCCGTCTATGTCGATCAGCGCGGCGTTCTTTTGCACATCGCCGAGCGGCTCGACAACCACTTTCTTGCCGCGCAGGATGGTGATCGCCGGATGGTTGCGGTGCCGCCCGCCATAGAGCAGGCGGATGTCCCAGATCAGCTTCAGCTTGCCGGCGGCGCGCAGGATAACGATGTCGAACTCGCCGTCGTTAAGCTCGGCGTCGGGCGCGATCATCATGCCGCCGCCAAAGAATTTTCCGTTTGCCACCGCCACCAGCGCCATGCGCGCCTCGACCGGGGCACCGTCGTCGACAGTGATCGCAACCTCCTGGAAGCGGTAGCGGAGGAACTCCCAGACCGTGCGCCAATAGAACAACGCCTTGGCCGAAACCTTGCCCTTGCGCTTGTCGGCATTGACCGCGCGGTCGGCGGCGCCGGAAAGCCCGAGGCTGGCGATGTTGATGAAATGGCGGCTGGCCAGCGCGCCATGGTCGTCGACATAGCTGATGCACCCGGCATCGACCTTGCGCCCCTTGGCCTCGGCAATCCGCTTCAGTGTCAGGTCGACATTGTCCGACAGGCCGAGCCCGCGGGCGAAGTCGATGCCGGTGCCGCAAGGCAGCAGCCCGAGTTCGGCCGTCCGGCCGCTTTCCCGGAAAGCCTTCAGCAGCCCGTCGGCGACCTCGCTGGCGGTGCCGTCGCCGCCGGCCGCGATCACCAGCTCGAAGCCGATGGCGGCAAGGTCGAGCGCCAGCCGTTCGGCATCGCCCTCGGCCTGCGTTTCACGCAGCTCGAAATCGCCGAAATGTCTTTTCAGCGAAGCCGCAACCTCGGGCCAATGCCGCTTGAGCCTGCCGCCGCCGGCGATCGGATTGAGAACCACCGCGACCTTCAAGCCTGCCTCCCCAAGGCCATCGAACACGCCTTCCACTCATTTGCCGGCATTGAAGCCCGCGCCGGCCCGCGGGGCAAGATCGAATGTCTGACAATGCGATCGAGCATGAAAAGCGATTTCGGCTGAGACTTGGCTGAAAAAGAGTCCGGCCCATGTCACATTCGGCAAATCCAACTCGTCATGTCTCCGGAAACCCTTGAAAGGAGATCACGATGGCACCCAGGCTAAACCCCTTTACCGCCAGCCCCGCGGCAATGCGGCCGTGGATCGAGCTGGGAAAAACAATTCAGACCAGCGGTCTCGAGCCCTTGTTGAGGGAACTTGTCATGACGCGGGCATCACAGATCAACGGATGCGCCTTCTGCATCCACCATCACGTTGAAGATGCCCGCAAGTACGGAGAGACCGAGGACCGGCTCCATCTTCTCAGCGCCTGGCGCGAGTCCGCGCTATATTCCGACCGCGAGCGAGCCGCGCTGGGCTGGACCGAGGCGCTGACGCTGGTGTCGGAGACCCGTGCGCCTGAGGATGCCTACCAGGCGCTGCGCCAGCATTTTACCGAGGACGAGCAGGTGAGGCTCACCTTGCTGATCGCGCAAGTCAACGCCTGGAACCGGATCAGGATCGGCTTTCGTTCCGTCCACGCGGCTGAGGAACGGCAGGCCGCCTGATGGCACCCGCATCGGGCCAGGACGCCGCTGTCGTCTTCGATCCCCTACGTCCGACCCTTGTCCGCGTTGCATATGGAATGCTGGGCTCGATCGCGGACGCGGAGGACGTTCTCCAGGACGCTTTCTTGCGCTGGCTCGATGTCGACCGAAACGCGGTGCGCGAACCGGAAGCTTTTCTGCGCCGGGTCGTCACGCGTTTGTGCCTGGACCGGCTCAAGTCGGTGCGGCGTCGGCGCGAGACCTATGTCGGCCCGTGGCTGCCTGAGCCGGTTATGGAATCGGCTGAGGACGAGACCGATGACGTAACCTTGCCCTTGCTGATGGCGCTGGAGCGCCTGTCGCCGCTGGAGCGCGCTGCCTTCCTGCTTCATGACGTGTTCGGCCTCGACTTCGCCGAGGTCGCGGCCACGATCGGCCGCGAGCCCGCCACCTGTCGCCAGCTCGCCAGCCGGGCGAGAGCCCACGTCCGCGCCGACCGCCCTCGCTATCCCGTGCCGCGGGAACAGGGCCTGGAGATCGCCGAAGCCTTCTTCGCCGCGTCCCGGGACGGCAAGCTGGACAGCCTGCGCGCACTGCTCGCGGCGGACGTCACGCTCTACGCCGATGGTGGCGGCAAGGCACCGGCGCGAAAGGCGCCGGCCATTGGGCTCGATGATGTCATGCGCCAGTACGCGACGTTCGCGTCTGTCTATGCGGTGAGCCGATCTCGCCTGCTGCGCTATGGCTTTATCAACGGCCTGCCGGGGTTCATCACCATCGAGCGAGGCGACATTCTCCAAACGACTGCGCTGGAGATTGAGGATGGCCGCGTCGTCGCCATCTATGTCGTGCGCAACCCCGATAAGCTCAGGCACATGGCTGACACCCTGCATTGACGGCCTGGCAGGCGGGCACCGCCAATCAACTGCCCACGAACCCCTCTGCGAATACGCGCCTTAGTCCCCGATAATCCCGCTATCCACAGGCGCGCGGCAGTTTCGCCAAACGCTTATCCGGCGTACATTAAACCCATCTCAGGCGGCTACCGATCGCCACGCCGAAAGGCAAAGCGGAACGGCGGATTTCCTGAGGCCCGTACGGCCCTGAACGAGAACAGGCTTGCTTGTTGGAGGGATGGAAGCCGAGACCTACGGGGCCGCGGAAAGCGTGCGAACGCCAACGGCGGACCGATGCTGCCATGAAGGACGGCAAAAACCTTCGATGGCGCGCTGGGCAAAGCTCGCAAGAGTGGAGACCGGCGTGGTCCGGAACGGACGCTGCCCTCGGGTGGCGACTGGCAGGACCGTCAAAATCAAGGCCGGCATGGCGCGACATCTTTCGGGAGTTGCCGCCGCGACCGTGTCCTGATCTGACAGGGAGGCGCTGGGAGAAATCCCGGCGCCGACTGTCTTTGTGGCTCCGCCTGACGATTTTGCCGGCGACGCTTCACCCTGCGCCAAAATCAGCTACTATCCATTAGCCGTCGGGGGCCGTTTGAGAAGGCTGACGGCAGGGGGATACTTCATGACGCTCATCCAGAAGCTTGCTGTTGCCTATGCTTTCCTGTTCTTCGGTGTTGTTGCGATCGGCTATGTGCCGGCCTTCAACGATGCCGGCGGCAATCTGTTCGGCCTGTTCTCGCTGCAATGGTATGACGATTTGCTGCACGCCTTCTCCGGCGTCTGGGCGCTGGCCGCCGCCTTCATCTCGCACCGCCAGGCGGTGTTCTATTTCAAGCTGTTCGGCTCGGTCTATCTGTTCGACGGCGTGCTCGGCCTGGTCACCGGTTCCGGCTGCCTCGATGGCGGCATTTTCATCAACGGCTTCCGCTCCTTGAACGACATCGAATTCCCGGCCCGCTTTTTCGCCAACCTGCCGCACATCGTCATCGGCGGCTTCGCCGTCTATGTCGGGTTCTGGCTGTCGAAACGCGTGTACGACCATTTCGCCACGGCCTGACCGGCCATGTTCCTGTTCCGCTGGCTGAAGCGCATCATCAAGGCGATCCTCTGGCTTGTCGTCATTGTCGTGTTGATCCCGATCGCCGGGCTGGCCTACGGCTTTCTCACAACGCCGTCGCTGGACACAACACCATTGCCGGGGATCGCCGAGGGTGCCCCGCCAAAGGCGCTGGCCGACAAGGTACGTGCCGAGATCCCCGGCTACCAGCGGCCGGAGGAATCGACCTTTCTGACCTATCCGGAATGGGCCATCGTCTACGCCGCCCGCGAATATGCCGGCTTCGTCGACAAGAACCAGCCGAGCGGTTTTCCCTATCTCTCCTATATCGGCCGCTTCTGGCAGGACTATGCGATGGTGGTCCGCGCCAGCTCCGCCTACAAGTTCAACCTCGACAACCACCAGATGCTGGTGATCATCGGCACCAGCCACACGATCGAGCACGCCATCCAGTGGGCCTATGAAAATACGGTCGGCCGCATTACCGAAGCGACGGCCGGCAAGCGCACCGCCGTCGACATCTACCAGGCCGAGGTGGCGGCGGAGTATGCCGGTTTTCTCGACCAGGTGCCGTGGTACCAGTTTCCCTATGCCGAAAAGCGTGCCGGCCTGTTTGCCGTCCAGCCGGCAGCGGACGACAGCGCCGTCCGCACCAGCGAACGCAAGCTCGCCTTCGGCCTCGCCTACACCATCAAGCAGGGTTACGCCGATCTGATCAAGTCGGCGCTCGCCGCCACCACCGACCCGGCCTTGCTCGACATCCACGTCTGGGCCAAGGGTCCGGTCAGCGAGGTGACCCGCAACGAGCCCGACACCTTGCTGGAGCGCGATCTCGGCGCCGACGGCACGGTCTTCGTCACCAGGCGCTATCAGGTGTTCACCGACATGATCCCGCGCCTGATCGGCAAGGGCGTCTCCTTCGTCGAGATCGGCGGCAATGACGAGATCATGGTCACCATGCTTTCCAATGACGAGATCAATGTTCCCCAAGGCGCACGCACCTTGTTCAGCTACCCGCTTCCGGCGGAGCCTTCGACGCGCCGCACCGGCCTGACCGTCGCCGTGCGCAAGCTGCACCTCGTGCTGCCGGCGCTGATGACGGCGGGCGCCAGGCTCGAGCACGTCTACGATTACTGAGGCCTTTCGGTCACAGCCAGCCTCGGCAAGACGTGGCGTGATGCTCCGCCACGCTCATTCCACAATCGCGGCCAAATCCCGCCTTGTTCCGCAACGATTGATGACGCCGTAGCACTTTGATCTTGCGCACATGCGCCAGGCAATTCGGAGGGACAAGACCGTGATCAAGACCGCCCTTGTCGCCATGACCATCGTCGGCTGCGACTGCGACGCCAGGCTTTGCGAATATATCGGCGAGACGCCCGCCAAATGGTCGACCATTGCCGAATGCGAAGCGGCGATGAAAAGCCAGATGCTGCACGAGCGCAATTTCGATTATCCGCTGGTCTCGGGCATCTGCCGGACACAGAACTCGTCTTCGTCATCGCAGCTCGCGGCGACCACTTCGGAGCCCGAATTGACGACGGCCAGTACGGCCGCGACAGAGCCGCTGCCAGCAGAACTGAGCCATCGGCCCAGTGCAGCGGTCGGAACGCAGGCGACGGCGACGGAAACAGAAGCCGTCCGGCCGGTCGCCTACGAAGCGGCGGTCGATGGCGGCAGCGCCCTGCTCTACCGCACGAAGACCGGGTACGCCGTGGTCAAGACCGATCTCGGCCGCGCCGCATCGGCAACGATCGGCATCGCCAGGCGCTCGGCGAACTGGCTGGCGGCGAAGCTGCCTGACGGTCTGTAACCGGCACTTCAGGCCGTGCCGATCAGTGCCTTGATGGCGCGGTAAAAAGTCGAGGAAAACAGCTCCCCCGGATCGTATTGCCGCTTCTTCGCCAGGAAGGACGGCAGTTCCGGATAGGAGGCAAGCAGCTCCTTGCCCGTGTAGTGGAGTTGGTAGGGCAGGAAAAAACGCCCGCCATGCTTGATCGTCACGTCGATCAGCGCCCTTGTCAGTGCCCGCATCCTGGCATTGCCGTCGGCGTCGGTCGGCTGATTGATGTAGAGCACCAGCGAATAGGCCGGCTCCGGCGCATAATTCAGCGCCACATCCTCCTTGTGGACGATGCGTACCGACGCGTTGAGCACCGGCAGGCTCTGGTTGCGCAGGATCTCGCGCGCTTCCGCGATGAACGGGTTATAGGCCGCCCGCGGGATGAAATATTCGTGCAGTATGTCGGTCTCGTCGAGCAGGTCGTTGAACAGATAGGGCACTGAATCGTGCATCGGGTTGTTGCGCGTGACCAGGCAGGCCTCGCCCTCGGCCATTGCCGTCGTCCGCGCCACCGTGCAGCTCTCGAATTGCGGCTCCAGCGTCTTTTCGGTGAACCATTTCAGCTCCTGGAACAGGCTGCCCCATTTCGCCAGGTTGATGATCACCCGCTTGAGCCCAACCGAGCCCGGTTCACCGATTGCCGGCTGGTCGGCCGGCGGCTGGTCGGCGACCTTGTCATAGCGATAGACGATCATATCCTCGAGGAAATTGCCCGGCGCAGTCGACAGATGCCCATAAAACAGACCAATCGCCCTGTTTGGCTCCAGCGCCTCGGCGAAGAACGTCGGGAAATCGTCCGATTTGATGATCTCGCGCGAGGTGCGGTAGACGGCGTTGTCGACGATGTCGAGTGTCGCCTCCAGCACCACGC
Organism: Mesorhizobium sp. M1217; assembly: GCF_040318275.1. NCBI lineage: Bacteria > Pseudomonadati > Pseudomonadota > Alphaproteobacteria > Hyphomicrobiales > Phyllobacteriaceae > Mesorhizobium > Mesorhizobium sp. M1217. Next base: position 366,343 of record NZ_JAMYMA010000003.1, on the reverse strand, counting down.
CGAACAGGCCGTAGCCGCCGACGACGTGGCGGAACAGTTCGGTGTTTTCGGCCGGTGAGCAGGTTGTCACCGAACCGTCGGCCAGCATCACCCGCATCGAACGGATCGAGCCGGCGACCGAGCCGGCCTGGTGGTCCATGCCATGCGCGTTGACCGAAAGCGAGCCGCCCACCGAAAAGATGTCGGTCGACTGCATCGCCTTCACCGCAAAGCGCGGGTGCAAAAGATCCTGGATGTCGTGCCAGCGCGCGCCCGGCTGCAAGGTCATCGTCTTCGCCGCCGCATCGACGCGGACCTTGTTGAATTTGCGCATGTCGAGGACCAGCGCATTGTCATCGAAAGCGTGGCCGCCCATCGAGTGGCGCACCGCCGCGACCGAGACCTTCAGGCCGTTGGTGCGGGCAAAGGCCAGCGCGCTCGCAATGTGGTCTTCCTCGCTGACTTCGATAACGCCGTAGACCGGCGTCATCGAAAGGCCGCTGGCATCGTTGATGTCGCCGCCCTTGGCCAGCCATGGCAGCAACGGATCGTAGGCTGGCGCGTTCTCGAGCGGCTTCAGCGCCAGGTCGATGCCGTCAATGTCGGCAATGCGCCCGGAATTCTTCTGCGCCGACGGGCCGCGGGCCAGCCTCGCCACGGTCGTCCCGCCCCAGACCATCGCGCCGCCGACCACCGCCGCACCAAGCAGCAACCGCCGCGACAGGCGAAACCCCTTGCGTTCCTCGATCATAGCCCCACCCACTGTCCCAGGAATAGCGCCTGATGGAGACAAAAACCAGTTGCCAATCAGACGTTCGGCGAATGATGATCCGGTTTGTCTGGCGGAAATGTCGAAAGCGGTCTCACCATGAAGCTTGCAGCCCGTACCGCGCTTGCCCTGTTGCTCGCGTTTGCTCCGGCATCAGCGGACGCGCAGACTCCTGGTCAAGGCGACGACAAGGTCGTCAGCGTAGCTGGCGGCGATCCGGAGATGGCGGCCGCTATCGAGCAGGCGCGTGCCGGTCTCGACGACTTCCTGGCATTGGCCGACGCGCCTCCATCCGGAACCGCCGACTTCCAATTGAAAGTCATGGTCAGGGACGGGGACGCCACGGAACATTTCTGGGTCATTCCCTTCCACCGTACGGCGGCCGGATTTGCGGGAACCTTGGACAACGAGCCGCAGACCGTTCACAACGTCGTGGCAGGCCAGGAGATCGAATTCAGCCGGGACGATATTTCCGACTGGGGTTATATGAAGAACGGACGCCAGGTGGGAAGTTTCACTGTCTGCGTTCTCTTCAAAAAGATGTCGAAGGATGACGCCGACTATTATCGCCAGAACTATGGCTTCGATTGTTGACGGCTGAATTCCAGTTCAACCGGCTTCTACATCCTTCACGCCGATCTTTCGTACCAGTGCCGCGGTCGCCAGGATCGCGCCCATGTCGGCGATCATCGGCGCGACGTGTTTGGTGTAGTCGAGACGCGTGGAGATATCCGGCAGCTCGAAGAAATTCCTTTCCTGCGGCAGCAGCAGGAAACCGTCACTGCCGCTGAGCGCAACGCGTGCCGGATCGTTCGGCCGGGTTTCGCCGAGCCATTGCAGCGCCTGCGCCAGCCGGCCGGTCACCAGCGGCCGCGCCGCCTCGATATTGTCGGTGCGGAACTCGTAGGCGGCATCGAGCTCCGGCACGCCGCTGGACAATTCCTGCATCTTGCTGCCGAAGATGCCGCGGAAGAAGCCGACGACCTTGTTGGTCCGGCGCGCGGCGACCAATGTGCCGGGGAACGGCACGATCGTCTCGAAGGCGACGATGACGCCCTTGAACACTGCCGTCGTGCTCTTGCCCGTCCCTTCCCGGAGATCTGCTTCGTAAAGCTCGAACGGAAACCCTTCATAGCGGCCGGAAAAAACATCGTCGAAAGACTGCCGGTTGAACGGGCCAACCGTCTCGCGCGGCAACCGGTCGAACGAATTCGGCTTGACGTTGTGCCGGTATTGCATGTTCTCGATGAAGCCGAAGACGATCGGCAGCAGAGTGCTGCGGAACGACTGCCGCAATTTGCCCGCCGGCTTGATCGCCTTGAAATAGAGCAGGATCGCCGCCAGGAAGCCGCCGATATAGAGGAACACATGCGGGGTCGAGAACCACTGCTCGTTCGGGTCGGCAACCTCGTTGAAAAGCCAGGCCACAAGCGCCACGAACACCAGCAGCAGTCCGATGAACATCGGCACCCGCCAGCGCGTCTGGCGATGGGCCGAAGCTCTTTCGGCCTCGTAGACCTCGATGTTCTTCCTGATGCCGGCGATCACCGCTTCGCTCGGCATGAAATCCGCTGTTTCCATCGCCCACCCGCCGCCACAAGCCTGCCCGCGTAGCGCATGATAGCCGGTTTTGTGGACCGCGTCAGCGCAGCCGTCAGCGCGCGGCGAAGATCGCATCAAGGCGGGCCAGAACCCTTTGCCTCGATTTTCCCGCCAGCGCTTCAACCGGCACCAGCCGCTCATGATCGCCGGTGCGCAGCCGCATGAAGGCATGCAGCCGGTAGGCGGCGATGGCCCCGCGCGTGCCGGGATCGGCGCTGATGTCGACGACGAGAATGGCGCCGATACGGCCCGGCCATGGCTGGCGCGCGAAGGCGGTGCCGAAGAAATCGCCGAGCCCATAGGCGACGAGCGTCTTGCCGAGCCGCTCGATCGGCTGCACGACATGGGCATGATGTCCGGCGACCAGGCCGACGCCATGTTCGGCCAGAAGCCGCGCCAGTGCCCGCGTCTTCGCACGTGGAAAATGCCGGAATTCCCAATCCCAATGCGGTACCGCGCAGAGGAGGTCGACACTCTCAACTGTATCGCGTGGCCATTGTCCCGGATCGCTTGCCATCGAGACACGGCCCGCGAACTGGACCGCATCGGCATTGCGCCACAAGGTAAAGGCGGCAAGGCCGATGGTCAGCGCCCCGACGGCAAACCGCTCGACTGGAACCCCAGCACCGACAGTACGGATGCCGAGCCGCGCCAGCGCGGCAACGGTCTCGTCGAAGCCGGCAATGCCCTGGTCGAGCACATGGTTGTTGGCCAGCGACAGCACCAGTCTTTCCGGCGAAATGCCGGCGGCGGCCAGCGCCTCGGCAAGAAACCGCTCGCTCATCGCATGGTGCGTGCCAAGCCTTGTGCCCCAAACAGCGCTCGGCCGTTCCACCACCGGGCTTTCGCAATTGCCGACTACCAGATCGGCCGAGGCGAGCAGCGCCGCGATCGCCGGATCGCATTCCGGCGCGCTGCGATTGGCCACCGCCGAGATGTCGCCGACGAAAGCCAGCCGTGCCGTCCGCGCCGGCGCCGGTTCGAGCAGGGTTGCCGCCATCGGAGCGAAGCCGCGAGCCGCGCCGCCGAGCGAAGGCCGGAGGAAACGGGGCAGCCAGGACAGTTTGTAGGAAAGCGGATAATTCGACACGCGACGCCCAATCGTTTGCCCTGTGTAAACCGTCCGCCGGATTGATTGAAGCTTCGACTGTTATCGGTGAACCACAGGGCTACAGGCGCGCGAACCAAATGCGTGTATGATCCACTGCGGAGCGACAAAAGGGGCGATCACGATGAAGCGTTTTTCCAGGCTGATGGCAGGCGCCATCGTTCTTCTCCTGCCGCTGTCCGCGGCCGGAGCCGCGGCTCCCGAACCGGCGGCCCTGTTCGAGGCAAAAACCGTGGCCGAGCGCGACAGCGCGCTAGCCGCGCTGGAAGCCGCCGCGCCCGGCGATCCTGCATCGGCCTATGCCACCGGCGCCGGTGAATTCTTCACCGCGCTGGAGATCCTGGCCGGCGGTCTGTACCGCCACGGTTTCGAAAGCCCGCAATCGTTCATGCTGCCGCTGATGCGGCTGCCGGTGCCGGACAATGCCGATCCCGAGCCGCTGACCTACGAACAATTCCGCGCCATTCTCGTCGCCTTCCGCGACCGGTTGGAGAAATCCGCAGCCACGCTGGGCTCGGTACCCGCCGACGCCGACATCGGCATGGTCATCGACCTGACCCGTCTCGGCATCGACCTCAACGAGGACGGCCAGATCGCGCCGGACGAAAGTGCCGCCGCGGTCATGGCGTCTCTGTCACGCGGCGGCGGTGCGCCAGACGCGGCCGCACCCGCCCTCACCTTCCGCTTCGACCGCGCCGACGGCTACTGGCTACAGGGCTATTCCGAATTCCTGATGGCGCAGGCCGATTTCTGGCTGGCGCATGACTTCAGCAACACCTTCGACGGTTCGTTCCATATGCTGTTCCCGCGCGCCAACCTGCCGCTGCAGGACACGCTCGTTCCGCCGGACGGCGGCATGAGCGGCGGCATGTTGTCGTCCGAATGGCGCATCGCCGATTTCATCTCGCTGGTCCATCTCGTCAACTGGCAAGTGGTCGAGCCGGAGCGCCGGCAATCCGCGCGCCGCCATCTCATGGAAATGATCCGGCTGTCGCGCGAGGACTGGAAAGCCATCCGCGCCGAAACCGACAATGACCGTGAATGGCTGCCCGGGCCGCAGCAAAAAGGCGCCAGCCCGCTCACCGGCCTCGACGTCGGCGAGCAGCAGGTGCAGGCCTGGCTCGCCGCCTTGGCCATGGCCGAGGATCTTCTGGAAGGCCGCACCTTGCTGCCGCATTTCCGCATCGCCGACAAGGGCATCAACATGAAGCGCTTCTTCGACGAGCCGAAGCCCTTCGACCTGGTGCTGTCGATCACCGGCCCGGCCATCGCGCCCTATCTCGAGCGCGGGAAGATTCTCACCAGCGAGGAGTTCGACCAGATCCAGCGCCAATTCGGCGGCGCCGGGTTTCTGACGTTCGCGTTGTGGTTTAATTGAGCGGGAAGCTTGGAGGGTGTTCCTGACACCCTGCTGTCAGCAGCCAAATTGCGCGCAGCACCCCTCACCACTCCGCTCTTTCCATTTTGGCCGATACCTCCCATATTCGGGCCATGGCCAGACTCTCTGACAAGAAAACGCCGCCGCCGGCGAATGACGATCGCGCTTCGCCGCCCAAGCGGCGCAGCCCGCTGACCGATTTCCTCGATGCCTCGGAGCCACTGCACGGCTTTGCCGAAGCGCCGCAGGCCGAGTTCACCGGCGCGCCGCTAACCGGCTCGATCGCCGACTGGGCCGAGCAGATCGAGCAGGAAGCCGAGAAGGAAGGGCGCGTTTCCGGCAAAGTCGGCGGCAAATTAGCGAAGCCGGCGAAAAAGATCCCCGAGCGCTCGTCTTCCCCCGGCCGTACGGCACGCGGCACGTCGATGGGCGGCGCGGCTTCGGCGCGGGAGCGCACCGCGGCCGGTCTCAATCCTGTCGCCGGCCTCGATGTCTCACTGGAAGAGGCCGAGACCATGGCTTCGGGCGGCGTCACCGCCACCGTCGCGGCGCTGTCGGCGCTGATCGAATCCGGCAATCCGCTGCACAAGGACGGCGTGCTGTGGACGCCGCACCGCCCTGCCCGACCGGAGAAATCCGAAGGCGGCATCGCCATCAAGATGGTCTCGGATTTCGAGCCGGCCGGCGACCAGCCGACGGCGATCAAGGATCTGGTCGAGGGCGTCAACAGCAACGACCGCACCCAGGTTTTGCTCGGCGTCACCGGCTCCGGCAAGACTTTCACCATGGCCAAGGTGATCGAGGAGACGCAGCGCCCTGCTCTGATCCTGGCCCCCAACAAGACGCTTGCCGCGCAGCTCTATTCCGAGTTCAAGAAATTCTTCCCGGAAAACGCCGTCGAGTATTTTGTCAGCTACTACGACTATTACCAGCCTGAGGCCTATGTGCCCCGGACCGACACCTACATCGAGAAGGAATCCTCGATCAACGAGCAAATCGATCGCATGCGCCACTCGGCGACGCGCTCGCTGCTCGAGCGTGACGACGTCATCATCGTCGCCTCGGTCTCCTGCATCTACGGTATCGGCTCGGTCGAGACCTATACGGCGATGACCTTCCAGATGCAGATCGGCGACCGCCTAGACCAGCGCGCGTTGCTCGCCGACCTCGTCGCCCAGCAATACAAGCGCCAGGACATAAACTTCGTCCGCGGCTCGTTCCGGGTGCGCGGCGACACGATCGAGATCTTCCCGGCTCACCTCGAGGACCGTGCCTGGCGCATCTCGTTGTTCGGCGACGAGATCGAGGCGATCACCGAATTCGATCCGCTGACGGGCCAAAAGACCGGCGAGCTGAAGAGCGTCAAGATCTACGCCAATTCGCACTATGTGACGCCGCGCCCGACCTTGAACCAGGCCATCAAGTCGATCAAGGAAGAACTCAAGCATAGGCTGGTCGAACTCGAACGGGCCGGTCGGTTGCTGGAGGCGCAGCGGCTGGAGCAGCGCACCCGCTTTGACCTGGAGATGCTTGAGGCGACCGGCTCCTGCGCCGGCATCGAGAATTACTCGCGCTATCTGACCGGCCGCCAGCCGGGCGATCCGCCGCCGACCTTGTTCGAATACATCCCCGACAATGCGTTGGTCTTTGTCGACGAAAGCCACGTCACCGTACCGCAGATCGGCGGCATGTATCGCGGCGACTTTCGCCGCAAGGCGACGCTGGCCGAGTACGGGTTCCGCCTGCCGTCCTGCATGGACAACCGGCCGCTGCGCTTCGAGGAGTGGGACGCCATGCGCCCGCTGTCCGTCGCGGTTTCGGCAACGCCCGGCGGCTGGGAGATGGAGCAGTCCGGCGGTGTTTTCGCCGAGCAGGTCATCCGCCCGACCGGCCTGATCGACCCGCCGGTCGAAGTGCGCCCGGCCAAGAGCCAGGTCGACGACGTTGTCGGCGAAATCCGCGAGACCACCAAGGCCGGCTACCGCACGCTGGTCACCGTGCTGACCAAACGCATGGCCGAGGATTTGACCGAATATCTGCATGAGCAAGGCATTCGCGTGCGCTACATGCACTCCGACATCGACACGCTGGAGCGTATCGAGATCCTGCGCGACCTGCGCCTCGGCGCCTTCGACGTGCTGGTCGGTATCAACCTGTTGCGCGAAGGTCTCGACATTCCCGAATGCGGCTTCGTCGCCATTCTCGATGCCGACAAGGAAGGTTTTCTGCGCTCCGAGACATCGTTGATCCAGACCATCGGCCGCGCCGCCAGAAACGTCGACGGCAAGGTCATCCTCTATGCCGACCAGATCACCGGCTCAATGGAGCGGGCGATGGCCGAGACCAACCGCCGTCGCGAAAAGCAGATGGAGTGGAACGCGGCCAACGGCATCACCCCGGAATCGGTCAAGTCGCGCATTTCGGACATCCTGGACTCGGTTTACGAGAAGGACCATGTCCGCGCCGACATCTCGCAGTTCACCGACAGCGCCGGCGCGATGATGGGCAACAATCTGAAAGCCCATCTCGACGCGATGGACAAGCAGATGCGCGACGCCGCCGCCAACCTCGATTTCGAGAAGGCGGCCCGCATCCGCGACGAGATCAAGCGGCTGCGCGAGATGGAACTGTCCATCTCCGACGATCCTTTGGCCAAATATGCCGACATGGAAAGCCCGGTCTCGGGCCGCGAAAAGGGCAAGCACAACAAGGGCGTGGCCAAACATCGTACATCAGAGGAACGGGAGCGTTTCCGCAAGCTCGACGAGGCACGTGCCGCCGAAGAGGCAGCCAAGGCTGCACGGCCCAACCTCTTCCGCAAGCCGGAGCTCGACGAAATGGGCGCCGACGGTGCCGTGCCGGTCAAGAAGCCGCTCTTCGCCAAGCCCTCGCTCGACGCGATGGGACCCGGCACCGACATGCCGACGCCGGCCGGCGCTGTGTCCCGTTCGCTGTTCAAGAAACAGTCGGCCGAAGAAGCGCACGGCTCCGATTTCGGCATCCCCGGTGACTCGACAAAACCGCTGTTCAAGAAGAATTCGCTCGATGAGATGACCGTGCGGCGCACAGAAAAGCCGATCGAAGGAAAAGTGCCGGCAAAGCCACAGGCAATCTCCCCCCGTGTGGGGGAGATGCCCGGCAGGACAGAGGGGGGCGCGAAGGAACGCGGCGATTCCGCCAAGCCCATCGTCCGCCAGCGTGCCGGTATCGGCTCCTACGAAGACCCAGCCGACGCCCGCCGCGAAAAGCGCCGGCCGGGCAAGACTGGTCGGCCGGGACGGTAATTCTGCCGTGGCGCTGCTTGAGCGCCACATGCATCTTCTCGCCATCGCTTGGGTGGCTACAGATGATAACACGCCGTTTCTTTGGGCTTCTCGCGGCAGGGTTCCTGCCGTCCCGCGCGGCGTCTCAAACAACAAGCGCCCCGCGGCGCTTGCAAGAAGACATTCCTATAGCCGCGCAGTGGATATCCAACGCACTGCAAAGTTCGGGCTATGGCGCGGATTTCTCACCGCAGAGCATATCCGAGGTGGAGCGCTTCTTTCGCGAGCAGACAAAGGATGGAGAGCCCATTTCCGACGGCTTGATGGCACAAGATATCGGGTCGCGCCTGTTTGCGTTGGGATCCTACTGCGGCGAGGTGTTGCGCAAGGAACTTGGCGGGCATTGGCTGACGAATGATGACGATCCCGAGGGGGAAATCAACGCGGCTCTGGAAGTCGGAAGCGGCGTCACCTGCTGGCCCATGCAACGGGTCATGAAGCGGCTGCGCAGCAGCGAGGACGACCTGGTGGCTTGGGCCGAAGGGATCAGGCGGGGCTGAAAGGCGGAGTATCCAAACCTACGACAACAATTGGCAGCAAATCGGGGTTCGATGCGGCAACAAGGTAAACTCCACATTCTGCCCCTGATTTTAGGCAGCAAAGACACGCCTTTGCGGGCTGGCGCTGATCTTGGACCGGTGCAGAAACACCTTGGCTTTCCGAAATGGCTGTATGTCTATCAGGACCAGCCATGCGGTTTTCTTCTGGGTTATGGCGATCTGGAAATCAACATTTTGACCAGGCGCAATCGAGCGCGAGTTCACCGCATCAGCATCAAACTTTGGCGCATGCCTGATACGCCCAAGTCCCTGCCTTTGAAATGGAATGGCAATAGCCAAATCGATCTCGACGGCTTTAGTCCAGCTATGACGTTTTCGGCCGCCAAGACGCTCCTCGCAAGTTTAGGGCTGCAAGCCGAGGAATATAAGATGGAAAGCGGATATGAAACTGTCCGCCGGCTCGTGCTCCCTCACGCCGAGCTTCATTTCTTCAGTGGACCGGAAGAACCGATCCTGATGGAGATTCACTTCGAAACGCCACAGGATATCCAGCGGACCAAGGGTGACTTCATATTCCCTGTGTCAGACTAAGGGCTGCCTGCAGAGCACGCACTTGCAACCCACCCCGCCTTTGGTGTAATCGCTCCGCACACTCAAACGTCTTGAAAGGAGGGCTGCGTGCATATCGACCACCACCGTCAGCGCGGCCCTGTCTCTGCCCTGCGAGCTTGCTTGCAGGGCTGACCAGAGACGGTCCGGGTTCTCCCGCTTCGATTTTTTTGGTCCGCCCTTCGTGGTGCTGCAACGCCGAGCCTGATGGCAAACCTGCGCACCGTCAAGTGCATTGAACCGGAATTCAGTCCGGACAGACCAGAGTAATCGACATGGCCCTGATCAGCCTCAAGTCCCTCGGCGTCACCATGAGTGCGCCCCTCTTCTCCAATCTCGACCTCACCATCGGCACCGGCGACCGGCTCGGCATCGTCGCCGCCAACGGCCGCGGCAAATCTACCTTGCTGAAGTGCGTGGCCGGCGAGATGGAGCCGACATCAGGCGACATCACCCGCACGCGCGGCCTGCGCGTCGGTTATGTCGAGCAGGTCATTCCCGCAGCGCTGGCCGGGCGCAGCTTTCATGAGGTGGTGGCCGACGCCTTGCCAGCCGAGCACGCCGAAAGCGAGCTGTGGCGCGTCGATGTGGTCCTCGATTCGCTCGACGTACCCGAGCCGATGCGCGAGCGGCCGATGCGGGCATTGAGCGGCGGCTGGCAAAGGCTGGCGCTGATCGCCCGCGTCTGGGTCACCGATCCCGACGTCCTGCTTCTCGACGAGCCGACCAACCATCTCGACCTCGGCAAGATCAGCCAGCTCGAGACCTGGCTGAACGCGCTGCCGCGTGAGGTGCCCGTGGTGATCGCCAGCCACGACAGGGCGTTCCTCGACGCGACGACCAACCGCACGCTGTTCCTGCGCCCCGAACAGTCGCCGGTGTTTTCGCTGCCCTATTCGCGGGCGAGGCTTGCGCTGGACGAGGTCGACGCTTCGACCGAGCGCAAATTCCAGCGCGACATGAAAGTGGCGCAGCAGCTGCGCCGGCAGGCGGCCAAACTCAACAATATCGGCATCAATTCCGGCAGCGACCTTTTGACGGTCAAGACCAAGCAGCTCAACCAGCGGGCAGAGCGCCTGGAAGAAGCGGCGGCGCCGGCACACCGCGAAAGATTGGCGGGCACGATCAAGCTCACCAATCGCGGCAGCCATGCCAAGGTGCTGATCACGCTCGACGATTTGGTGGTCGGAACGCCTGACGGCACGGTTCTGTTCAGCACCGGCAAGCGCCACATCTGCCAAGGCGACCGCATCGTCCTGCTCGGCCGTAACGGCGTCGGCAAATCACGGCTGATCGGCCTGATCCGGAACGCCATCGTCGAGCCGGAAACGGCGGCGCAAAGCCTGAAGGTGACGCCGTCGACCGTGCTCGGCTATAGCGACCAGGCATTGTCGGGCATCGGCGGCGACGACACGCCGCTGGCGATGCTCTCGCGCGGATTCGACGTTGGCGAGCAGCGCGCCCGCTCGCTGCTCGCGGGCGCCGGCGTCAGGATCGACATGCAGGAGCGCAGGATCAGCGTGCTGTCGGGCGGACAGAAGGCGCGGCTGATGATGCTGGCGCTCAGGCTCGCCAATCCCAACTTCTATTTACTCGACGAGCCGACCAACCACCTCGACATCGACGGCCAGGAGGCACTGGACGCGGAATTGCTGGAACATCAAGCAAGCTGCCTGCTTGCCTCGCACGACCGCTCCTTCATCCGCGCGGTTGGCAACCGCTTCTGGCTGATCGAGAAACGGCGGCTGACCGAGGTCGACGACCCGGAAGCTTTCTTCCGGGAGGTTGCCGAGGCCGACGGTTGAAAAATTGTGGAAAAAAATTCCGGCGCTCTGTCGGATGATGATCGCATGCCACGTCCTTGGGTTGCCGACACGGTGATGCCGGCGCCAATCGAGGAGAAAGCATCATGTCTATTCTGTCATCCATAGGTCACGCCGTGACGCGTTACTCGGCGGCTCGCGCCCGTTATCGCAGCGAACGCGCCATCCTTTCATTGCCGATCGAGTTGCGCAAAGATATCGGCTGGCCGGAAATCGTCGTCGACGCGCAAAACAGCCCGCGGATTCGCATCGAAGGTTGAAAGGTGGCAGTTGGCCGTTGCGGCAGGCGCCATTTCGAATCCAAAAAACCATCGGCCGTGTAGGATCGTCGCCGTTCCGTTCGTCCTGTGGTTCGCAAAGGCAAATCAGACGCAAAGAGGAGCATGACATGAATGACCAGGCGCAGACCCAGCCCGCCGCCAAGGTGCTTGGCGGATTGACGCCCTACCTTCAGCTGGACGGCGCTTTTAAAGCCTCCGAATTTTACCAAAAAGCCTTCGGTGCCGAGCAGGTCTTTGCCTATCCGCCGGACGAACAGGGCCGTACCATGCATATCCATCTCCACATCAACGGTTCGACGCTGATGCTTTCCGACTTCTATCCCGAGCATGGAATGCCCGCTGTGAAGCCGCAGGGCTACACCATGCAGCTCCATCTCGGCAGCGACGACATCGACGCCTGGTGGAAGCGGGCCATCGAGGCTGGCTGCGAGGAAGTCGTGCCGTTGCAGGTGATGTTCTGGGGCGACCGCTGGGGCAATATGCGTGATCCGTTCGGCGTCGAATGGGCAATGAACGCGCCGGTGAAAGCGGCTTAGGATCCCCACACAGGTATGTACCGGAAATCACCGCTCAAGAGGGCGGAAAACAATCGCATGGAGGAAATCAGATGTCTTATGTCGATGGTTTCGTACTTGCCGTGCCGAAGGCAAAGCTCGATGCCTACAAGAAGCTGGCGGAAACCGCCGGCGCCGTCTGGAAGGAGCACGGTGCACTTGCCTATGTCGAATGCGTCGGCGACGACGTCCCTTATGGCGAGCTCACCTCGTTCCCGCGCGCCGTACAGGCCAAGGACGACGAGGTCGTCATCTTCTCATGGGTGGTCTATGAATCGCGGCAGAGCCGCGACGCGGTGATGGCCAAGGTGATGGCCGACCCACGCCTCAAGTCGGACTGGTCGACGATGCCGTTCGACGGCAAGCGCATGATCTTCGGCGGCTTTCAGCCGTTTATGGAGCTTTGATGCATGTCGCGCAAAAGGGCGCAGCGGTTTTACGATAACGACATGCATAAAAACAAGGATCTAAAGCGCGTCGCATGAGGCCGATCGAGCGCGACGCGCTTTTAAGGCCCAGCGGCGCTCTAAGCCAGCCTGTCGAGCAGCGGCTTCAGCCGGTCGCCATAGCGCTTCCACAGATCGACCGAGCCCTGATACATCGGCTGCCGCACTTGCGCGGCGGACGCCGTGCGCACCGGCCGGTCGGTCCGGTGAAACGACAGCACGGCGTCATCCCATGGCAGGCCGAGATGGGCGATCAGTGCTCGCGACTGGCCTTCCTGGTCGGCGACGAAATCCTCGTAGCGAACGTCGTGCACGACATCAGGCAGCACGGCGTGCCAGTGCGCCATGATGTCGGTGTAGAGATTGTGGAAATCGGCGAGTTCGCCGAGATCGTAGCCGTAGCGGTGGCTGTCGCCGCGGAAGTGCACCTTGTAGATCGACAGGCAGGTCGCTGCCGCATCGCGCGCGCAATGGATGATCTTGGCCTGCGGCAGCATCATGTGGATGAAACCGACCAACAGGAAATTGCCGGGCATCTTATCGGTGACGTGCCGGAACCCGGGATAGCGGGCGTGCAGCATATCGAGATAGGCCTGGCCGGCCTCGGCATAGGCCTTATCGGACATGTCGGCGATGCCCCAGGGAAAGCCGCCCTTCATGCTGAGCGGAAACTGCTTGCCGACCGCCGTCTTCAATATGCTGAGCTCGCCAGCGCCATAGACTTGCGGGTGGCTGGCGATGATCTGCTCGACCAGCGTGGTACCGGAACGAGGCATGCCGACAATGAAGATCGGCGTGTCGTCGGTAATCCCGCTCGGCCTGTGCTTTTCAAAAAAGGCCTTGTCGAACACCGCCTTCATCGCCTCGAACTCGCCGCGCGTCTTGTCGGCGTCGTAGTCGATGCCCTGGCGGCGGATCGCGTTGCCTTCGGCGAAATAGTCGAAGGCGCGACCATAATCCCTGAGGTCGTCATTGGCCTTGCCGAGGCCGAAGGAAAGCTGCATGCGCGGCAGGCTGCCTTGCGGCGCCCTGGCGTGCTCCGCCTCCATCCGGGCAAGCTCGGCGTCGCGCTCCTTCTGGCGCTTGACCTGGGTGAGCATTAGCCAGGCCCTTGCCATGCCGGGATCCACCGCCAGCGCCTGCCTGAAAAGATCCGCAGCCTCGTCGAGACTGCCCTTTTCCATCAGCCCGACACCCAGGCCATGCAAAAGATCGGCATCCTTCGGCCGGATCGTCAGCGCCTCGCGAAAAACAGCTAATGCCTCATCCAGCCGGCCCGCTTCCTGCAGCGTCTCGGCAAGCCCGACACGGGCGCGGACATGGAACGGGTTGCGGCCGATCGTACCGCGATAAATATCCTCGGCGCCTTCGAATTGGCCGAGCTGCTTCAGCGACGAGCCGAGATTGTCGCGCGCCGCCAGTTGGTCCGGCCTGGTTGCCACCACTTTGCGGAAGAGATCGGCTGCGGCCGCGACCCGGCCGAGGTCGCGCAGCACGGTGCCGAGATTGTTGAGGAAATCCGGATTGTTCGGCTGCAGCCGAACCGATTGTTCGATCAGCGCCAGCCCCTCGGCGCTGCGCCCGGTCTGGTGCAGCAGAAGCCCGAGGAAATGCGCGGCGGCCGAGTGGTTAGCCTTTTGCGCCAGCACCTGACGGTAAAGCGCCTCGGCCTCCTGCCGGCGCCCCGCCTGGTGCAGCTGCAGCGCCTGCTGCACGTACTGGTCAAGCCCCAGCGGCGGCTGCCCGCCTGAGCCGTAACGTGCGCCTGCCGGTTGTCTCGGATTTCTGTTGATGGGAAACCTGCCTTGTTGTCCGCCTGCCGCGATCTAGGCCATCGCTGCGGCGCGTGCAAGAGCAGACGACGGGCACTATGGAGCAAACCCCAAACTAGCGGAAGTCGGCCGGCGTCAGCACATACATGTTCCTGCGGCCATGCGAGTAGGCTTCGCGCGCAATATCGTGGATCGACGAACGCTTGGCGTCGAAGGCGCTGAGAAATTCGGCTTCGGCTCCGCTTGCGGCCGGGTTTGCCGCCGAAAGTGCCGCAACCTCGACGAAGAACGGGACTTCGAACATGCCGTCATGGCCGACGAAACGAATGCGCTTGGCCGCCGCGTCGTAGGAACGGCTGGGATTGGGAAAATTGAGTGTCATGGCTGCGCGTCAAATCAGGCGGTTGCTTTCGGCAAGCTGGCGCGCCCGCCGCACCGTGCCATCGGTGTCGGCAAGCCTTCGCCTTGCCGCCTCGTCGCTTCTTATCGTGAGGCGCGGCGACATAACCTTTATCGGCTTTGCGACGGGATTGACTGCAACTGTCGGGACATCCGGTGTTCTTGCGGAATTCATGACTCTCTTCCTTTCATACCTAAATAAATACAAATGCCGGAGGAATTTTTCTGGAAGTTCTTCAAACAATTTTTGAGGTGCACCGGGATCGTATCATCGTTCTGCAAATAACTATAGAAAAGTAATTTTGCGTTGGTAGGGGTAAGAGGCCGGAATCTTCTTGAATAAGCCGCATTTTCGGACTAATGGTATGAAACCGTTTTTGGGTCATGCTTGGGCCCTCGCGGCGTCAGGGTTCTCGGCCCGCCAAACTGATCCAAATCGCCGACACCTGGTACCGCAATGCAGGCTCCGCTTTCGGAGCCAGGCCGGAAAGAAACTTCAAGGCACGAGAATGTCTGCCCGCACCACTCATTCCATCGCGCATTTCGCGGCACCTTTCGTGCTTGGCGGCCTGGATGGCATGCAGCCGGCCGGCGACTATGACATCGACCACGACGAGGAACTGATCGACGGCATGTCGTGGCTTGCCTGGCGCCGCGTCGCCACCTTCATCCATCTGCCGGCAAGGACGGTGAAAAGCCCAACCGGCCGGCTTGTCGCCGTCGACCACGCCGAACTCGAAGCAGCGCTTCGGCACGACCAGGAGAATGCCACATGATCCGCTTCCAGCAGAGTGCGCGGCGCACGGACACGCCCTCGCATATCTTCACCGTCGGCCAGACTGTTCGCATGAAGAGCCGCACCGGCCTTGCCCAAAAGACCGCGGAGCTGTTCCAGATAAAGAGCCGGCTGCCGGTCAAGGACGGCTCGCCGCAATATCGCATTCGCAGCGATCAGGAGACCTATGAGCGGGTCACCACGGAAGACAATCTCGAACCGGTCGACAACCCGGCCAACTGAGCCGAAAGCAATCCGCAACACGTATAAGGGATCAGAAAATGGCCAAGGGTCAACAGCGCAGCAATCGCGAGACACGCAAGCCCAAGAAGGACAAGGTGGCGGCAAAACCGGCCTCGCCCTTCGGCTCGGCGGTCAAGCAGGCGGAGACCGCTGTGAAACCCAAGTCCAAAGGCTAGGGTTCGATCGCACGACAATCTGCCTGGAGGCGTGCTTGAACTTCGTCATCGAGTTCTACCGCTCGCGCGATGCCGACGAAGCGACACTCGATCGAGTGTCGCTGGAGGCACCGAACCTGCGCGCCGCCCTGCAAGGCGCCGCCACGCTGCTTCACACGCTGATGATGCCGCAGATCCCCGATCGCCTGCGCATCTCCAACGAGGACGGCGCCGAACTCTACGTCGGCCCCGCCGATGGTGCCTATCCGGACGAACAGTGAGGCCGGTGCGCTAGCACGGCCCATCATCGACGACCCGATAATCCGCCGCGCGGGCCTCGCATTCATTGGGGAACGTGCGCAGTTCGCCATGGCGACGGGCACAGACCGGGCGGTATTCGCGGGTACAGAATGTCTGCTCCCCGCCGCCGCCACCGCCACGGCACTCGCCTTCACGGATGATGCGGTATCCGGCCCGTTCGGCAAGGCAGGCATTGGCGAAGGTCTGGCGGTCGCCGCCGCGCCTGGCGCAGACCGGGTCATATTGCCTGGTGCAGAATTGCGGCCCCGGCCGTGGCGGGCGCGGCCCTGGCCCCTTATCGACCACGACGGTGCAGGCCGCAAGAATTGCCGACAGGAACAAGATGGAAAAACCCTGCCGCGAGAAGATTGCCGCAAGAAGCCGCATAAATATTCCCTCCCTCGAAACTCCCGCCCCCGCGTAATCGCGCCTGCATCGGGCCGATCTTCGTCAATCTCGCCATTCTGCTGCGAAATGCAACCCCGTTTGCAGCCTGGCGCATGCAAACCAAGGCGGTATGCCGGCGCAAGTCCAAAACAGCACCGGCCCAGCTTGCTGGACCATGCCTGGGTTGCGTCTGGCCGATGACCGCGCGGAGAACCAGTTCTATCGGTGCGATGCGTCGGGATGCGCCTGTTGGGCCGCCCGCGGCTCTATCTTGCAAGCATCACGTTTCCGTGCGATAAATTTTGTGTTCGGGCATTTGCGACCCGGAGAGCGGAACGTTTTGGACGACCTTTCCCCGATACTGTGAATCTCTGACAGCCCCGTTTTCGGCGGGGGGTTTTACCATGCGCCAATGCATGACTGCCGAAGCAACCACCGGGACTTGCCCACGGCGCCAGGCGGCGGGCGGAACCACCAAGACTGACACGGGTGAAGGAGTTTCCCCAATGGCCCAGACCGGCACCGTTAAATTCTTCAACGCTACCAAAGGCTTCGGCTTCATTACGCCCGATGGCGGCGCCAAGGATGTATTCGTCCACATCTCGGCGATAGAGGCTTCCGGGCTGCGCACGCTCGTCGACGGTCAGAAGGTCACCTTCGATGTCGAGCCCGACCGTATGGGTAAGGGTCCGAAAGCGGTCAATCTCCGCGCCGCCTGAACGGCGGCGTGCCGCGCGTCCTTTCGGGTGTGTGAGGATGCTGCAAGGCTTTTGGTGTGAACTCGAATTTTATAAAGGCGCGGCGGTTTTCGTCGCGCCTTTTGTGTTCCGGGATGCTTGCCGGCACCCGCAAAACTTTCTCTTGCCGATGGCACTAAAATAAAGGACAAATTTCCGTCCGGGCATTTGCCGGCCCGAGACTGGACTTGTGGGATCAAAGGAGCTTCCCATGCCGCAGACCGGCACCGTCAAATTCTTCAATCACGCCAAGGGCTTCGGCTTCATCACGCCGGACGACGGGGCAAAGGATGTCTTCGTCCATATTTCGGCCGTGCAGGCGTCGGGTCTTCCCGGTCTTGAGGATGGGCAGAAAGTGACATTCGACACCGAGCCGGACAAGCGCGGCAAGGGTCCGAAAGCCGTCAACCTGTCGATCGGCTGAACCAGCCCCGGACAGAATGGACGTGGGCCGGTCTGGCCTGCGGTGTTTGCCGCATGTTTGAACCCCAGTTAAATGAACCGCTTGGTCAAATTTCGTTCAGCCCCCGTTCAGCCACGGTCGCATATTAATCTTCGTTAAAGCCGGACCGCATCCCCCCGAAAACGACCCGGGCCGGCACGAAGGAGACCGACATGAACGGAATTTTCAAGACTGCCATCCTGTCCGCCGCGGTCGTTGCGACCACGCTTGCGACCTTGCCTGCGGCCAGTGCCGATGAATGGCGCCATCACCGCCGCCACCACGGCCACGGCGACGCCGTTGCGGCCGGCGTCCTTGGTCTTGCGGCCGGTGCCTTGATCGGCGGTGCCCTCGCCAGCCCGCAGCCCCGCTATTACGACCCGGCCTATGATGATGAATACTACCGGCCTGCCCCGGTGCGCCGTTATTACGTGCAGCCGCGAGTAGCCTATGCCGAAAGCTATGCGGAGCCGTGGACCCGCGGCTGGTACGAATACTGCTCGGACCGCTACCAGAGCTTCAACGCGCGTACCGGCACGTTCACTGGCTATGACGGCGAACAGCATTTTTGCACCGCCAATTAAGACAGTTTTCCTGTCCTGAACAAAAGCGCTGCCCGGTGGGTGGCGCTTTTTGTTTTTCGCGGTTTCAGACCAGGCCGGCTTTAGACCAAATAAGGATTGCTCCGCCGCTCCTCACCAAAACGGCCGCCGGGACCATGGCCACAGATGAAGTCGATGTCGTCGCCCAACGGCAACAGCTTCTCCTTGATCGAGGCGATCAGCGCGGCGTGGTCGCCGCCCGGCAGGTCGGTGCGGCCGACCGAACCGCGGAACAGCACGTCGCCGACATGGGCGAACTTCGCCGCCCGGTTATAGTAGACGATGTGGCCGGGTGCGTGGCCCGGACAATGGAATACCTCAAACACCTGTGAGCCAAACGAAACGGTCTCGCCCTCGGCGAGGAACCGGTCGGGGACACAGTTGCGCACGGGATCGGTGATGCCGTAGCGCTTTGCCTGGTTCTGGAGATTGGCGAGCAGCGGACGGTCGGCGGCATGCGGGCCGATGATCTCGATATCGAGCGCCTCCTTCAGTTCCATGGCCCCGCCGGCATGGTCGATATGGCCATGCGTGATCCAGATCGCGCCGGCAGTGATCGCATTGTCCTTGAGCGCCGCCAGCACCTTGTCGATGTCGCCGCCCGGATCGACGACGACGCCCTGTCTGTCGTCCATGTCGAAGAGGATGGTGCAGTTCTGTTGGAACGGCGTGACCGGCACGATGCCGGCGTTGAGCTGACCCATATTTGTCCTTTCACACTGTCGGAGCTCCGCGCGTCCCCTCGAACGCGTCAGGAAAGCTCTAACCTTGTTGAATCAGGCCCTGATGTAGAGACACACGCGGACGGCGTCCACCGCTCCCGCAAACGGCAAACGAAATGGGCGGCCGAAGCCGCCCATTTGAAAAGCCTGAAACGTCGAAAGCTTATTTCTTCATCGCGTTCATGACCGCACCGATGATGCCGGTCAGGATGGCGCCGCCGCCGGCACCGCCAACGATGTTGGGAATGTTCAACGCGCTGCCGGCCCCTGCCGCCGTGGCGGCTGCTGCCGGATCGACCGCCCCACCGCCCAGCAGGCTGCTGAGGATGGCCGCCCCGCCGACGCCGCCAACAGCGCCGCCCAGGATTTTGGGAAGCTGACCCATCGCCGCCGTCTTGATAGCCGCGCCCACCGCCTGACCACCGATGATACCCGTAATCACCTGAATAATGATCGGAAGAAGCGTGTTCATATCCATATTTCCAATCCCTCCATAGCTGCCAGCCTCCCGGGCCGACGCCATCATGAGACGCCGAATTGGACGAAAGTCAAATGCGCAAACGCTTAAATAAAAGGGGCGGCCCGAAAACCGCCCCTACTTGATAAAAAAGCTGTGACTTTCGTTATTCTGCAGCAATCGCGTGGTTGGGTTGAACGGCTGCAGAATAGTCATTCATCAGCGTCTTGGCGATCTCACCGACCTCGAATCGGTACGGGCCGATCTCCGAAACCGGCGTCACCTCGGCCGCTGTCCCGGTGAGGAAGCACTGCTGGAAGCCTTCAAGCTCTTCCGGCATGATGGCGCGCTCGATCACCTCCAAACCGCGGTCCTTGGCAAGGCCGATGACCGTGCGGCGGGTGATGCCGTCGAGGAAGCAATCGGGCTTGGGCGTATGGATCTTGCCGTCCTTGACGAAGAAGATGTTGGCGCCTGTCGCTTCCGCCACCTGGCCACGCCAGTCGAGCATCATGGCGTCGGCATAGCCCTTGGCCTCGGCGGCATGCTTGGACATGGTGCAGATCATGTAGAGGCCGGCCGCCTTCGATTTCGACGGTGCGGTGCGCGGGTCGGGGCGGCGCCATTCGGCCATGTCGAGGCGGATGCCCTTCAGCTTCTGCGCCGGGTCGAAATAACTCGGCCACTGCCAGATGGCGATGGCGCAGTTGATCCGGCTGTTCTGCGCCGAAACGCCCATTTGTTCGCTGCCGCGCCACGCGATCGGCCGGACATAGGCGTCCTGGAAACCTTGCTTCTTCAACAGCGTGCGGCAGGCGTCGTCGATCATGGCGACCGAGTAGGGTATCTTGAAGCCAAGCAGGCGCGCCGACTCATGCAGGCGTTCGGTGTGGTCGGTCAGCTTGAAAATTTCGCCGCCATAGGCGCGCTCGCCCTCGAATACCGCGCTGGCGTAGTGCAGCCCGTGGGTCAAGACGTGGATCTTGGCGGCGGCCCATTTGACGAATTCGCCGTTCATCCAGATAAAGCCGTCCAGTTGGTCGAAGGGAACGGATGCCATGGTAACCTCCCGCGGGCGGCAGCCCGCACATCATTGTGTCGTTGCGTGTTTCGCCTCGGCCGCCGCGGGCGGCCATTGTCTCAAAGCGTAGGCGGATATTTAAGGTCTGGCAAACTCAGGAAGTTCCGGAAAAAAGGGCTTCGTTTGCCTTTTCGTTCGCAATCCGCCGAAAAGCTTGCCAAAAATTACCATCGCGCGGAAAATACGTCAATAGTGCTGACATAATTTCCTGCTTCACACGGAGAAAAGATGACGAGCCACGCAGCCGCAGAGCCGATCAGGACGGCGATCACCGACGAGGATGGCATCGATTTCGCCATCATCGAGTTGTTCTTCTTCGCCTATCGCGACTTTACCTCCGATCCGGACCAGATCCTGGCCGACTACGGTTTTGGCCGTGCTCATCACCGGGTTCTGCATTTTGTCAATCGCCGGCCCGGCCTGACGGTCGCCGAGCTCCTCGACGTGCTCAAGATCACCAAGCAGAGCCTGGCGCGCGTGCTCAAGCAACTGATCGACACCGACCATATCGTGCAATTGCAGGGCCCTCGCGACCGCCGCCAGCGCGAGCTTTATCCGACGGCCAAGGGCCGTGCGCTGGCGCTGGCACTGGCGCGGCCACAGTCGCGCCGCATCCATGCTGCATTGGAGGATTCCGGAGCCACCGAACGCGCCGTTATCGAACGGTTCCTTGAGGCGATGGTCAATCCGGAACTAAGGGCGCAGATCGACATTGTGCCCGCAAAGATGTCAGGGAAAAGCCATGGAGACCATTGAGAGGGTTGATCATCCGACAGCACCGGAAGACGACGCGCCGCATCTGCTGGTGGTCGACGACGACACCCGAATCCGCAATCTTCTGAAACAGTATCTGACCGAAAACGGTTTTCGCGTCACCGTTGCCGGAAATTCCGGCGAGGCGCGGCGCAAGCTCACCGGCCTCGATTTCGATCTGATCGTGCTCGACGTCATGATGCCGGGTGAAAGCGGCGTCGATCTCACCAAGGCGCTGCGGGCGGAAAAAAACGTACCGATCCTGATGCTCACCGCACTGTCCGAAACCGACAGCCGGATCACCGGGCTCGAGGCCGGCGCCGACGACTATCTGCCAAAACCGTTCGACCCGCGCGAGCTGATCCTGCGCATCAACAATATCTTGCGCCGCGGCGGCCCCGCGACGACGCCCAAGGTCGAACAGCTGGTCTTCGGCCCCTATACCTTCCAGATCGCCAGGCGTGAGCTGAAGCGCGGCGGCGAGGCGCTCAAGCTGACGGACCGCGAGCAGGAAATCCTGGCGATCTTCGCTGCGCGTGCCGGCGAAACGATACCGCGGCATGAGCTTGTCGGCGACGAGTCCGAGGTCGGCGAGCGCACGATCGACGTCCAGATCAACCGGCTGCGCCGCAAGATCGAACGCGATCCGTCCAATCCGGTCTGGCTGCAGACCGTGCGCGGTATTGGGTATCGGCTCAGCGTGGAATAGAATGCCGCCGACAGCGGTCCTTTGCTGGGCCGCCGGTGAGCGAAAAGACGAATGGCGACCACGCAACTCGAACGGCCGGAAGATGGCGGCTTGAGCGCCCGCGCGACGCGGGCGCTGAAGGCCGTGCCGCGCGCTTGGAACCGTTTCTGGCGCCTGGTGTCGCTTTACATGCCGAAGCGGCTCTATGCCCGCTCGCTGATCATCGTCATCGCGCCAATGATCATGCTGCAGTCGGTCGTCGCCTTTGTCTTCATGGAGCGCCATTGGCAGACCGTGACGCAGCGCCTGTCGCAGGCCACGGTGCGCGACATCGCCGCCATCATCGACCTGATAGAGACCTATCCGCACGACGCCGACTACGCCAACGTCATCCGCATCGCCCAGGATCGCATGCAGTTGAAGGTCGACCTCCTGCCGCCAGACCCACTGCCGCCACCCGGGCCAAAGCCGTTCTTCTCGATCCTCGACGAGATCCTTTCGTCCGAGATCACCCGCCAGATCAACCGTCCGTTCTGGATCGATACGGTCGGCAATTCAAATATCGTCGAGGTCCGCGTCCAGCTCGAGAACAAGGTGCTGCGGGTCTTCGTGCGCCGCAGCCAGGCCTATGCATCGAACACCCATATTTTCCTGATCTGGATGGTCGGCACCTCACTGGTGCTGCTGATGATCGCCATTCCCTTCCTGCGCAACCAGATCCGGCCGATTCTGACGCTGGCCGAGGCGGCCGAGAGCTTCGGCAAAGGCCGGCCGATGCCGCGCGATTTTCGCCCGCGCGGCGCCGAGGAAGTCCGCCGCGCCGGCTTTGCCTTCATCCAGATGCGCGAACGCATCGAACGCCAGCTCGAGCAGCGCACCGCCATGCTGAGCGGCGTCAGCCACGATCTGAGGACCATCCTCACCCGCTTCAAGCTGCAATTGGCGCTGGCCGGGACCAAGGCGGCCGACACCCAGGCACTCGACCAGGATATCGACGACATGCAGTCGATGCTGGAAGGCTACCTTGCCTTTGCACGCGGCGAAGCATCGGAAGACGCCGGCCGGTTCGACCTCGAAGCCTTCTTCGACAAGCTTCGCGAGGAAGCCGCGCTGCGCAAGCGCAAGCTGTCGACCGTGCTTGCCGGCGATCCGCATGTCCATGTGCGCCCCAATGCCTTTGCCCGGCTGCTGTCCAACGTCGTCGGCAATGCATTCCGCTATGCCAAGACGGTGGAGATCAATGCCAATCATGGACGCGGTTCGCTGCTCGTCACTATCGACGATGACGGTCCGGGCATTCCGCCCGAAAAGCGGGAGGATGTATTCAAGCCTTTCGTGCGGTTGGACGAGGCCCGCAACCTCGACGCCAGCGGCACCGGCCTTGGCCTTTCCATCGCACGCGACATTGCCCGCAGCCATGGCGGCGACATCGTCCTCGAACGCAGCCCGCTCGGCGGCCTGCGGGCGGTGATCAAGGTTCCGGCTTGACGGGAGCGAGGCCGGCCTTCATCCGCCCGTCATGAAACCATGGTGAAGAGCGCCAATGAAGCGCGCGATCCTGATTGATTCGGCCCTGCGGCCTCATTTCGACCCCGCGCCTGCCCGGGTGCGCTGGTGCGAGGCCAGAGCGGCGGCGTGGTCGCCGTTCAGGCATCGCGGCAAAGCAATCAAGCTCTCCGCCAAGGGACCGCCATGCGCATCCTGATGGTCACCGATGCCTGGCGCCCGCAAGTCAACGGCGTCGTCCACACGCTGGAGCGCCTCTCGGAGACTTTGAAATCCTTCGATGTCGAGACGGACTTCCTGACGCCGAACATCTTTCGCACCCTGCCTCTGCCGACCTATCCCGACATCAGGCTGGCGCTGACGACGCCGCACCGCGTGGCGCAGCTGATCGAGGCACGCAAGGCGGATCACATCCATATCGTCACCGAAGGACCGCTCGGCATTATGGCGCGGCGCTACTGCCGCAACGCCGGCCGTCCGTTCACGACCAGCTATCACACACGTTTTCCGGAATATCTGAGCGCGCGTCTGCCGGTGCCAGAAGCATGGGCCTATCGCTGGCTGCGCGATTTCCATAATTCAGGACAGGGCACGCTGGTCGCCACCCAGTCGCTTGCCGACGATCTTGCGGCACGCGGCTTCACCAAGCTTCGGCCATGGACGCGTGGCGTCGATACCGATCATTTTCGGCCGGATAAAAGAAAGGACCTGGGGCTTCCGGGACCGATCTTCCTCTGCGTCGGCCGCGTCGCGATCGAGAAGAACCTGCCGGCTTTCCTCGACCTGGACCTGCCCGGCAGCAAGGTGGTTGTCGGCGAAGGGCCGGAATTGGCGAAGCTGAAGGCCAGATATCCCGATACCCATTTTCTCGGCCATCGCCCGAACGACGAACTGGCCGAGATCTACGCCTCGGCCGACGTCTTCGTCTTCCCCAGCCGCACCGACACATTCGGCAACGTCATTATCGAGTCGTTGGCCAGCGGCACGCCTGTCGCAGCCTATCCCGTCACCGGGCCGATCGATATTGTGGGCGACGGCATAGGCGGCGCAGTCTCGCAAGAGCTGAGGCAAGCAGCGCTCGCCGCGCTTCTCGTCGACCGCACCGAGGCGCGGCAACGTGCTATGCGCTACAGCTGGAAGGCCTGTGCAGAAATGTTCATGGAAACGGTCGAAGGAGCACTGGGTACCACGCGAAAACTGGCCGCCTGAGCAAACCGCAGTTAGAATAACCTGCCGCCGTCCGGCACCTTACGCTCGATCGCGCCGAGGACGACGGCGCCCTCTTCATCGGGAAAACCGAGCGTCAGCACTTCCGACATGAATGGCCCGATTTGACGCGGCGGGAAATTGACCACCGCGAACACCTGCCGGCCGATCAGGCTTTCAGGTGTATAGTATTTCGTGATCTGGGCCGAGGATTTCTTCACCCCGATCACGGGACCGAAATCGATTTTCAACTTGATCGCCGGCTTGCGCGCCTCGGGAAAAGGCTCGGCCTCGACGATCGTGCCGGCGCGGATGTCGACGCGGTCGAAATCGGCGAAGCTGATCTCGGGTTTTCTCGCGTTGCTCGAACTCATCGATGATCAGGCGTTTCCGTAGGTTTCGAACAGCACGCCGGCGAGCGCGTCCTTGGCCGAAGTCCCCGACCAGACGACGAACTGGAAGGCCTGAAAATAGCATTCGCAGGCTTCCAGCGCCGACGACAGCAGCACCTCGACCTGCTGGCTCGACGGCTCAACCCCACCGGCCAGCAGCAGCGACTGGCGGAACATGATGGCGCCTTCCTGCTCCCAGAGGTCGAAATGCCCAAACAGCATCTGTTCGTTGATCAGCGAAAGCAGCCGCATCACCTCGAGCGCGCGCGCCTCAGGCACCTTGATGTCGAAAGCGCAGGCCAGGTGCAGCGCCTCGTAGTCCTCCATCCAGGAGAATGAAACGTGGTAGTCGGTCCAGCTTCCGGCGACCGAGATCGAGATCTCGTCATCGCCGGCCCGCTCGAAGGACCAATCGTTGTTGTGCGCCACCTGCTCGATAACATCCACCGGATGGATTTCGCGGGAGAATTCGAGTTCGAGAAGTTCCATGAAATGCTTCCTGTCGTTCTGGGAGCGCCACCACACGCTCCGCGGGAGAGGCACACTCGAACAATTCTGCCTAGAACTCGGACGGCCAGGACTTCGTCAACGCAAAGACCCCGGACCGGACCCCACCGCCCGGCGCATGACCCTGCTCCGAATCATGCAACAAATTCAGTCTATTGATCGGGAGTCGCGTGACCAGCCCAATTTTTCGCACTGCGTCATTCGCATGTGGAAAGGCGCTGTCGGAAAGATCCACGCAGTACCGGTAAGCGATTCACGACAAAGCGCTTTTTGCGATCCGGCTTTGTGGAAAAGTTTAACGAATATTTTTATTATTTTTTTGCACGCGGCTTTGCCGAAGCCGCAGGCGCTGCCTGACCGGTCATTTCGGCAAGCTTGGCCTCGAGCGCTTCGATGCGAGCAGCGAGGCGGGTGTTTTCTTCCCTGGCCTTCGCCGCCATGTCGCGAGCGGCCTCGAATTCCTCGCGCTGCACGACGTCCATGGAGTTGAGTATCCGCTCGGCCTGGCCCCTGAAGGCGGTCTCCACCTCGCGCCGCACGCCTTGCGCGGCACCGGCTGCGTCGGTCATCAGCTTGGCGAATTCATCGAGAATGCGGTTCGGTCCGGTCGCCATGGCAAATCCTCGCTTGGTCGAATTGACGTAGTGGCGCACGATGCGGAATGCAAGCATGTGCTCGCCTTGACCCTGCCAAAACCCTGCCGCATGGTCCGCGCCCGAACGTGACCGGAACCGGGAGACCCTGTTGAGCGAATATTTGCTGCCGCTGGCTGCCCTGCCCTTCCCCAACATCGATCCGGTCATCGTCCGGATCGGACCGCTGGCGGTGCATTGGTACGGCGTCGGCTACATCGTCGGCATCCTGTTCGCCTGGTGGTATGCCAAGCGCCTCGTCACCAACCCGAAACTCTGGCCCGACGGCACCCTGCCGATGAAGCCCGTGGATCTCGACGACTTCATCGTCTGGGCGGCCATCGGCGTGGTGCTCGGCGGACGCACCGGCTACGTGTTGTTCTACGACCTGCCGCGTTACATCGCCAATCCGCTCGATGTCGTCGCCGTCTGGCAGGGCGGCATGTCGTTTCATGGCGGCCTGCTCGGCGTCATTCTCGCCATGACGCTGTTTTCCCGGGCGCGTGGCATCCGCACATGGTCGCTGTTCGACGTTGTTGCCGCCGGCGTGCCGGTGGGGCTTGGCCTCGTTCGCCTGGCAAACTTCATCAATTCCGAACTATGGGGCCGACCGACCGACGTTCCATGGGCATTCGAATTCCCCAATGGCGGCCCATTTGCACGCCATCCGAGCCAGATCTACGAGGCGCTGCTCGAAGGGCTGGTGTTGTTCCTTGTCCTGCGCTTTCTCACTCATTCGCGGCTCAAGCTGAAGACGCCGCGCTTCGTCGGCGGCGCCTTCATTGCCGGCTATGGCGCCTCGCGCGTCTTCGTCGAATTCTTCCGCGAGCCCGACCAGCAGCTCGGCTATCTCCTTGGCACGAGCTGGCTCACCATGGGCATGGTGCTGTCGCTGCCGATGGTGCTGGCCGGCATCTGGGCGATGGCTACAGCCAAGCCGGTGACAAAACCGCAGCCCGCATGACGCCGCTGAAGACACGCATCGCCGAGCTGATCGGTGCGGTGGGACCGATCCCCATCAGCGAATACATGGCGCTCTGCCTGTTCGATCCGCAGGACGGCTATTATAAGACACGCGAGCCGTTCGGCGCCGCCGGCGACTTCGTCACCGCGCCGGAGATCAGCCAGATGTTTGGCGAGCTGGTCGCCGTCTGGCTCTACCAGGCATGGCTGGCGATCGGCCGGCCGACGCCGGTCGCCATCGCCGAAATAGGCCCCGGCCGCGGCACGCTGATGAGAGATATGCTGCGCACGCTTTCGCGGCTCGATCCGACGCTTACCGCCAGCGCATCATTCGCCTTGATCGAGACCAGTCCGCGGTTGACCGAGGTCCAGAAACGGACGCTTGCCGGGACGTCGGCCACCATCGCCTGGAATGAAACCATCGACACACTACCGCAGGGGCAGCTTCTGATTGTTGGCAACGAGCTGTTTGACGCGGTGCCTATTCGCCAGTTCGTCCGCGCCGGAGCCGGCTGGCGCGAACGGATGATCGGTCTCGACGATGCGAACCGGCTGCGCTTTTTCGTCGGCGCCGGCTCGCTCGATCCGATGCTGCTGCCGGAGGGTGCCGAGAATGCGCCGCAAGGTGCGATCGTCGAGGTGGCGCCAGCCCGCGCCGCCCTGATGGCGGCCATCGCCGGGCGACTTGCCGGATTTGGCGGCGCCGGCCTGTTTCTCGACTACGGTCACCTCCAGCCCGGCATCGGCGACACCTTGCAGGCCTTGCGCAAGCACGGTCATGAGGACGTGCTGGCGAATCCGGGGGAGGCCGACCTCACCGCCCATGTCGATTTCGCTGCCCTCGCTGCAACCGTTCGGGCACACAGCCTCGATGCCCACCTCTCCACGCAAGGTGAATTCCTGCTCAAGATGGGGCTTCTCGAACGAGCTGGCCGGCTCGGCGCCAATGCCGATGAGGCAGCTCGTGAAAAGATCGCGGCCGACGTCGAGCGCCTCGCCGGTCAGCAGGCCATGGGCGAGCTCTTCAAGGTGCTTGCCATCCTTCCTCCCGGCATTGCCGTTCCGCCGTTCGCAAGCGCGGATTGACTTTTCGCTGTCGCCTCTACCACTCTCCCCTCTCCGGCTGCGCCCGACATCAACTGCACTCGCCTTCAACTGCGCCCGCCTTCAACTCGCCTACCTTCAACTTGCCTACCTTCAACTCGCCGCCTTCAACGCGCTTGACGAAATCGCCCATACGGACAACAAAGCCGCCATGCTGAATCAGACCAAACCGGATCCCGTTCGGTCGCCCTTGCTGGAAACGGCGCAAGGCATCCGCCACGGCTACTTCACACGCGTCGGCGGCATTTCCAGCGGCATCTACCGGGGCCTCAACATCGGCACCGGATCGAGCGACGACCAGACGCTGGTGCGCGAGAATCGCCGCCGCGTCGCCGAATGGATGGGCGTGGCGGCAAGCCATCTGCTGACTGCTCATCAGGTTCATTCGCCGGACGTCGTCATCGCCAGGGAACCTTTTGCCGGCGAGCGTCCCAAGGCCGATGCCATCGTCACCGACCGGCCGGGCATTGCCATCGGGGCCTCGACCGCCGATTGCGGACCGGTCCTCTTCGCTGACGCCGAGGCGTGCATTATCGGAGCCGCCCATGCCGGCTGGAAAGGCGCTTTCACGGGAGTGCTGGAAAACACCATCGCGGCAATGGAAAGCCTCGGCGCCCAGCGTGACCGCATCGTCGCAGTGCTCGGTCCTTCCATCGGCCCACAGAATTACGAAGTCGGACCGGAATTCGTCGCCCGCTTCGTCGACGCCGATGCCGGTAATGCCCGCTATTTCGCGCCCTCCGCAAATGCCGGACACGCGATGTTCGATCTCAACCGCTACACGGTCGACCGGCTGACCAAGGCTGGCGTCAATGCCGAAGGGCTCGGCCGCTGCACCTATGCCGAGGAAGAGCTTTTCTACTCCTATCGGCGCAGCACGCATCGCAACGAGCCCGACTACGGACGGCAGGTTTCGGCAATCGTTTTGGAGACTGACTGATGGCGCTGCATTTCGAACGCTCGGAATTCGACGCGCGGCGCGATCGACTGATGATCGAGATCGCCGAAAAGAAGCTCGACGCCGTCCTGCTGTTTGCGCAGGAAAGCATGTATTGGCTAACCGGCTACGACACGTTCGGCTTCTGCTTTTTCCAGTGCCTGGTGGTCAAGGCCGACGGCTCGATGGTACTGCTGACGCGTTCGGCCGATTTGCGCCAGGCACGCCACACCTCGATCATCGACAACATCGTTTTGTGGACGGATCGCAACGGCGCCAATCCGGCGGTCGACCTGCGCAATTTGCTCAACGAGCTTGACCTGCTCGGCGCCCGCATCGGCGTCGAATACGACACCCACGGCCTGACGGCATATAATGGCCGGCGCCTCGACGAGCAGTTGCAGACCTTCGGGCAGATCGCAGATGCCTCTGGCATTGTCAGCCGGCTGCGGCTGTTCAAGAGCCCGGCCGAAATCGCCAAGGCGGAAAAAGCCGCAAATCTGGCCGACGACGCGCTGGACGCAGCACTGCCGCTAATCAAGCAGGGCGGCGATGAGGCGCTGATCCTCGCCGCCATGCAAGGCGCGATCTTTGCCGGCGGCGGCGATTATCCGGCCAACGAGTTCATCATCGGCTCGGGCGTCGACGCCCTGCTCTGCCGCTACAAGGCCGGTCGCCGCAAGCTCACCAAGAACGACCAGCTGACACTCGAATGGGCCGGTGTCTTCCATCACTACCATGCGGCAATGATGCGCACGGTGTTGACCGGCAAGGTATCGAAACGCCACCAGGAATTGTTCGATGCCGCCCGCGCCGCGCTACTTGCAGTCGAGAAGGCGATGACACCTGGTAATACGTTCGGCGACGTGTTCGACGCCCATGCCCGCACGCTCGAAGCCCACAATTTGACCAAGCACCGGCTCAATGCCTGCGGTTATTCGCTCGGCGCCCGCTTCACCCCGTCCTGGATGGATATGCCGATGTTCTATCAGGGTAATCCCGAACCGATTGCGCCGAACATGACGCTGTTCGCCCATATGATCATCATGGACTCCGAAACCGAAACGGCGATGACCCTTGGCCGCACCTACCTGACGACCGAATCCCAGCCGAAGCCGCTGTCCCGCCATGATCTCGACTTGATCGTGCAGTGAATCCATAATGGAAAAAGTGTGAGGGGCGTTCGTCGCCAAGGAGTTTTCAGGCTAATGAGACGATCGCATGTGACGACCGTGTCATTGCTCGCGGCGCTGGCGCTGGCGGCTTGCACCAATGCGAAGGACGTTCTCGAACCCTCGGCCATCGCCCCGCAATCGACCCAATCCCTGCCCGGAGCCGGCGGCGCCGCAACGCCCCCCTCAACTGCGGCGCCGTCTTCCGGCACCGCGCCAACTGCAGATACAGCGCAGCCTCCGGCGGCAGCAGCCGTGCCGCCCGCCAAAAGCGCCGCTGCCATTGCGCGAACCCGGCTGCAGGTGGCGCCGATCGTCGGCGCCTCGGTAGAAGCCGCGACACCGCTGACCGCCGAGCTTCAGACACGCGCCAGGCAGCGTGGCATCACCTTGGCCGGCAGCACCGACCAGACCCCAACGCACGTGCTCAAGGGCTATTTCTCGACCATGACGGAAGGCAAGGACACCACCGTCATCTATGTCTGGGACATCTATGACCCGGCCGGCAACCGGCTGCATCGCATCAACGGCCAGCAGAAGGCGCCCTCCGTCGGTGGCGGCGAAGGCTGGGCGGCGGTCGCGCCGGCGACCATGCAGGCGATTGCCGACCAGACAATCGACCAGTTCGCCACCTGGCTTGGCGGCGGCGCCGGCTGACCTGGAGCATGATTCCGAAAAGTGGAATCCGGTTTTCGGAAAAGAGCATGCTCAGACTGAAAGATAGAAGCTATCCCGATTCTGTCGGCATCGAAGTGGACCTATCGCCGCATCGTCAAGCCGTAAGCGATTATTGAGATTAGCCGGCGGATTCCCATTCACGACGCTTGCAATACCGGCGCGGGCCGCTAAAAGCCCGACTAAGAGGCTGGAGTGCTATCGGAGTCTCTCAATCCTTCGCCAGGAACGGTGCATGAAGCTCTTCGCGGGCAATTCCAACAGGGTGCTGGCCGAATCAGTCGCCCGCTACCTCAACATTCCGCTGGGCAAGGCCAGCGTCAGGCGCTTCGCTGACCAGGAAATCTTCGTCGAGATCCAGGAGAACGTGCGAGGCGAGGACGTCTTCATCCTGCAGTCCACCTCGTTCCCGACCAACGATCATCTGATGGAACTGCTCATCATGATCGACGCCTTCATGCGCTCCTCGGCCAAGCGTATCACTGCGGTTATTCCTTATTTCGGCTATGCCAGGCAGGACCGCCGCGCCTCCGGCCGCACACCGATCTCGGCCAAGCTGGTAGCCAACATGATCACGCGGGCGGGCGTCAACCGGGTGCTGACGCTGGATCTGCATGCCGGGCAAATTCAGGGCTTCTTCGACATCCCGACCGACAATCTGTTTTCCGTGCCGGTGATGGCGCGTGACGTGAAGGCGAAATACAAGCAGCTCGCCAATGTCATGGTGGTGTCGCCGGATGTCGGCGGCGTGGTCCGCGCCCGTGCCCTCGCCAAGCGCATCGATGCCCAGTTGGCCATCGTCGACAAGCGTCGCGAGCGCCCCGGCGAATCGGAAGTCATGAACGTCATCGGTGACGTGCGCGGCAAGGATTGCCTGTTGATCGACGACATCATTGATTCGGGCGGCACGCTATGCAATGCGGCCGATGCGCTGCTTGCCGACGGCGCCACCAGTGTCACCGCCTATACTACCCATGGCGTTTTGTCCGGCGGCGCCATCGCCCGCATCGGCGCCTCGAAACTGCAGGAACTGGTCATCACCGATTCCATCCAGCCGACCCAGGCAGTGCTGGACGCCGCCAATATCCGCGTCATCTCCATCGCCGAACTGATGGGCGAGGCGATCTCCCGCACGGCAACCGAGGAATCGGTGTCGAGCCTGTTCGATTAATACATGTCGCGCAAAAGTGAGCAGCGGTTTTGCGACAACGACATGCATAAAACAAGACCCTAAAGCGCGTCGCATGAGACCGGTCGAACGCGACGCGCTTTAGGGCTGCGACTCAGGCCGAGCCGGACCGCTTATTCGCCGCACACCTTCACCAGCACCACGGGCGCCGCGCATGTAACCGCGTGGCGAGGCTCCCAGCATGCGCTTGAACATGGTGATGAACGCCGGCACGCTGTCATAGCCGAGATCGAGCGCCACCCTTGTGATCGGCTCGCCGTCGGCCAGCCGTGGCAGCGCCGCGAACAGACAGGCCTGCTGGCGCCAAGTCGACAGCGACAATCCGGTCTGGCGATGAAAGGCGCGGGTGAAAGAGCGGCGGCTCATGCCGACGATAGCGGCCCATTCATCGATCGTCGCGTGCGGTGACGGTGCCGAGACGAAGCGCCGGCACAGCGCTGCCAGCCTTGCGTCGGACGGGAACGGCAGTCCGAGTGGCCGTTGCGGCAGGTTCGGGATTTCGTGCAGCAGGAGCTTCATGATCAGCCCGCCCCGCCCCTCCAGCTCGGCGCCCTGCGGCAGCTTTTCCGATTCCACGATCAGGCTGTGCATCAGGTCGGTGATGCCGACGACGCGCAACCCGTCCGGCAGGCCGGGAATGGCCTCCGGCATCACATAGACGGAGCGCATGCTGACGTCGCCCAGCATCTCAACCGAGTGTTCGGTGCCGGCTGGGATCCACATCGCGTGGTCGGGGGGCACCATCCAGCGCCCATGCCGCGTCGTCACCAGCACGACACCGACCAGCGCGTGCAGCAACTGGCTGCGGCTGTGATGGTGCCGCGGCACGTGATAGCCGTCCGGATATTCGGTCGGCAGCGCCACCGCCGGCCCGACGGCCTGCTCCAGCCATTGCCAGCGACGCTCATGCAACAGCCCAAGATCGGTATCGCCCGCTCTGAACATTTCCCTGCCATGCGGCATCAGCTATGGCCCACTTGCGAAACTATTGGACCAAACCACGAAAGAAGTCGCGTGACAAGCAACGTATAAGGCAGCCGGCCCATAAGACCGCCTGCGGGAGCGCCCGCCAAAAAGACCACGGAGCCTGCCTTGACCGATACCACAGCAACCGCCGACGCCAAGCCGGCAGCGGCCAGCCACATTTCAGCTCAGGCGACGGCCTTCACCGTCATCCTGGCGGTGAGCTTCTGCCATTGCATCAACGACATCATGCAGTCGCTGCTGTCGGCGATCTATCCGCTGCTGAAGGACAATTACGGTCTCGATTTCTGGCAGATCGGCCTTTTGACTTTCACCTTCCAGGTGACGGCATCCTTGCTGCAGCCGGTGATCGGCATGATTACCGACAAGCGGCCGATGCCGTATTCGCTGCCCTACGGCATGGCCTCTTCGTTGATCGGCCTGGTCGTGCTGGCCTATGCTGGACATTACTCGCTGCTCCTCATCGGCGCCTCGCTGATTGGCATTGGCTCGGCGATCTTCCACCCGGAATCCTCGCGCATCGCGCGCTTCGCCTCTGGTGGCAGGTTCGGCCTGGCACAGTCGCTGTTCCAGGTCGGCGGCAATTTCGGCCAGGCCATGGGGCCGCTGCTGGCAGCCTTCATCGTCGTGCCCTTCGGCCAGACCAGCATCGCCTGGTTCGCCGGCGGCTCGCTGATCGGCATCATCGTGCTGTGGCAGGTCGGCGGCTGGTACAGCCGCCTGCGTGCCGCGCAGAGCACCCGCAAGGCGGCAGGCTTCGTCTCGCCCTTCCCGCGCCGCAAGGTGATGGGAGCGCTGCTGGTGCTGACGCTGCTGGTACTGACCAAGAACGCCTATATTTCCAGCCTTGCCAGCTATTATACCTTCTATTCCATCCATAAATTCGGCGTTTCAGTCCAGATGTCGCAAGTCATGCTGTTCCTGTTCCTCGGCGCCTCGGCCCTGGGCATCCTGCTCGGCGGCCCGTTCGGCGACCGCTACGGGCAGAAGGCGATGATCTGGTTCTCGATCGTCGGCGTGCTGCCCTTCACCCTGGCCCTGCCCTATGCCAATTTCGAGTGGACGATGGTTCTCACCGTGCTGATTGGCCTGATCCTGTCCTCGGCCTTCTCGAACATCGTCGTCTTCGCGCAGGAACTCGTGCCCGGCCGGGTCGGCATGATCGCCGGCATCTTTTTCGGCTTCGCCTTCGGCATGGGCGGCATCGCGGCCGCCGTGCTTGGCGTCGTCGCCGACATGAAAGGCATCGATTTCGTCTTCCAGGTCTGCTCGTATTTGCCGCTACTCGGGCTGCTGACGGTTTTTCTGCCTAACATGAAGGAAGCGAGGAAGGTGACCACGGTCGGATGAAGCCCGGTTCGGTTTCTAAGCGAATCCCCTCTTCCGACGCGCCCGTCCAGCCGCCGTGCCATCGCCCGCTGCGGTTATTTGGGCCAGGCCCGGCGACGCCGATTTGGCGGCCGTCAGCCGCTTTCGTAGTTCGTTCCCTCTACACCCAGGCCTGCAGCTGCCCACTCGGGCAAGCCGCCTTCGAACCGGCGCGAGGCCCAGCCTCGTGCCCTCAGGATTGCCAAAGCGTCGGCCGACAGAACGCACTGGACCCCACGACAATAGGCGACAACGACCTTCTCTCGTGGAAGCTCCGCAAGCCGCTGCTCCAGCTCATCAGCGGGAATGTTGATCGCACCCGGCAAATGCCCCGTCGCGAATTCGTTCTGCGGCCTGACATCGAGCAGCACGACTTCGTCGTTTCGCATGCGGCGCACGAGTTCCTCGCGCGAGATGTTTTCCAGCCTGTCCGGCTGGCTAATGCTGTCGTTGATAAACTCACGGATCTGCTCGCGTCTATGGTTTGCAAGGCTTCGCAGCGCCGCGAACACGTTTTCGATTGGGCCATCTGCAAGCCGGTACAGAACGCGTTTTCCGTCTCGCCGGGTCTGCACCAGGCCCGCTCGCTTGAGATGTTGAAGATGCTGCGACGTATTCGCCAATGCGATCCCCGAAAGCTGCGTCAGCTGCTCGACGGCCAGTTCGCCATCGGCAATGTGACGCAGCAGAACCAGCCGGTGGGCATGCCCCAAGGTGCGGGCGAGATCCGCTACTTCGTCGAAGATCGGGTGGTGAACGTCCGTGCTTTTCATATGACTTGGCTAGCATTAATCAATCAATCAATCAATATGTTGAATGATTGATTCTAATTGGTTAACGTCTGGCTGAAACAGGAGAGCAAAAATGTTGGAGTTCGTTGTCCGTGCGGCCGTCATTGGTATCGGCGCGACAGCCCTGATGGACCTTTGGGGATGGTTTCTGAAGCGAATGCTCGCGATTCCATCGCTTGATTACGCCTGGGTCGGCCGCTGGATCGGACACTTTCCGCGTGGCCGTTTCGCGCACGCGAATATCGCGCAAGCTGCTCGCGTTCGCGGCGAAACCGCCATTGGATGGAGCGCACATTACGCGACCGGCATCGTATTTGCCGCGGCGCTGATTGGAGTGTGGAGCCTCGACTGGGCACGGCACCCGACAGTGCTTCCGGCCCTGTTGGTCGGCGTCTGCACCATCGTCGCCCCGTTCTTCGTGATGCAACCGGCTTTTGGGATCGGCATCGCGGCTTCGAAAGTTCCCAATCCGCGCACTGCGCGCCTGCGCAGCCTTATGACCCATCTGTCCTTTGGCGTCGGACTGTACATTGCAGCATTGCTTTCGGCACTGCCGTTTCCGGCCTGACATTGATGGGACACGGTCCGTCCCTGGGCACCTTCCGCCCCGCTTGCACCTCGCGCCGCCTTCCGCTATAGAGCCGCCACCCGCGTAGACACCCTTGGAGGCAACGCGGCGGAAGGCCGCCTTCCCGCATGATCCCGAAAAGTGGATTCCGGTTTTCGGACCAGGTCATGCGTTAGCTATGTCGGCTTTCGACGTTTACGGCCCCGGCACGTTGCCGGCCGCGAACGCTCCAGAACAACGCGAAAGGAAATGCCATGAGCCACGATACTTACGAGCTCAAGGCCGAAGCGCGCGAACAGGTCGGTAAGGGGTCCGCCCGTGCAGTTCGCCGCAACGGTAAAGTGCCTGCAGTGATTTACGGCGACAAGCAGCCTCCCCTGGCGATTGCGCTGACCTATAAGGACATCTACTACAAGATCCATGGCGGCGGGTTTCTGACCACGGTCGCCACGATCGATGTCGACGGCAACAAGATCCAGGTTCTGCCCAAGGACTTCCAGCTCGACCCGGTCAAGGATTTCCCGGTCCATGTCGATTTCCTGCGCATCGGCAAGGACACCGAAGTCAATGTCGACGTGCCCGTGCACTTCATCAATGAAGACAAGTCGCCCGGCATCAAGCGCGGCGGCGTGCTCAACATCGTGCGCCACGAGGTCGAATTCCACTGCCCGGCCAATGCGATCCCGGATTTCATCACCATCGATCTCACCGGCACCGATATTGGCGATTCGATCCACATTTCGGCCGTCACCTTGCCGGCCGGCGTCAAGCCGGTGATCTCCGACCGTGACTTCACCATCGCGACCATTGCCGGCTCCTCGGCGATGAAGCCGGAGGCCGTAGAAGAGACGACTGAAGCGGCTGCGCCCGAAGCGGCTCCTGCCGCCGAAGAGAAGTAACCCCTTCCCGCCCGGAGGCGACGATGCTTGTCTTTGCAGGCCTCGGCAATCCGGGCGCGAAATACGCCAACAACCGGCACAATGTCGGCTTCATGGCGGCGGACGCGATCGCCCGCCGCCATTCCTTTTCGCCCTGGTCGAAGAAATTCCAGGGGCTGATCGCCGAAGGCACGCTTGCCGGCGACAAGGTGATCCTGATCAAGCCGCAGACCTTCATGAACCTGTCCGGCCAATCGGTCGGCGAAGCCTTGCGCTTCTATAAGCTCGGCCCTTCGGCGCTGACTGTCTTTTATGACGAGATCGACCTTGCCGCCGGCAAGGTGCGGGTCAAGGTCGGTGGCGGCTCCGGCGGCCACAACGGTATCCGCTCGCTCGACCAGCACGTCGGCAAGGATTTTCGCCGTGTGCGCATCGGCGTCGGCCACCCCGGCGTCAAGGAAATGGTGCATGGCCATGTGCTCGGCGATTTCGCCAAGGCCGACCGCGAATGGCTGGACGTGCTGCTCGACGCAATCGCCGATGGTGCCGGATTGCTTGCCAAGGGCGACGACAATTCGTTCATGAATCGCGTGACGCTGGCGCTGCGCGACAAGCTCACGCCGACGGACGACGACGACCGCCCGCCACCCAAGGCGCCAAAGGCACAAAGCCACGTCCGTCAGGCACGGCCGCAGCAACCGGCGGCCAAGCTGCCCAAAACCGGCCCGATGGCGGCGATGCTGAAGAAGCTTTTTGGCGGCAAGGACTGAGCCATGAATATGGATGACGTCCAGCAATTGGTTCGCCGCGTAAGGCAGAAGTATGTTGATTATTTCGTCGCCGCTGCCGGCGAACTTGCTCGCAACGGCCAAGGATCGCATGCGACCGAGGTCAAGTTTTCGAACGTCGATTCCTTCTATCGAAATCTCATCGCGGTTGATTTCGTCGGCAATGACGGACAGCCAAATCCGCAGTTCATCAATAGCGATACCTATGTGAAATTCTCTCCGGATATTCACGCCGGGATCGGTGGAATGGATGTCCTCATCTCACCGTTCAAGTGGGACGAGGTTCATTTCAAATTCCCCGTAAATGAGCTTGACGGCGATCTCTTCGACGAATGGTTTCGCGGCTGGTTCGATATCGATGGCGAGCGTGAAACATCGGAGACCTTAGGAAGCATCATTCACAGTGCGCAATTGCTCGAGGGGCAACTGACGATCGATTTCGGAACCGCGGATGTCGACGCGTTCTGGCATCTTCTGCAAATACTGAGCAGGTCCGGCGTTCACGCGTTGGCGATAGGCACCGATGACATCGCGCAGCGTCTGAATTGAATTGCGCCTTGACGATCGTCGGCGCTTTCGCCCATAGCCCTGATCAAATTTCGATTTCCCGATAGGACCAGACAAAAATGGGTTTCAAATGCGGCATCGTTGGCTTGCCCAATGTCGGCAAGTCGACGCTCTTCAATGCGTTGACCAGGACGGCGGCGGCACAGGCCGCCAATTATCCGTTCTGCACCATCGAGCCGAACACCGGCGAGGTGGCGGTGCCCGACCCGCGCCTGCAGAAGATCGCCGCGATCGGCAAGTCGAAGGAGATCATCCCGACGCGCATCTCCTTCGTCGACATTGCCGGCCTGGTGCGCGGCGCCTCGAAGGGTGAAGGGCTGGGCAACCAGTTCCTCGCCAACATCCGCGAGGTCGACGCCATCGTCCATGTGCTGCGCTGTTTCGAGGATGACGACATCACCCATGTCGAGGGCCGCAT
Organism: Mesorhizobium sp. M1217; assembly: GCF_040318275.1. Taxonomy (NCBI): domain Bacteria; kingdom Pseudomonadati; phylum Pseudomonadota; class Alphaproteobacteria; order Hyphomicrobiales; family Phyllobacteriaceae; genus Mesorhizobium; species Mesorhizobium sp. M1217. The sequence goes on along the minus strand of NZ_JAMYMA010000003.1, from coordinate 327,813 downwards.
CGATCCTGTCGCCGATGCCGAGACCGTCGAAACCGAATTGATGCTTGCCGACCTCGACAGCCTCGAGCGCCGCATCGTGCAGATCCGCAAGCGTGCCGCCGGCAAGGACAAGGAGGCAGCGACCGTACTTCCCATGATGGAAGCGGCGCTTGAACTACTGCAGGCCGGCAAGCCCGCCCGCATCCTGCTCAACGGCATCTCGGCTGAGGATCTGCGCATCCTGCAGGGACTGAACCTTTTGACGTCGCACCCGGTGCTTTACGTGTGCAACGTCGCCGAAGCCGATGCCGCCATCGGCAACGCCCATACCAGGGCGGTCGAGCAGATGGCGGCCGCGCAAGGTGCCCGCACCGTTGTGATTTCGGCGGCGATCGAGGCCGAGGTCGCCCAGCTCTCGGACGAAGAGGAAATGGAATTCCTGGCAACGCTCGGCCTGGACGAACCCGGCTTGAACAAGGTCATCCGCGCCGGCTACGAGCTGCTGCAGCTCATCACCTACTTTACCGTCGGGCCGAAGGAGACACGCGCCTGGACCGTGAACAAGGGCGCCAGGGCGCCGCAGGCGGCAGGCGTTATCCACACCGATTTCGAGCGCGGCTTCATCCGCGCCCAGACCATCGCCTATGACGACTTCGTCAGGCTGGGCGGCGAAGTGGCGGCTAAGGAGGCCGGCAAGGCGCGCGACGAAGGCAAGGAGTATGTCGTCCAGGACGGCGACATCATGCTGTTCAAGTTCAACACCTGACCAGGCGAGGGAGCCCAGCGGCCACCATTGCCGCCGCTCGATGCCAAACTTCAAAGCAGGGGTCGCAGTGCCTCTTGCGCTGCTTGACGGGCCGTCGTGCGGGGTCTAAGGGGCCTTTGCACCGGCCTCGCGCCTCACCTGCCCGTGTCCGTGCGATCTGACTGACGCGCCCCTCCAACGAACGCTCTTTGGCAACAGCAAGGGAGACCCGGCGATGATCAAGGCCTTCGTCGTCGACAATGATCGCCTGCGCCTGGTCGACGATCTCCTGCAGAACAGCGACACTGTGGTCTGGGTCGACCTCTTCAACCCGACAAAGGAAGAAGAGACGACAATTGAGACCTGGCTCGGCATCGCCGTTCCGACCCGCGAAGAGATGGAAGAGATCGAGATCTCGAGCCGTCTCTACGTCGAGGACGGCGCCTACTTCATGACCGCCATTCTGCCTGCGCAGACCGAGGTGGACGATCCGTTGATGTCGCCGGTTACCTTCGTGCTCGCCGGCAGCAGGCTGATCACCGTGCGGTACCACGAACCGAAGGCGTTTAAGACCTTTCCGCAGCGCGCCGAGAAGGTGGCGACCGGTTGGACCAGCGGTGACACCATCCTGATCGGACTACTGGAGGCGATCGTCGACCGCCTCGCCGACATTCTGGAGCGCGCCGGCCGCGACGTCGAGGCGATCTCGCGCGACATCTTCGAGGCACGCTCGACCAAGGTTTCCAAGCGCAACCGCGACTTCCAGGAGCTGTTGAAAGGCATTGGCCGCAAGGAGGATCTCGCCTCCTCGGTCCGCGACAGCCTGATCTCGCTGCAGCGCCTTGCCGGCTTCCTCGCCCATGCCTCCACGCAGACCAGGATGAGCAAGGATACCCGCGCCCGCATCAAGACCTTGTCGCGCGATGTGCTGTCGCTCGCCGACCACGCCACGTTCCTGTCGCAGAAGATCAGCTTCCTGCTCGACGCGACGCTCGGCATGATCTCGATCGAGCAGAACGCCATCATCAAGATCTTCTCCGTCGCCGCTGTCATCTTCCTGCCGCCGACGCTTGTCGCTTCAATCTACGGCATGAATTTCGACATCATCCCCGAGCTCAAATGGCACTTTGGTTATCCCTTCGCCATCGGCATGATGGTGCTTTCGGCAATCCTGCCCTTCTGGTATTTCCGCCGCCGCGGCTGGCTGTAGGGTCATCAATACCTCCGCTGCGGCTTGGGCGCCGCAGGCTGGCGCACTAGAAATTGCTTGACCAAATGCCGCGCTGCCTGCATCCGGGACCCCGACCCGCAGCGATCGTACAATCCTGAACAGGATTTCCAGACCATGACCGCAAAGACCTGGGCTTATGAGGATTTTGTCGAGGGCGCTTCGCTCGACCTCGGCACCAAGCTGGTAAGCGCCGCCGAAATCATAGAATTCGCCGGCGAGTTCGATGCCCAGGCGATGCATCTCGACGAGGCTGCGGGTAAGGCCAGCATCCTCGGCGGGCTGGCGGCTTCGGGTTGGCACACCTGCGCCATGTTCATGCGCATGCTGTGCGATGCCTTCCTGCTCGACTCGACCTCCCAGGGCGCGCCAGGCGTCGACCAGGTCAAATGGAAACGGCCGGTCCTGGCCGGCGACCTGTTGAGCGGCAGCACCACCGTCCTTGCCAAGCGCCTGTCTAGATCGAAGCCCCGGCTTGGCCTGGTGACCATGCGCAGCGAGTTGTTCAACCAGCGCGGCGAAGGTGTTTTCGAGCTCGAAAACACCGTCATGTTCCTCACCCGCGAGGGCAGTGCGTGAGCCTCGACGAATTCTTCTGCATCGGTATCACCGTCACGCTCGGTTCGCATCGATTCGAACCGGAGGCGATCAAGGCGTTCGCCCGCAAATACGATCCGCAAGTTTTCCACATCGATGAAGAGGCGGCGAGGAACAGCATATTCGGCGGGCTCTGTGCCTCGGGCTGGCACACCGCCGCCACCTGGATGAAATTGAACCTCCAGGCTGGCATAGAGGCAGAGGTCGCCCGCTGGCCCGGCCCCGGGCCGGTGCCGGAATTCGGCCCCTCGCCCGGCTTCAAGAACCTCAAATGGCCCAAACCTGTCTATGCCGGGGAAACCGTGACTTTCACCCGCACGGCGCTGGCCCACCGCCCCATTTCCTCGCGACCGGGCTGGCGGCTGCTGACGCTCCGCTCAGAGGCCTTCGATTCGACGGGCGACAAAGTCATCGAATTCGAAAGTGCCGTGCTGGTGAAGGTGGGGTGAGCGGAATTCTTCCCTTCTGCCACGGGGGAGAAGGAAGAAACGCTCAATGCCCCTCAAACCCGATCAGCGTCCTCACCGGCACGCCGAGCCCCTCTAACCTCTCGCGGCCGCCAAGGTCCGGCAGGTCGATGACGAAGCAGGCGGCGAGAATGTCGGCGCCGATCTGCCGCAATAGCTTGACGGCCGCCTCCGCCGTGCCGCCGGTGGCGATCAAATCGTCGACGAGGATTACCTTCTCGCCCGGAGAAACACCGTCCTTGTGCATCTCCATCTCGTCCAGCCCGTATTCCAGGCTGTAGGCGACGCGCACCGTCTCGTAAGGCAACTTGCCCTTCTTGCGGATCGGCACGAAGCCGGCTGAGAGCTGGTGGGCGATGGCGCCGCCGAGGATGAAGCCGCGCGCCTCGATGCCGGCGATCTTGTCGATCTTCAGGCCGGCATAGGGATGCACCAGTTCGTCGATCGCGCGGCGGAAGGCCCGCGCATTGCCGAGCAGCGTGGTGATGTCGCGAAACAGGATGCCCGGCTTGGGATAATCCGGAATGGTGCGGATCGCGGCAAGCAGCGTCTCTTCGAGCGAGGACTTCATCAAGCGGCTCTCCGGGCCATTCAGATTCGGCTAAAGACGTGAAAGGAATTGGCCAATCGTAACCCGGTGCAGCCAAGTCCGGCTACCGCCATGTGACGCCTGACGGAAAATTGTCCGGCAAAGGGCCTTGTTCAGCGCCGGCTGCGATGAATCGACATGCCTGCAATGAAAAGGGCGCCTTTCGACGCCCTCGCATTCTCTTATATCGTAGGGCTCAGTGCGCCACGCCGGCCCACACCTTGCGCTTGGTCAGGTAGACCAGTGCGCCGAACAGCAGCAGGAAGACCAGTACGCGAAAGCCGGTCTTCTTGCGGTCCTCGAGGTGCGGTTCTGCCGCCCACATCAGGAAGGCCGACACGTCGCGAGAATACTGGTCGACCGTCTGCGGCGCCCCGTCATCATAGGTAACCTGGCCGTCGGAGAGCGGCTTCGGCATCTTCAGCGACACGCCGGACAGGAAGTACGGATTGTAGTGCGTGCCTTCTGGTATGACCATGCCCGCCGGCGGCTGTTGGTCATACCCGGTCAGCAGCGAGTGGATGTAGTCGGGGCCGCCCTGGGCATATTGCGTAAAGATGTCGAACACGAAGCGCGGGAAGCCGCGCTCGACGCCGCGCGCCTTGGCCAGCAGCGACATGTCGGGCGGTGCTGCACCGCCATTGGCCGCCGCCGCCGCTTCCTCGTTGGGGAACGGCGGCGGAAAATGGTCGGACGGCTTGCCGGGACGATCGAACATGTCGCCGGCATCGTTCGGGCCGTCATGGATCGTATATTCGGCCGCCAGCGTCTTGATCTGCGCATCCGAATAGCCAAGGCCTTCCAGCGTACGGAACGCCACCAAATTCATCGAATGGCAGGCCGAGCAGACTTCCTTGTAGACCTTGAGCCCGCGCTGCAGCTGGGCCTTGTCGTAGGTGCCGAATGGCCCGGCGAAGCTCCAGTCCATTTCCTTCGGTTCGTCAATCGGGAAATGCGTCGGCGCCGCCTCATTGTGCGCCTCTTCCTGGGCGCTCGCTCCAGTGCCTGTGGCCCCAATGCCCGCGGCCACAAGGCCAAGCAGCGCCAACGAGGCGAGAATCTTCTTCATGCCATATCCCCTTGAGATTCTCTGACGCGCGGTCATCGTCCCGAGCATGATCTTGTCCGAAAACCGGTTTCCACTTTTCGGGATCATGCTCAGCCTTTGGTTTCCGGCGCGGCCGTGGCGCCGGCAGGATGTCCACCGCCACCCTTGTTCTTCTCGAGCACCGCCTCGGTGATCGAATTCGGCAGCCGCCGCGGCGTCTCGATCAGTCCAAGCACCGGCAGCGCTACCAGGAAGAAGGCGAAGTAGAACAGCGTCGCCATCTGCGCCATGAACACATAGCTGCCCTCGGCCGGCTGCGAGCCCAGCCAGCCGAGCAGGATGGCGTCGGCCATGAACAGCCAGAAGAACAGCTTGTACCAGGGCCGGTAGACAGCCGAGCGCACCTTCGAGGTGTCGAGCCACGGCACCAGGAACAGCATTACAATCGCGCCGAACATGCAGAGCACGCCGCCGAGTTTGGAGTTGATGGGCCCGATATTGAAGGTGATGGCGCGCAGGATCGCGTAGAACGGCAGGAAGTACCATTCCGGCACGATGTGGGCCGGCGTCTTCAGCGGGTTGGCCACGGTGTAATTGTCCGGATGGCCGAGATAGTTCGGCAGGTAGAAGACGAAATAGGCGAAGAAGAACAGGAACACGATCATGCCGAACCCGTCCTTGATGGTCGCGTAAGGCGTGAAGGCGAGCGTGTCGGTCTTCGATTTGACCTCGATGCCGGTCGGATTGTTCTGGCCAACGACATGAAGCGCCCAGATATGCAGCACGACGACGCCGGCGATCATGAACGGCAGCAGGTAATGCAGCGCAAAGAAGCGGTTCAGCGTCGGATTGTCGACCGCGAAGCCGCCAAGGAGAAGCTGCTGGATCCAGTCGCCAACCAGCGGTATGGCGGTGAAGAAGCCGGTGATGACGGTGGCGCCCCAGAAGCTCATCTGGCCCCAGGGCAGCACATAGCCCATGAACCCGGTCGCCATCATCAGCAGGTAGATGATGCAGCCGAGGATCCACAGCAGCTCGCGCGGCGCCTTGTAGGAGCCGTAGTAGAGGCCACGGAAAATATGGATGTAGACGGCGACGAAGAAGAACGACGCGCCGTTCGAATGCAGGTAGCGCAGCAGCCAGCCCGAATTCACGTCGCGCATGATCTTCTCGACCGAATCGAAGGCGAGAGTGCTGTCGGCCGCGTAGTGCATGGCCAGCACGATACCCGTCAGGATCTGCGCCGCCAGCATGAGCGCGAGGATGCCGCCGAAGGTCCAGGCATAATTCAAATTGCGCGGCACCGGATAGGCGATGAAGCTGTCATAGACCAGCCGCGGCAGGGGCATGCGCGAATCGAACCAGCGTCCGATGCCGGTCTTGGGCGTATAGGTCGAGTGTCCCTCGCTCATCGAAATATCCCTTGCCTCAGCCGATACGGATCTTGGTGTCGGAAATAAACTGGAACACCGGTACCGCCATGTTCTCGGGTGCCGGCCCCTTCCGGATGCGGCCGGCGGTGTCGTATACGGAACCGTGGCACGGGCAGAACCAGCCGCCGAAATCGCCTTCCTGGCCGAGCGGGATGCAGCCGAGATGGGTGCAGACCTGGACCATCACCATCCACGCTTCCTTGCCCGGCGTGGTGCGGTTGGCGTCGGTCGCCGGCGCGTCGGCCGGCAAATTGGCGTTGCGGGCAATTGGATCCTTGAGCTCGGCGAGATTGACCGCCTCGCCGTCCTTCATCTCTTGCTCAGTGCGGTTGCGCACGACCACCGGCTTGCCCCGCCACTTCACAACGAGCGACATTCCTGGCGTCAGCGAAGAGACGTCGACCTCAACCGAGGCAAGGGCCAGCGTCGAGGCATCCGGACGCATCTGATCGATGAACGGCCAAGCGACGGCGCCCGCGCCGACCACCGCGGCCATGCCGGTGGCGACGTAGAGAAAATCACGACGGTTGGGATCCTGGGTGTCGGTTGCGCTCACGGGTGCCTGATCCTTTCGCCTCTTCCATGCCGGCGGCCGAGCCTTGTTCCCGCTCAATCGCGCCGGCCCGACAGCGCATGGCGAACAGGCTAGCGAATTCCTCCGGCATTTGGGACTTGGGTTTATGCGTGAAGCCTGTTTTTGTCCAGACGGGTGAAGGCACAAGGGCAGATTGTCGCGGGGACGTAATTTGCCCGATGGAATGATTGGAAAATCGCAGGAAAACCAAACGACTGCGTTCGCCTCGACAGCGGGCGCTGGCGCGGTTTATCCTCGCCCTATGGCGCATGTTATAGACCGCGACAAATGGGCCGAAGCGCCCGACCACTGGCAGGGCGAGTTGCAGTGCGGCGCCTACGGCTCCAACAGCTGCCTGATCTTCAACTACCTGCCTGAGATCGGCGGCGGCCCCAGGCTGCACAGCCATCCCTATTGCGAGATTTTTATCATCCGGACCGGGACCGGCCTGTTCACCGTCGGCGACCGGCAGATCGAGGCCACATCCGGCCAGATCCTGATCGTACCGCCGGACACGCCACACAAATTCACCAATCTCGGGCCAGGCCCGCTGGAAACCACCGACATACACGAGAACGGCAGCTTCATCACCGAGTGGCTGGAATAACGCCTCCCAAACCGATTCCGGTTCGGATCATACGCTGGCGCCGAGCCTGGCCAGCACGGCCTTGGGAATATTGTATTCCCGGATCACCGCGTCGTGCTTGCGCAGGCCGCAGAGTTCGCGCTGGATGAAATAGCCGTGCACCGCTTCGGCTGCGTCCTTGAGCAGCTGGGCTCGATCGTCGCTGTCGCCATTCTCGCGCAGCCTCGTCAGTGTTTCCTCGACGCGCCGGCCGGCGCGGCCGAGCGCTGCCGCCTTTTCGCCGAGGATTTCGTGGCCAAGCAGATCCAACGCGCTCTCCTGCGCGCCGGACCGTCCGAAATTCGATGGCATTCTCACCGCCATGGCTCACTCCGGTTTATGGAAAACTACTCCGCCGGCCGGGTCTCGGCCAACGCGCTCTCTTCGTTGAACAGGAAGCCGCCGGACTGCCGTTTCCACAGCCGTGCATAGAGCCCGTCGAGCGCAACCAGTTCGTCATGCGTGCCTTGTTCGACGATGCGGCCCTCGTCGAGCACCACCAGCCGGTCGAGTGCCGCGATGGTCGACAGCCGGTGCGCGATGGCGATGACTGTCTTGCCTTCCATCAGCCTTGCCAGATTCTCCTGGATTGCCGCCTCGATGTCGGAATCGAGCGCCGAGGTCGCCTCATCGAGCACCAGGATCGGTGCGTCCTTGAGGAAGACGCGGGCGATCGCCACGCGCTGGCGCTGGCCGCCCGAGAGCTTGACGCCGCGCTCGCCGACAAAGGCTTCATAGCCAGTACGATCGCGACTGTCGCGCAGGCCGAGGATGAACTCCTGCGCCTCGGCCTTCTCCGCTGCCGCGATCACCTCGGCGTCGGTTGCTTCCGACATGCCGAGCTTGATGTTGTCGCGCAAGGAACGGTGGAAAAGTGCCGTATCCTGGCTGACGACGCCGATATTAGCGCGCAGCGAATTCTGCGTGACCCTGGAGACGTCCTGCCCGTCAATGGTGATCTTGCCGCTCTCGAGGTCGTAGAGGCGCAGGATCAGGTTGACCAGCGTCGTCTTGCCTGCGCCGGACGGCCCGACCAGTCCGACCTTTTCACCCGGCCGCACCACGAGGTCGATGCCGTTGAGCACGCCGGACCCCTTGCCGTAATGGAACTCGACGTTTCTGACGTCGATGCGCCCACCGCCAACGAGAAGCTCTTTCGCGTCGGGCGCATCGGTCAGGCCGAGCGGCTTCGAGATCAGCGCCTTCGAGTTTTCCAGCACGCCGAGGTTCCGCAAAATACTGTTGAGCTGCATCATCAGCCGGCCGAGCAGCATGTTCAGCCGCAGCACCAAGGACAGCGTGAAGGCGACGGCGCCGACGGTGATCGAGCCTTCGACCCAGAGATAGACGGCAAAGCAGGCGATCGCCGTGATCATGATCCCCGACAGCATGGTCAGCGCCATGCGCACGCCGGTCAGCCGGCGGGTGAACGGGCGCAGCGCGTCGAGATAGATGTCGAAGCCGTTCCTGATATAGCGGTCGTCGCCATCGGCCGAGAACAGCTTCAGCGTCTGCACGTTCGAATAGGAATCGACGATGCGGCCGGTGATCATCGAGCCGGCTTCGGCGGTGGCCTCGGCATGCTTGCGGATCGCCGGCAAATAGCGTCTGGCCAGCAGGCCGAAGGCTGAGATCCAGATCACCACCAGCACCGCCAGCCTGAGATCGAGCCCGGCGACCAGCGCCAGCGTCGTCACCGTATAGACGACCATGAACCAGACGACCTCGATGAAGCTTTCCATCAGATCGCCGGTCGCCTGCCCCGCCTGCCAGACCTTGGTCGCGATACGTCCGGCAAAATCGTTCTGGAAGAAGGCGTAGGACTGGCGCGACACATGGCGATGCGCCTGCCAGCGCACCAGATTATAGAAACCCGGCGTGATCGTCTGCTCGTCGACCAGCGCCGACAGGCCGACGACGATGGTGCGGATGACCAGCACCACGGCGATCATGAAGACAAGTTCGGGGCCGGCGGCAGTCCACAAGGCATGCCAGCTACGTTCGCCAGGAAGCTGGTCGAGGATGTCGACCAGCCGCCCGACGAAGTAGAACAGTCCGGCCTCGACCAACGGCGCGATGCCGCCGATCACCAGCATGGCGAAGAAAGCGATCTTCGCCTGCCCGACATAGTGCCAGAGGAAACCCCTGACGCCGGCAGGTGGCCGAAGGTCCGCGGGCTCCCGGAACGGATAGACCCAGTTCTCGAACCAGCGGTAGATGGCAGTCATCATTCGGCGGCTTCACCCTTGGCGAGTGCATCGTTGGCGGCTGCATCGTTGGCAGAGGGGCCGTCGTCGAGCAGGAAGCCGCCCGACTGGCGCTGCCAGAGCTGGGCGTAGAGCCCGCCGCTGGCAACGAGTTCCTCATGCGAACCTTCTTCGATGACGCGGCCCTTGTCCATCACGACGAGCCGGTCCATGGCGGCGATCGTCGACAGCCGGTGCGCGATGGCGATGACGGTCTTGCCTTGCATCAGTTTGTAGAGGTTCTCCTGGATGGCCGCCTCGGCCTCGGAATCGAGCGCGGACGTCGCCTCGTCGAGAATGAGGATCGGCGCGTCCTTCAGCATAACGCGGGCAATGGCAATGCGTTGCCGCTGGCCGCCGGACAATTTGACGCCGCGATCGCCGACATGCGCGTCGAAATTCTTGCGGCCACCGGCGTCCGAAAGCCCTGATATGAAATCAAGCGCTTCGGCGCGGCGTGCCGCCTCGACCAGCATCTCGTCACTGGCGTCCGGCCGGCCATAGAGGATGTTCTCGCGCACCGAACGATGCAGCAGCGAGGTGTCCTGCGTGACCATGCCGATCTGGGCGCGCAGCGAGTCCTGCGTCACCGCCGCGATGTCCTGGCCGTCGATCAGGATCTTGCCGCTTTCAAGGTCGTAGAAGCGCAACAGAAGATTGACCAGCGTCGACTTGCCGGCACCCGAACGGCCGACGATGCCGACCTTCTCGCCCGGCTTCACCGTCAGCGACAGGCTTTCGATCACGCCCTTCTGCTTGCCGTAGTGGAAGCGGATGTCCTCAAAACGGATCTCGCCCTTGGTCACGGCAATATCCTTGGCCCCAGGCCTGTCTTCGACGAGGCGGGGCAGCGAGATCGAGCTGATGCCGTCTTGCACCGTGCCGATATTCTCGAACAGCGTGGACATCTCCCACATGATCCATTGCGACATGCCCCACAGCCGAAGCACGAGGCCGATGACTAGGGCGACGGCGCCGATCGTTACGGCCTGGCCGAGCCACAGCCACAGCGAGATCGCCGTGACCGAAAACAACAGCAGCGAATTCAGGATGTAGAGCAGGCCGTAGAGCTGCGTCACCAGCCGCATCGACCGATAGACGGTATCGAGAAAGCCGGCCATGCCTTCCCGGGCGAAGGACGCTTCGCGCCGCGCATGCGAGAACAGCTTGACCGTCTGGATGTTGGAGTAGCTGTCGACGACACGGCCGGTCATGGTCGAGCGCGCATTGGCCTGCTCCTCACCGACCTTGCCCAGCCGCGGGATAAAATAGCGCAAGAGCAGGACATAGCCGGCAAGCCAGACGGCAAGCGGCGCCGCCAGCCGCCAGTCTGCCGAGCCGACGATGAACAGCATGCCGAGAAAATAGACGACGATATAATTGAGCACGTCGATGAGCTTGATGACGCATTCGCGCACCGCGAGCGCAGTCTGCATCAGCTTGGTCGCGATGCGTCCGGCGAACTCGTCCTGATAGAAGCTCATCGACTGCTTGAGCAGATAGCGATGCACCTGCCAGCGGATACGCATCGGATAGTTGCCCATCAGCGTCTGCTGGTTGAGGAGCGAATGGAACCAGACCGTCGCCGGCAGCGCGAAAACCACGATGAAGGCCATGCCGGCCAGCTTCAAGCCTTCGGTCTGCAGGAACGTCTCGCGATTCTGCGCCGACAGCCAGTCGACGATCCGGCCCATGAAGCCGAACATCCACACCTCAGCCAGCGCGATGGCCGTCACCAGCACCGCATCGAGAGCGATGTAGGGCCACGCGCCGCGCGTATAATGCACGCAGAAGGCGATCAGCGTCCTCGGCGGCTCGACCGGTTCCGCAGCCGGAAACGGATCGAGCCTTTTTTCAAACCAGCTAAACATAGTGATGCTCACAATATTGTTTCCGCTCACGCGGCACGGGAACGGACGACGTGCCCAGACCGCATGGCGTCAAGGACCGGCGATACGGAATCGTCCGCCTCGCCGGTCCTGCTTCGCGCTATATAGGTTGTCGCGGGCCTTTCGCCGACAGTTTCGTTTGACGATGCTGACGACGTTTTGACGATCCGGATTTTCGCGCCGGTTTTTGCACCAGGCCGGATGAGCCTGATGATCCGGCGCACCAGCGACGGCCGGCTATAGTCCGGAACGGCATGCGAGAAATCGACGTCCGGCAGCATGCCGCGATGCGGACGCTGGCGGGTCTCGGCGTGAACCGCCGACGAGTAGGTCTCGCCGATTAAAAGCGCCCAAGTCGCGGTTTTGCGCTCGTGCAGGCTTCTTGAGCCGGGTATTCTACAGGGATCGAACATCGGTCCGTCCTCCAGTTGAAGATGCAGATAGAAGGGTGAACCAACCCGGACCGTGGGCACGCGCCGCGCGGCAAGGGTGATATCGGTCGAAGCACGTTCAGGTGGGGCGTTCAGCCCCTTCGACAGCTTGAAAAACATCGCCGGATTCCTTCGAAGGCCGAAAAAGGTTTCGGCGGGAATCGGTGCGATTGAAGTCTAGAAGTTCAGGAGAATCGTCGTACCGAAACCGCCGTCGGGCTGGTAAGCCCACGAGAGGGGTGGTGGATGTGCATGGCCATCATGAATTACCCCTTCATCGGTTCGGGTTGACAATGCTGGCCGTATAACCGACTTCGCAGAAAATGACCACCCGCCAGTCCAGGAATTTCCAAAACCGCGAGAGCTCTGTGGCTGATCTGCCACTTATTAGAAAGACGCGGAAATGAACGACCGTCTCCGCATTGCGCTCTACCAGCCGGATATCGCCGGCAATACCGGGACTATCCTGCGCTTCGCCGCTTGCCTCGGCCTTGGGGTCGACATCATCGAACCGACCGGCTTCCCGCTCTCCGACCGGGCGCTGAAACGGGCCGGCATGGACTATCTCGAAATGGCGGCGCTGACCCGGCATGTCGACTGGCACGCCTTCGAGGACTGGCGTAAAGGCGAAGCGCGGCGGCTGGTGCTGCTGTCGACCAAAGCCGCGAGCGCCTATACGGATTTCGTCTTCACCGGCGCCGACGTTCTTCTGTTCGGCCGCGAATCCGCAGGCGTTCCGGATCATGTCCACGAGGCGGCGGATGCGCGACTGACCATCCCGATGCAGGGCACCGCGCGCAGCATCAACGTCGCGCTTTCCGTCGCCATGGTGGCTGGCGAGGCGATGCGGCAGCTTGGATAGGATTTGCAGACCGTCAGCGCGCGCGGCGAGTACGGCCGCTTTCTGGTCGACGACTGCGCCCTCGCTTGTCATTCTAACCCAGGCGCACATCGCCTTCTCCTGCGGTTTGCCTATCCAGAATTTCTTCGTTACAAGCTCAACTTAACTTGAGGTCAAGCGGAAAATCGGAGATGGCTGCGGCAACGGAATTAACAGTCGGCCAGGTGGCGATGCGCAGCGGCGTCGCGGTGTCGGCGCTGCATTTCTACGAAGCGCGCGGGCTGATCCGCAGCCACCGTACCGCCGGTAATCAGCGGCGCTACGGCCGCGACGTGCTGAGGCGTGTGGCGATCATAAAGGTGGCGCAGGAGGTCGGCATTTCGTTGGCCGAGATCGGCACAGCACTTCGATCACTGCCTGAAGGCCGAACGCCGACGCGCGAGGACTGGAATCTGCTGTCGACGGCTTGGCGCGACGAACTCGACCAGAAGATTGCCCAGCTCAAGAAGCTGCGCGACGGGCTGACGGACTGCATCGGCTGCGGCTGCATGTCGATTGACAAATGCCCGCTGCGGAACAAGGGCGATCGGCTGAGCACCCGGGGGCCGGGAGCGAGACGGCTGTTGATCGAGCGTTAATCCGCCGCCGGCAGCCGCCTGATGGTGAATTCGATGACGTCGCCCGGCCGCTCGAACCAGCTTTCGATCTCTGTCCAATAGGCCTGCTTGGGAAAACGCTCGAACCACTCTTTCGCCTTGAGGCGCGCGTCGGAGCGCGGCAGCACGAAGGTCTCGCGCAGGAAGCCGTCGCGCGGCATGCGCGCGTTCTCGGCGCGCGAACGGTCGAGCCTTTTCTTCAGGCCATCCAGCGGCGGTCTTGCCGGGGTGCGCACGAAAGAACTCCATTCACACTTGACCCTTGCATCCAAGAGATTAGGGATCGCGGCCGGAAAAGACGAGTCATTTGTCGGGCGCGCCCGCAACCGGAGACAGCATTTGCAACGACCCGAGATACCGGCGGGGCTGCCAGCCGACATCGAACAGAAGAAGACGAAGGCACGGCTGTGGTTCGAGACGTTGCGCGAGCGCATCTGCGCCAGCTTCGAGCAGATCGAGCAGGACCTGCAGGGGCCGCAGGCCAGCTGGTCGCCCGGCCGCTTCGAAAAGACGCCGTGGCAACGCGATGCCGGCAACGGTGGCGGCGGTATCATGTCGATGATGCATGGCCGCGTCTTCGAAAAGGTCGGCGTCCACACCTCGACCGTTCATGGCGAATTCTCGCCCGAGTTCAGGAAGCAGATGCCGGGCGCCGACGACGACCCGTCCTTCTGGGCGAGCGGCATTTCGCTGATCGCCCATCCGTGGAACCCCAACGTGCCGGCCGTGCATATGAACACGCGCATGGTCGTCACATCGCGCCTGTGGTTCGGCGGCGGCGCCGACCTGACACCGGTGCTCGATCGCCGCCGCAGCCAGGACGACCCCGACACGATCGCCTTCCACAGGGCGATGCAATTTGCCTGCGAGAAGAACGCGGCGATCGCCGACTTCGCGAAATTCAAGGCCTGGTGCGACGAGTACTTTTACCTGCCGCACCGCGACGAGCCACGCGGCACCGGCGGTATCTTCTTCGACTGGCTGCATTCGGGCGAGGACAAAGGCGGCTGGGACGCCGATTTCAACTTCGTCCAGGATGTCGGGCGATCCTTTCTCGTCGTCTACGGGCATCTGGTGCGCGCCAACTTCAACGACAACTGGACCGATGGCGACCGTGACGAGCAGCTCATCCGCCGCGGCCGCTATGTCGAATTCAACTTGCTTCACGATCGCGGCACCATCTTCGGGCTGAAGACCGGCGGCAATGTCGCCTCGATCCTGTCCAGCCTGCCGCCAGAGGTGAAATGGCCGTAAAATCTCGGTGAGCGCGACGTGAGCCGCAATCGGGTCCAAATCCCGAGAATTTGACGGCGAATGTGGCGCAAGGCGCGCCAGAAAATATCTTTTTCGTCTAATATACTATTGAAAAGATTGGGCTATTTGTCGCGTCGGGCCGGGAAACGCCGGCGGTTCTTACCCCCCGAGAGCTGCGACCCGACGTGACCGGACGGCCCATGATTAAGTGGGGTACCTCTCCCAAGCAGGTGCCCGCATTTTCCAGGAGAGCATGCCATGCGCAAGCTTATTATGACCGCAGCCGCTGCTGCCGTTCTCGCCTCTGGTACCGCCGCATTCGCCGCGGTCAAGCACACCACCGGCACGATCAAAAGCTTTGATGGAACGGCGATGAGCCTAGTTCTGGATAACGGAGCCACCTTTACGTTGCCCCAGACCTTCAAGGATCCTGGCCTGAAGGTCGGCGAAAAGGTCCGCGTCACGTGGGATATGAGCGGCAAGGACAAAATTGCCGAGGCAGTCAAGATCGTGAAGTGATGGCCTGCCCGCTGGAGCAAGACAACGTCTTGCCTCGGAGGTAGCGTAGAGGGCGGAGCAGCGATGCTCCGCCTTTTCGCAAACCCGTACACTAGAACGCCGCTTGTCGGGTTGGACGCGCGGCGCTCTAAGGCAACCAAAACCGTTCGATCGTGTTATGCTTAGCTGGCCAGCGTATAACCCGAATGCCGGAACCCGGTTTCGAGATCATGCGCGAGATCAAAGGTCTGGAGCTTCCGTGTCAGTGCGCTGCGCGGCGCTCCAAGGAGGAAATGAGGAGAAGCCGATGAAGGAATTCCATTGCGGGTCGCTCGTACCCGGCTGCGAGTGGCACACACGCGCCGAGGAGGAGGCAGAGGTCATGCGTCGTGCCGTCGAGCATCTGCGCGAGACGCATGGCGAGACGGTGATCCGCGAGACGATGATCGAGGCGATCCGCTCGCGCATCGAAAAGGTCCGCGACGCAGCGTGATGGTTAGGATTGGAGTGCCTCTGCGGCGCGCTTGAGCAGCGCGCCGCGATCAAGCGCAAAACCGGACTCGACCCATTCCTTTTCAAGATTCTTCAACGTTGCACCAAGCTTCGGCCCCGGTGAGGCGCCAAGTGTCGTCAGATCGGCGCCCTTGACCGGAAAAACAGGGCTTTGCCATTTTGCGGCGAAGGCAAGCAGGCGCGAGAAGCCGCCGGCTTCGAGCAGTGCGTCATTGTCTTCGACCGCGCGGGCTCGAGCGGAAGCGAGCGACAGCCGCAACCGATCGACAAAGCCTTGGCGGTCGCCAGAATAGAGCTTTTTCGCCAACTCTCCTTCGGTTGTTTTCGGATCGATGGCAGCTGTCATCGCCCAGTACCGCAGGCGGCTTGCCTCGCTCACGGAAAGCCTCAATCTCTCGGCAAGCGTTTTCATGCGCGCGGCATCCGGCGGCACGATGGCTTCCAGCCTGAGCAGCGGGTCCGGCGCCCAGGCCAGATCCTTCTCGGTCTTGGTCAGCCCGTGGATGGCATCAATGCCCCATTTCTCGCTTTCCGGCAAAACGCCGGTCAGAACGCCGGCCTGGCGCATCCACAGCAGCGCCCGCGACGGATCTGGCGCTGACAGCAATTTCTTCAACTCCCACCAGACGCGCTCGACCGAGAGCTGGTCGAGCCCCTGCTTCAGCCGGGCGCAAGCCTTCAACCCTTCGGCATCCGGCCTGCCGTCCCCATACCAGGCGAAAAAGCGGAAGAAACGCAGGATGCGCAGATAATCCTCGCGGATGCGCGCTTCCGGATCGCCGATGAAGCGCAGCCGCCGCGCTTCGATATCGGCGATACCGCCGACCAGATCGACGACAGTTCCGTCAGCTTCGGCGTAGAGTGCATTGATGGTGAAATCGCGCCGCTCCGCGTCGGCTTTCCAGTCGCGGCCGAACGACACTTTGGCGCGGCGGCCGTCGGTTTCGATATCGGCACGAAGCGTGGTGATTTCATAGGCCTTGCCGTGGGCGACCGCGGTGACGGTGCCATGCTCGATGCCGGTCGGCACCGTCTTGAAGCCTGCCGCCTCGGCGCGCCGGATGGTTTCCTCGGGCACTGTGGTGGTGGCGATGTCGATGTCGGCAACCGGCTGTCCGATAAGCGCATTGCGCACGGCACCGCCGGCGACACGCGCCTCCTCGCCACCGTCAGTCAGCGCGGCGAGCAAGCGCTGCAAGTGGCTTTCGCCGAGCCAGCCGGCCTTGCCCGCGATCGACACCGGATCGCTCACGAATAGAGCCTTTCATAAAGCGTTCGGATGATGCCCGCAGTAACGCCCCAGATGCGCTGGCCGCCATAGGGCATCTCGTAAAAGAACCATTCGAGGTCGTTCCACATGCGGCTGTCCCTGGTGTGGTTGGCGGGGTCCATCAGAAAGCCCAGCGGCACCTCGAAGACGGCATCGACTTCGTCGGAATTCAGCGTCAGGCTGAAACCGGGCCGCACAATCCCGAGCACCGGGGCGATGCGATAGCCGCTGCCGGAGACGTAGTCCGGCATGCGGCCGAGGATCTCGATATAATCCCCATCGAGACCGATCTCCTCGAACGTCTCGCGCAATGCCGCCGCTTCCGGGCTCACATCGGTTGGATCGATGGTTCCGCCGGGGAAAGCCACCTGCCCTGAATGGTTGCGCAGCTTTTCCGCCCGCCGGGTCAAAAGGACCGTGGCCTCGTGGCCATGGTCGACCACCGGGATCAGCACGGCGGCATCGCGCAGCGCCTTGGCCAGCTTCAGCCTGGGATGACCCGGATTGAAGCGGTGGTCGCCAAAATCGTCACCGGCATGCGCCTGCGGCTGCGCCACGACGCGCTGGCGAAACTCGGCGGCGGAAAATGGCACCGGCGTCACCTGATCCATCATAGGCGGTCCATCATGCGCTCAGCCGTTTCAGTTTCTCAGCCGGCATGATCGGATAGACCTCGCCTTTGGAACGGACGGCAAACATCGTCTTGCCGCCGATGTCGATCTCTTCGCCGTGCTCGACCAGCTCGTACATCACTGGCCGCGCCACCAGCGCTTCCAGCCGCCCGCGCACCAGCACATAGGGCTTCAGGCCACCTGTCTCGTCCTCGTCGACGAATCGCAGCGGATGCTCCGCCCCAGCCTCGACCACATCGCCGACATTGGTACGAAAGGTGATGATTTGCCCGTCGCCGGCGCCCGACACATCCATCTCGACGGCGATGAAGGGCGCGTCGGCGACGCGGATGCCGACCTTTTCCACCGGCGTCACCAGATAGGTCTTGCCGTCGTCGTCCTTGCGCAGCACCGAGGAGAAAAGCTGCACCAGCGGCATCCGGCCGATCGGCGTTCCCAGATAGAACCAGGTGCCGTCCTGCTTGATCTCCATGTCGAGATCGCCGCAAAATGCCGGATTCCAGCGTTCCACCGGCGCCGGCCCCTTGCCGGCGCGCGTCGCGCGCGAGACCAGCGCCTCTAGCCCACGCGCCTCGGTCGCGGCCGTCAGGCTCTCTTCACGATGCTCGGCGGCTTCTGTCATGGTCACGAAATAGTCACTGTTGTTCCGCTTGTCAGCCTAAGTCTGTGATTTAAGTTCTTTGCAGGCGCCATGCGAGGCCGAATCGCGGCATTCTGCGGCCCCCAAGGTGCCAAGCGGTATTTCCAACCAGAAGGATCGATGCTGCATGAGCGTTATGATCAAGGAAAGCCCGATCAGCGAAAAGGACATGGTGGCGCAGGCCGAGAAGGCGCTGGCTGACATTTCGAGGGTCCGCGACGGCGTCGGCCGGGTCATCTTCGGCCAGGAAAGCGTCGTCGAGCGCACGCTCGTCGCATTGCTGGCAGGCGGCCATGCACTGCTGGTCGGGGTGCCCGGCCTTGCCAAGACCAAGCTGGTCGAAACGCTGGGCATCGTGCTCGGCCTCGATTCGCGCCGCATCCAGTTCACGCCCGACCTGATGCCATCCGACATTCTCGGCTCAGAGGTGATGGAGCAGGATGAATTCGGCAAGCGTTCGTTCCGCTTCATTTCCGGACCGATCTTCGCGCAACTGCTGATGGCCGACGAGATCAACCGCGCCTCGCCGCGCACCCAGTCGGCGCTGCTGCAGTCGATGCAGGAATACCACGTCACCATTGCCGGCGTGCGCCATGACCTGCCGGCGCCGTTCCATGTTCTGGCGACGCAGAACCCGCTGGAGCAGGAGGGCACCTATCCGCTGCCCGAGGCTCAGCTCGACCGCTTCCTGATGCAGGTCGACATCCTTTACCCCGAGATCGAGGCGGAGCGCCGCATCCTGCTGGAAACCACCGGCATCGAGGATGCCAAGGCCGAAAACGTGCTGCAGCCGACGCGGCTGAAGGACATCCAGACGCTCATCCGCCGCATGCCGGTGCCTGAAAGCGTCGTCGAGGCGATCCTCAAGCTGGTGCGCTCGGCGCGTCCCGGCCAGGGCAACGCCGATACCGACAAGCACGTCGCCTGGGGCCCGGGCCCGCGCGCCAGTCAGGCGCTGACGCTGTGCGCCCGCGCCCGCGCCCTCTATGACGGCCGGCTGGCGCCGTCGGTCGACGATGTCCGCGCACTGGCCGAGCCGGTGCTGCAGCACCGCATGGCGCTGACCTTCGCCGCCCGCGCCGAGGGCACCACGGTACGCGACGTCGTGGCGAAGCTCGCGAAAGGGATTTGATGGCGCGCATCGGTGAAGCGCAGGCACCGACAGCGACGCGCGATGCGCTCGCCAGAGGCCGGTTGCGGGCTTCCCTGGTGCCGGACCTGCTGGTCGAGGCGCGCCGCATCGTCAACACGGTGATTGCCGGCTGGCATGGCCGTCGCAAGCGCGGCATCGGCGAGAATTTTTGGCAGTTCCGGCCCTATGTCGAAGGCGATTCCTCGCGCATCGACTGGCGCCGCTCGGCGCGCGACGACCACACCTATGTCCGCGACCGCGAATGGGAGGCCGCCCATACGGTGTGGCTGTGGGCCGACCCCTCGCTTTCCATGCTCTACAAATCGACCGGAGCCAGCGTTTCCAAGGAGTCGCGCGCTCTGGTGCTGGCGCTGGCCATGGCCGAGCTTTTGTCGCGCAGCGGCGAGCGCATTGCCTGGCCGGGCCTGACCGACCCGTTCACCGCCCGCAATGGCGCCGAGCGCATCGCGGCGCAACTGATGCACGCCGCCGACCTGCCGGCAAAGCCCGACCTGTCCGGCATCCGCCGCTTCTGCGACATCGTCATCGTCAGCGATTTCCTCGACCCGGTTGAGGACACCATAGCCTGGCTGGACGTGCTCGCCCGCCACGGCGTGCGCGCCCATCTGATCGAGGTCGCCGATCCGGCCGAGGAAAGCTTCCCCTATGCGGGGCGCACCGAATTCACCGATCCTGAGACCGGCGACAAGCTGACCGCCGGCCGCGCCGAAATGCTGGGCGAAGAATATCGCCTGCTTTATGCCGCCCGCCGCCAGGAACTGGCCGCGTGGTGCAAACGGCTTGGCTGGAGCTTTACCGTCAATCATACCGACCGCCTTGCCTCCGAGGCGCTGGTGCGCATCCACATGGCGATGACCGCCGAGGGCGCCTTTGCCGGGAGGGCTCGCGCATGAGTTGGCTGCCGCTCTCCTTCGGGGCGCCGATGGTGCTGTGGGGCCTGCTGGCGCTGCCGGTGATCTGGTGGCTTCTGCGGCTGACCCCGCCCAGGCCGCAAACCGAGGTGTTTCCGCCGCTCAGGATTCTCGCCCGCGTGCTGAGGCGCGAAGAAACGCCGCAGCAGAGCCCGTGGTGGCTGACGTTGCTCAGGCTGCTGATGGCCGCGCTTATCGTGGCAGCACTTGCCGAGCCCGTCTTCAACCCGCGCGAAAAGCTGCCGGCCGAGGGCGCTGCCCTGGCGCTGGTGATCGACAATGACTGGGCAAGTGCCGCCGACTGGGGTAAGCGCGTCGCCACCGCCGAGCGGCTGATCGCCGATGCCAATTCGAACGGTGTGCCGGTGCTCATCGCTTTCACCGCCGAGAAGCCGAATGCCGAGATCGGTCCCTTCGATGCCGCTGCCGCGCTCAACCGGCTGCGCGCGGCAAAGCCGCGCCCGATCCCGACCGACCGCCCCGCCGTCTATGCCCGCGTCGCATCAGCCCTGGAGTCGCTGCCGGGCACCAGCGTTGCCGTGCTCGCCGATGGCCTGGCGGCGCAAGGCGACGAAGCCGCCTTCAACACGCTGTTGTCGAAGAACGCAGCACGCGTCGTCTGGGCCGTCTCCGACCGACTGTCGCTGACCGGCCTGACCGGCGCCGATAACCAGGTCGACGGCTTCGCCCTGACCGCCATCCGCGCACCGGGCGATCCGGCACCTGCACAGGTGACGGCCGGCGCCTTCGACGACAAGGGCCGCCGCATCGCCGACGCGACGCTGACCTTTGCCCCGGGCATAACCACCGCCACCGCCACGATGGCGGTGCCGTTCGAACTCCGCAACGACTTCGCCTACATCGCGCTCGATGGCGAACGCCAGGCCGGTGCCGTCCGCGTGCTCGATGAGAGCTCGAAACGCCGCCGCGTCGGGCTGCTGTCGCAGGCCGAGGCCGACCAGGCGCAACCGCTGCTGTCGCCGCTCTACTACATCCGCCGCGCCCTGCAGCCCTTCGCCGATCTCGTCGAGCCGTCCAGCGTCGATCTCGCCGATGCCATCCCGCAACTGCTCGATCAGAAACCGGCGATGATCGTCATGGCCGATGTCGGCACCATTCCGGAACAGGCCCGGGAAAGGCTGGTCGACTGGGTCGACAAGGGCGGCACGCTGGTGCGTTTTGCCGGTTCGCGGCTCGCCGCTGCCGGCAATGACGACGACCTGCTGCCGGTCCGGCTCCGCACAGGCGAGCGCTCGCTGGGCGGCGCGCTGTCATGGACGGCGCCGCAGCCGGTCACCGAATTCCCGAAAACCGGCCCCTTCGCCGACCTCGCGCCGCCCACCGAGGTCACCGTCACCAGGCAGGTGCTGGCCGAACCGACGCCCGATATCGTCGAGCGCACCTGGGCCACCCTTGCCGACGGTACGCCGCTGGTGACCGGGATGAAGAAGGACAAGGGTACGCTCGTGCTGTTCCACGTCACCCCCGAGGCGACATGGTCCAACCTGCCGATCTCCGGCAGCTTCGTCGAGATGCTGCGGCGCATCGTGCAACTGTCGCGCAACCAGGGAGCGGCGGTCGCCAATGCCGAAGCCGCCGCCACGTCGCTGGCACCTTATCGCATGATCGCCGCCGACGGCACGCTGGTGCCGCCGACGCCGGACGCCAGGCCGCTGGTGCCCGGCGCCGGCCCGCTGCCGGTGACGCTGGAAAACCCGCCCGGCCTCTACGGCTCCGAGACGGGGGTATTCGCTCACAATCTGCTCGGTGGCGACAGCGCATTCACGCCGCTGGCCCGGCCTGAGATCACCGTGCCGGTCACCACCGTCCAGTATGCCTTCGACGAGCAGCGCAACCTCAAAGGTCCGCTTGTCACGGCCACCCTGGTGCTGATGGTGCTCGACACGCTTGCCGTATTCTGGATGGGCGGCCTGTTGTCGCGCCGCCCGCGCCGTCCCGGTGCTGCGGCGACGGCAGCCGTCCTGCTGATTGCGCTCGGCGCCTTGATTGGCCACGCGGACGTCGCGCGTGCCGACGACGCCAAACCGGGAGATACGGAGGCGATCGGGGACATTTCAAAGACCCGGATCGCCTATGTGCTGACCGGCGAGCCGGGTGTCGACTCGATCAGCCGCGCCGGGCTCGAAGGCCTGACCCGCTTTCTCATCGAAAAAACCGCGCTCGAACCCGGAGCACCGGCCGGCGTCGACATCTCGAAGGACGAACTGTCCTTCTACCCGCTGATCTACTGGCCGATCGATCCCGCCGCCCCGATGCCGAGCGAGGCCGCCATCGCCCGTATCGACGCCTATATGCAGCAGGGCGGAACGGTCTTGTTCGACACCCGCGACCAGTTCGCCAACGGCATTGGTGCGGATTCGACCAGCCCCGCAACGGAGCGGCTGCGCGACATCCTCGGCAACCTCAACGTGCCACCGCTGGAACCGGTGCCTTCGGACCACGTGCTGACCAAATCCTTCTACATCCTTCCAGAGTTTCCCGGCCGCTTTGCCGGCAGCCCGCTTTGGGTCGAGGCATCGCTCGAAGCCAGCAACACCGAGCACCGCCCGGTGCGCACCGGCGACGGCGTTTCCCCGATCATGATCACCGCCAATGATTTCGCCGGCGCCTGGGCGGTCGACGAGAATGGCGACCCGCTATTGCCGACCGTGCCGTCGGATCCGATGCAGCGCATCTATGCGCTGCGCGCCGGCGTCAACATCATGATGTACATGCTGACCGGCAACTACAAATCCGACCAGGTGCACGTCCCGGTGCTGCTCGAACGGCTGGGGCAATAGACCATGAATTGGTCGCTCGCCTTCGAACCGCTCATCACTTGGCCGCTGCTCGCCGTGGTTCTGTTGCCGCTGCTGCTGCTGGCGCTGGTCGGCCTTTGGTTTCGCCAGCGCGGCGCGATCTTCCGCCTGGCAGCCCTGATTGCGCTGGCTGCGGCGTTGCTCAATCCGGTATTCCTCGACGAAGAGCGCGAGCCGCTGAAAAGTATCGTCGCCGTCGTCGTCGATCGCAGCCAGAGCCAGGATATAGGCGACCGCACCAAGCAGACCGACGCGGCCTTGGCCGGGCTTCAGCAGCGTCTCGGCCGCTTCAAGCAGTTCGACGTCCGTGTCGTCGAAGCCGGCAAGTCCGAAGCCGCCGACGAGCGCACCGAGACGCGGTTGTTTTCCTCGCTCGAAAATGCTTTCCGAGACGTGCCGCCGTCGCGCATTGGCGGCGCCATCATGATCACCGACGGCGAGGTGCATGACGCGCCGCTTGGCGCACCCGACTTCAATGCCCCTCTGCATGCGCTGATTACCGGCAACGACCATGAAAAGGACCGTCGCATCCGCTTCGAGAATGCGCCGCGCTTCGGCCTCGTCGGCAAGCCGCTCGACATGACCTATCGCGTCATCGCCACCAACAACGAAACCGGCCCGGTCGATGTCCGCGTATCGGTCAACGGCGAGCAGGTATCGGTCGAGCACGCCAACATCGGCCAGGCGATGCCGCTGCAGGTGACCATTCCCAGCGCCGGGCGCAACATCGTCGAACTCGCCATCGACCACGAACCGGGCGAACTCACCGATACCAACAACCGCGCCATCGCGCTGATCGACGGCATCCGCGAAAATCTGCGCGTGCTGCTCGTGTCCGGCGAACCACATGCCGGCGAGCGCACCTGGCGCAATTTGCTGAAATCCGACGCTTCGGTCGACCTCGTGCACTTCACCATCCTGCGCCCACCGGAAAAGCAGGACGGCACGCCGATCAACGAGTTGTCGCTGATCGCCTTCCCGACACGCGAGCTGTTCGTCGAGAAGATCAAGGATTTCGACCTGATCATCTTCGACCGCTATCAGCACCGCGACGTGCTGCCGATCCTCTATTACGACTACATTTCCGAATATGTCGAAAAAGGCGGCGCGCTGCTAATCGCGGCAGGCCCCGAATATGCCGGCGAAAGCTCGATCGCCCGCACGCCGCTGATGTCGGCGCTGCCGGCAATGCCGACCGGCGAGGTCATCGACAAGGCCTTCTACCCACGTCTCACCGATACCGGCCAGCGCCATCCGGTCACGCGCGGGCTCGACGGCTCCGCAACCGAGCCGCCGCACTGGAGCCGCTGGTTCCGCACCATCGGCGTCGAGAACCCCGAGGGCGAGGTGGTGATGAAGGGCGCCGACAACCGGCCGCTGCTGCTGCTCGACCGCAAGGGCGAAGGCCGCGTCGGCATGCTTTTGTCCGATCAGGGCTGGCTATGGGCGCGCGGCTTCGAGGGCGGCGGCCCGCATGTCCAGCTCTACCGACGCATCGCCCACTGGCTGATGAAGGAGCCCGAACTCGAGGAGGAGCGGCTGACCGCCGACGGCCGCGGCATGGTGCTTGAAATTCGCCGCCAGACGATGAGCGACGACCCCGGCCCGGCGCAGGTCATCACGCCGTCCGGCAAGGCACTGATCGTCAGGCTCGAGAAATCCGAGCCAGGCGTCTTCCTCGGCAGCGTCGAGACCAGCGAAATCGGTCTCTATCAGGTCGGCAATGGCGACCTGACGGCATTGGCCCATGTCGGGCCTGTCAACGCGCCGGAATTCACCGACGTCGTCTCCACCGAGAACCGGCTGAAACCGCCGGCTGAGGCAACCGGCGGCAGCGTTCGCCGACTGGCGCCGGCCTCGGCGATTGGCAATCTCACCAGCACTGTCACGCTGCCCTCCATCGTCCCGGTTCGTGCCTCGGGCGCTGCCTCCGGCAACGACTGGATCGGCCTGCGCACCACCGACGACAGCGTGCTCAAGGCCGTCTCGCGCGTGCCGCTGTTCGGCGGCTTCCTCGGCCTCGGCCTGCTGCTTCTGGCGATGGGCTCGATGTGGTACCGCGAAGGACGGTAGTTCCCTTCTCTCTCCCTGCAAACGGGGCGAGGGAGGAGGTCTATTCCTCCGGCTCCGTCGTGAACATCAGCGGGTAGCCCTTAGCCTTGCCGGCATCGGTTGCCCGCGCCGCCTTGGTCTCGGCGACATCCCTGGTGAAGACGGCGACGACACAGACGCCGCGCCGGTGAGCGGTGATCATAACCCTATGTGCCTGGTCTTCACTGAGCTTGAACTCGGCCTTGAGCACCGTCACGACGAATTCGCGCGGCGTGAAGTCGTCATTGACCAGGATGACCTTGTAGAGCTTCGGCCGTTCGACCTTCGGCTTCGTGCTGGTACGGGGTTTTGTCGTGATTTCAGGCATTGGACCGGCAATTGCGTACGACAGCTTTGCGGTCATTTTGACATGGGCAAAAGCGGTCGTCCATTCAACCGCGCGCGATCGGCCGTAGTGTCTGCACGCCAACAAAGATGACCGCTCCAGGCAAATCGCAACTGGAGCGGTCTTCTCATACGGCAGAAGATGTCGCTTGATCAGGCCTTCGGAGCTGCCTTGACCGCGTGCTTCTTGTGCTTCTTGACGGTCTTCTTGGCAGCGACCTTCTTCACGGCCTTGGCCGGCGCAGCGGTCGTCGTTGTCGTCGCAGCCGGGGTGGTGGTCGCGGCATTGGCGCTGCTGGCGCCGAGAACCGGCATCGAGAGGGCCAGCGCGATGGCGAGACCGAGGGCGGAGAGGAGGGACTTTTTCATGGCTTCACTTCCTTTTTGTGCAGATCGGATTGAGTGTCACTGAACGGGATCGATCGGTGTCACTCCAAGCAGCTTCAAAGCGTTCGCGAGCATCCGGATTCCCTGTGCCTGTTTCTTGTTGGCGCAGAACCGGTTTCCCTTTCTTTGAAGTGCTTTCGCCGCGGTGACCTGCGTTGCCGCGGCATGGGTTTCGAGGGCTTCGTCAAACTGGCGGTTCAGATCGATGCAACGCTCGCTGCGGGTGGTCGCCACCTTTGCATCGGCCGCCTTTGAATTGGCCGCCTTTGCATCGGCCAGCTTTGCATCGGCATGTTCGACCGCAGCCGTGACGAGCGAAATGGAAAGCAACGCACCCATCAGACTGATCGAGAACCTTTGCATTGGTCTGTCCGTAATCCCGTAACGCGTGTCGCAGCCGATGACCCGACCGCCACGGCACCACTTATGCCTTTGATTTTTTTCGGCAGTTTTTCCGGATTGTAGAATTTTGTTTCTGGATTGTTTCTGGGCGGCCGGATCAAGCCGCCGATCTCCACTGGCCAACTTATGGCCTGAATTCTATCGTCTGGCTGACGGCCGAAGCACCGCTTGGGCGATCCACAAATGACAGGTTTCCTGTGAAATCCGACCCCCACATACTGATCGTCGACGACGACAAGGGCATTCGCGACCTGCTTCAGGAATTTTTCCAGAAGCGAGGGCTGCATACATCGGTCGCCGCCGACGGCACCGAGATGGAGACCGTGCTGCGCCGCGCCCAGGTCGACCTGATCGTTCTGGACGTCATGCTGCCCGGCAAGAGCGGCCTGGAGCTCTGCCGCGAGTTGCGCGCCAATTATTCGACACCGATCATCATGCTGACCGCGGTCACCGAGACCACCGACCGCGTCGTCGGCCTGGAGATGGGCGCCGACGACTACGTGCCGAAACCCTTCGATCCGCGCGAGCTGCTCGCACGCATTCGTGCCGTCTTGAGGCGTAATGGCACCGCCGAACCGCGACGTGCCGCTTCGCGGCAGATCTACCATTTCGCCGGCTGGACGATGGACTGTTCGCGCCGCCGGTTGATGGCGCCCGGCGACGTCAGGATCGAGCTAACGATGGCCGAATTCAATCTCCTGCAGACCTTCGTCAAGAGCGCGCAACGCGTACTGAGCCGCGAGCAGCTCATCGAGCTGTCCGGCGGCGACAGCGGCTACAGCTTCGACCGCAGCGTCGACATTCTGGTCAGCCGGCTGCGGCGCAAGATGGAGGACGACCCGAAAACGCCGAAGCTGATCCTGACGGTGCGCAGCGGCGGCTATCAGTTCCTGCCTGAGACGACCTCCGAATGAGACGCATTCTGCCGCAAACGCTGCCGGCCTGGGTGCTGCTCATCGTCATCGCCGGCCTGCTGATCAGCCAGATCGCGACCCTCTACATCGTTTCGCGCGACCGTGCCGCCGCCAATGACGTCGTCGATCTCTACCGGCTCAACGACCGCGCCTTCTCGCTGGTACAGCTGATGCATGATGCTACGCCGGAACAGCGCAAGGCGACGGCCTCCGGCCTGTTCAACGCCACTTACGCACTCACCGTCTCCGGCACGCCCGCCGTCACTTCGTCGATAGCCGGCGACGACGAGCTGGCCGAATTGGAGGACATATTGGTCGGTCGGCTATCGAAGTTCGGCATCACCGACGCGCGGGTCCGCCGCGACCCGGCAACGCACGAAGCCGACGCTCCCGGTGGGACGGTCGCCGGTCCCGATGTTGGCCAGGTCGAGCGCGACCTGCTGGTGCTGGCCGCCGATTTCGCCCAGAGCGACAAGCTGACCGCTTCGCTTCGCTTTGCCGACGGCCAATGGCTGAACTTCACCGAACCGAACACGCCGGCCGGGCCGATACTGAGCTTCGATAGCCTGCCGCTCTATGCCTTGATCGCCGGGCTGGTGGTGGCTTCCTCGATCTGGTCGCTGCGCCGGCTGACGGCGCCCTACCGGATGATGGAGACCGCGGTGAAGCGGATCGGCGAGGACCTGAAGAGCCCGCCGATCGCCGAGAGCGGCAGCCGCGAGGTGCGTACCGCGGCGAAGGCGGTCAATGCCATGCAGGCAAGGCTGCGCGCCTATGTCGAGGACCGCGAGCACCTCGCTGCGGCGCTCGCGCACGACCTGCGCACGCCACTGACCAGGATGCGGCTGCGCCTCGAACTGCTCAGGAATTCGACCATTCGCGCCGCACTGGGGCACGACCTCGCCGACATCGAAGGCATTGCCAGCTCGGTCATCGACTTCGCCACTTTCGAGGTGACCGAGGAGAAGAGCGAGAGGATCGATTTCTGGTCGCTCGTCGAATCGGTCGCCGACGGCTTCGAAGAGGTCTCGTTCGACAATGACGATGCGCGCTCGCGCGGCCTGATCTGCATAGCGCGCCCAGTCGCGCTCCGGCGCTGCGTCACCAATCTCGTCCAGAACGCGGTGACCTATGGCAAGAAGGCGCATCTCAACCTGCGCCAATCGGACAGGATCATCGCGCTGGCGATCCGCGACGAGGGGCCGGGCATACCGCAGGCCGAGCTCGACGCCGTGTTCGGCTCGTTCGTACGCCTGGACCAGTCGCGCAACCGCCAGACCGGCGGCCTCGGCCTCGGCCTGACCATAGCCCGCAATATCGCCCGCGGCGCCGGCGGCGAAGTCAGCCTGTCCAACCATCCCGATGGCGGCCTGTTGACGGAGCTGCGCCTGCCGCTGGCGGTTTAGCTTGCGGTATCGGGCTAAGCTGGCGTTCCTTCGCGCCCCCCTCTGTCCTGCCGGACATCTCCCCCACAGGTGGGAGATTGGCTGTCGTCGCCGATTTCGCCAACTACAAACGTTGGAGTGTGAGAGCCGTCTGCGAAACCGCCGATCTCCCCCAAGTGGGGGAGATGTCCGGCAGGACAGAGGGGGGCGCGACAGAACTCGGCGTTGGTCTTGGTTCTCTCCCCAAGGAGAAAAACTACCGCCGCAACACCGCGCTCAGCACATCCCTGACGCCGATGGCGCCGACGAAGCGCGATTGGTCGTCGAATAGCGCCACGGGTGCTGTCTGTGAGCGATGCATGGCCAGCATCACCGTCTTCAGCGAGGTGCCGGGATTGGCCCAGAACACCTGCGCCGTCTCCTCCGGCTGAGCCTCGACGTCGGCGCAGGAGACCCACACCGCCGGCTTGCCGTCGCGCTCGGCCGCCGCCACCAGCCCATGCTCGTCGATCTTGAAGCGCGTCGTCTTGCGGCGGTCGAGCCACACCCAGCCGTTTTCGCCATGTTCGAGGTCGCGGCGGTCGCGCATGACGTTCCAGGCGGTCAGCACCGAGAGCGGGTTCACATTGGCGATGAAGTCGCGGACATAGTCGTTGGCAGGCCGCAGCACGATGTCTTCCGGCGCACCGGTCTGCACGATGCGCCCGCCCTCCATGATGGTGATGTGGGTGCCGATCTTCAGCGCCTCCTCGAGGTCGTGGCTGACGAAGATGATGGTCTTCTTCAGTTCGGCCTGAAGCTGCAGCAGCTCGTCCTGCAGCTTGGTCCGGATCAGCGGATCGAGCGCCGAGAACGGCTCGTCCATCAGCAGGATCGGCGCCTCGGTGGCGAAGGCGCGCGCCAGGCCGACGCGCTGCTGCATGCCGCCGGAAAGCTCATGCGCGTATTTCTTCGACCACTGGTCGAGATGAACCAGCTTCAGCTGTTTGCTCACCCGCTCCTTGCGCTCGGCTTCCGGTACGCCGGCGAGCTCGAGGCCAAGGCCGACATTTTCCTCCACTGTGCGCCAAGGCAGCAGGCCGAACTGCTGGAACACCATTGCCACCTGCTTTTGCCGCAACCGCCGAAGCGTCGCCTCGTCGCAGGTGACGACGTCGACCGTACCATCGCCGTCCTTGACCAGCACCTGGCCGCGCGAGACGACGTTCAGCCGGTTGACGGCTCTGAGCAGCGTCGATTTGCCGGAGCCGGACAGGCCCATCAGCACCGAAATCTCACCCTCGTGCACGGTGAGGCTGGCACCGGCACAGCCCAGCACGTTACCGGTCTGTTCGAGGATCTCGGCACGGGTGGCGCCGCTGTCGATCAGCGCCAGCGAACCGGCCTGGTCGGCGCCAAAGACGATGTCGACATTCCTGAAATCGACGGCGACGGTCATTTCTTGCCTCCCACGCCGATGCGCGTCATTCGATCAAGCACGATGGCGAGCACGACGATGGCCAGACCTGCCTCAAGCCCGAGGTCGATCCGGCGCGACCCGAGCGCCCGGTTGATCTCTGTGCC
This sequence comes from Mesorhizobium sp. M1217, assembly GCF_040318275.1. Classification (NCBI taxonomy): domain Bacteria; kingdom Pseudomonadati; phylum Pseudomonadota; class Alphaproteobacteria; order Hyphomicrobiales; family Phyllobacteriaceae; genus Mesorhizobium; species Mesorhizobium sp. M1217. The sequence goes on along the minus strand of NZ_JAMYMA010000003.1, from coordinate 297,688 downwards.
GAGGCCGCCGGCGCCGATCAGGGCGGCGAACACCACCATCGACAGCGACAACATGATCGATTGGGTCAGCCCAGCCATGATGGTCGGCAGTGCCGAAGGCAGCTCGACCTTCCACAGCAGCTGGCGCTTGGTGGCGCCGAACGCTTCGCCCGCCTCGACGATCGATTTCGGCACCGAGGTGACGCCGAGATGGGTGAGCCGAACCGAGGTCGGGATGACGAAGATGATGGTGACGATCAGGCCGGGCGCGTTGCCGAGGCCGAACAGGGTCAGCACCGGGATCAGGTAGACGAAGGTCGGCAGCGTCTGCATCAGGTCGAGCACCGGCAGCATGACGCGATAGATCTTCGGCTTGTGCGCGGCCCAGATGCCGAGCGGCACGCCAATGGCCATCGAGACGGCGGCGGCGGCAACGACCAGCACCAGCGTCTCCACTGTCTGCTTCCACAGGTTCTGGTTGAGGATGAACAGCAACCCGATGAACACCGCCAAAGCAAGGCCTTTCGAACGCTGCAGGAAATAGGCGAGCAAAGCGATCAGGGCGATCAGCAGAACCGGCGGCAGCAACAGCAACCCGTCGACGATGCCATCGAGCAGGAAGTTGAGGCTGTTGGAGAAAGCCCTGAAGACGGTGTCGAAATTGTCGGTGAGAAAGCCGAAAAACGCCTTCCCCCACGCGCCTATGGGGATCTTGTAGCTGACCAGGAATTTGGAGATCGGATCCATCTAGCCCCTCTTCTGCCGGCGCCGTCCTTTGCCGGACGGTCATCTTGTCACAGGATATGAAAAAGGGCAGCCATTTCTACCGTGGCTGCCCCTTGTCTCGTCATGCCAGATGGTCGGGTCAGCTTCCGAGCGCTGTTTTCACCGCTGCCGCCGCGTCGCCGCCGTCGAAGGTGGTGACGCCGGCGATCCAGGGAGCAACCGCGTCCGGGTGCTTCTTCAGCCAGTCGGTCGCGACCGTATTGGCGTCGCCGCCCTTCAGGATCGCGTCCATCATCTCGCCTTCCATGTCCAGGTTGAACTTCAGGTTGGTGATGAACTTGCCGGCGTTCGGGCACTCGGTCGTATAGCCCTTGCGCACGATCGTATGCACGGTGGCGGCGCCGAAGCCAGTGTCGCCCATGCCGTCGAGATAGGTGATCTTCATGGCGCCCATCACCGGATGCGGCGTCCAGCCGAGGAAGGCGATCCATTCATTGTTTTTGATCGACTGCTCGGCCTGGGTGAGCATGCCGGCTTCGGACGATTCGACCAGCTCGAAGCCTTCGAGATTGTCGGCCGGGTTCTTGATCATGTCGAGGATGATACGATTGCCGTCATTGCCGGCCTCGATGCCGTAGATCTTGCCGTCGAACTTGTCCTTGAACTTGCCGAGATCGGTCAGCGTCTTGACGCCGGCGTCGGCGACATAGGTCGGCACGACGATGCCGTAGCCGGCACCGCTCAAATTCTCGCTCACGGTCTCGATGGAGCCTTCTGCGGTGTAGTCCTTGATGTCGTTGGTCATCGACGGCATCCAGTTGCCGAGGAAGACATCGAGGTCCTTGTTCTTCAGCGACGCCATCGTCACCGGCACCGAAAGCTGGATTACCTGCGGCTCGTAGCCGAGCGCGGTGAGCAGCACCGAGGCTATACCGGTTGTCGCCTGGATGTCGGTCCAGCCGACATCCGACAGACGAACCGCCTTGCAGCTTTCCGGATCGCCGGCGAAGGCCGCAGTCGTGGATAGAAAAGCCGCCAGGCCGAGACCGGCGACGAATGAATTCATGCGCGACATAGAAATTCTCCCATTTCAGTTCTCGGTGAAGCGAAGTGGCGGTTTTATCTCCACCTTTGTTCCGTCAGCCAAACACCATTCTGCTGCGGTTTCAAGCACTAAGGCAACCACGATCAACGGCGCAGGCTGGTCGATCAACGACACGCCCGCCGCTTTCCGGATGGAAGTCGTCTTTTCCCGGTGGAATGTAGGCGCTCCCCCTCCCCGCTTTGTTGCAACTCGGCTTAAAAGGACGGCATGGCCAAGCTGTACTTCCACTATGCGACGATGAATGCCGGCAAGACGACGATGTTGTTGCAGGCCTCGTATAATTACCGCGAGCGCGGCATGACGACGATGCTGTTCATCGCCGGCCACTATCGCAAGGGCGATACCGGGCTGATCTCGTCGCGTATCGGCCTGGAGACGGAAGCCGAGATGTTCCGCGACGGCGACGACCTATTCGCCCGGGTCGCCGAGCATCATGACCACGCCACGGTCCATTGTGTCTTTATCGATGAGGCGCAGTTCCTCGAAGAGGAGCAGGTCTGGCAACTCGCCCGCATCGCCGACCGGCTGAACATCCCGGTCATGTGCTACGGCCTGCGCACCGATTTCCAAGGCAAGCTGTTTTCCGGCTCGCGCGCCCTGCTGGCGATCGCCGACGACCTGCGCGAGGTGCGCACCATCTGCCGCTGCGGCCGCAAGGCGACGATGGTGGTGCGCCTCGGCGCCGACGGCAAGGTGGCCAAACAGGGCGAACAGGTGGCGATCGGCAAGGACGTCTATGTCTCGCTCTGCCGCCGCCATTGGGAAGAGGAAATGGGCCGCGCCGCCCCAGACGATTTCATCGGCTTCACCAAAGCCTAAACCAGCGCTATTGCTTTCATCCGACCTCCCGGCTGACATTCGTTCCGCAATCGCGCCATTGCCGCCTTTATTGAGCGTGCCGCCTATTTTGATCCACAGCCAGAGCCGTCGGGAGTTCCCATGCTTCGAGTAATTTCGTCTGCAACTGCTTTCCTCATCGCCGGCATCGTTGCCGCGCATGCCGACGGCGATGCTGCTCTCGGCAAGAAGGTCTTCAACAGATGCATGGTCTGTCACGAGGCAACGAGCGACCGCGACAAGGTCGGCCCGCATCTGCTTGGTGTCGTCGGCCGCACCGCCGGCACCGCGGACAGTTATCTCAGCCGTTACTCGCAGGCGATGAAGGATGCCGGCGCCGCCGGTTTGGTCTGGGACGAAACAAACCTTGCCGAATACCTGCGCGCGCCCCGGCAGAAGGTCCCCGGTAACAAAATGGCCTTCTCCGGCCTGACCAGCGACGATGACATCGCCAACGTCATCGCCTACCTCAAAGCCGATCCCAAGCCCTGAGCGTCGCTCCCGAGCAAAAGTCCAGCCGAGGTCGAAGCGGTGCCTGACCGGCCGGCAGTTACAGCGTAATCATGGCTTGATTATCCTGCAGTCGCCTCCTGAAATTCTTTGTTTTCCTGTGATCCCATGTCTTCCGTCTTTCATTCGCCAAACCCGGCACATATATTCGCGGCGGTTTGCGAAACGAAACCGATGCCGAAGCGGGAGGCCCCAATGGCGACATTGCAGAATTTCGATGCCGAGATTGCCAAGACCAAGCAGGTCGTGCAGGACATGCGCACCAAGATTGAGCAGTCCGGTGCCGTGCTCGACACGCTCGCCACCGCCGACAAGAAGATCGGCGACGCCAATTTCGACATCGAGAATGCCCGCATCGAGGATGTGCTGAAGCAGCAGAAGGTGATGGAAGGCAATATCGCCGACCTGATCATCGGCCTCGAGGACGCCACCAACGTCTTCGGCGCCGAATTCGAGAGCATGAAGAACTACACCGGCTGGGAAAGTTTCGTCGGCGTCTTCTCCAGCCAGCGCAAGCAGCGCATGCGCACCGACCGCGTCCGCAACATGTCGCTGGCCGGCAATTTGCAGGAGCTGCTGGCGAAGTCCGACACCATCGTCGGCATCCTCAAGGCGCAGAAGCAGGTTCTCGATACGCGCTACAAGACCTCCGAGGCCAGCCTGTCGCAGGTGATCGAGCGCCGCAAGACCACCATGTCCAATCTCGAGACCGTGCAGAAGCGCATCGAGGAGCTCAACCCGATGCTGCTCGACATCGAGAACAAGATCGCCGCCTCGACCAGCCAGAAGGAGCGCACGCAGCTTGAAGGCGAGCGTTCGAAACTGGCCACGGAATACAACGAGAAGCAGGCCAAGGAGCAGGAATTGCTGGCCGAAAGCCAGACGCTGGAGCGCTACACCTCGATGTTCCAGACCTTCGTCGATTCGCTCAACAACCAGATCGCGGCGCAATCGACGCTGATCAACAAGCTGACCATCGATACCGAGCAGCGCATCGTGCTGTACAAGGCCCTGGAAGATTCGCTGAAGACCGCCGCCCAACAGGATGTCGCCCACAAGATCAACACGCTGGGCAGCCAGGTCGACAACACCGCCGAAGAGACCATGGCCGGCATTGGTGCTGCCTCGCAGAAGCACATTGGCGATCTGCTTCAAATGCACGAGAAGAACATGGTCGCCACCGCCGACATCCAGCGCCGCAAAAAGCTCGCCGACGATGCCTTCGCCCGCCGCTTCGACGATGTGATGAAGAAGCACAATTCGGCAAATTACGTGCAGTCGTAATTGCTGCACGTGCACTGCTCCCAAGGGCTGGCAGCATGACCCCCGAAAACGAAGCGGCGGCGCGCTATTTCTCGGCGATCGCGGCGGCACTTGGCGGCCTCGAAGTGTTCATGCGCGACGATCGCTCGCCGCTCTACCGGCATGGCATCGTCGCCAAGATCGTCGCCGAATACATCGCGCGGCTCGACAAGTCGTTCTCGTGTTGGCGCAACCGGCTGGGCTTCACCGAGACGTTCCGCATCTCGCGCGCCGAAAGCGGTTTTCCGGTCTTCCAGAACCTGCTCGAGCTGGAAAACGACCGCCGCCAGGCCGATGCGCGCCTCGCCAACCTCCCGTTGGCCGACGAGCTGCGCGAGGAAATGGCGGACTTCATCCTGCGCCACAAGGAATTCCCCGAAGCGCTGCAGAAGTCGATGGCCGAGCGGCTCTACCTCGAAGACGTCAAGAGCGAGACCACCTTTGGCCCGTTCACGCTGGCCCAGACGGCCAAGGTTTCGGTCAATCCGAAGACATTGCGGCCCTATTATCTGGTCCACTGGGCCTGCTTCGACGGCAGCGCCAACCTGCCGCTGGTCTATATGCTGACGGTCGAGGATTCCTCCGACGACATGATCCGGCAGCTGGTCGACTCCGGCGGCAAGCTTAATGAGAGGGTCGACATTCCGCTGCCGGTCGACGGCTTGCTCAATCCCGAGCTCGCCCACCGTTTCGACGATTTCGCCGAGAAGAATTCCGCCTACACGCTGTCGCCGGCGACCATCGCGGTCAACCTCGACAAGGATTTCGAACCGCTGCATCCCAAGCAGCTGCGTCGCGTCGTGCTCGGCCCGTTCTATTCTGCAGGGATTACCGACAACAATTCGACGGTAAGCGAAGTGCTGGCCAAGGTGCGCAAGCCGGAAAACGCCTGGCTGCTGACCTGGACCATCCAGGAGGTCTTTTCCAAGGCAGAGAAGCCAGGCCGCAAGGGGCTGTTCTCGAGCGAAAAGACGACGCAGGAATTCTTCATCAATACCGACGATCTCGAGGCGGCGCGCCAGGGCGTGTCGAGCTATGAGAACCATGCGCTGATCCCGCACGAGGCCTATCAGGCGCTCTATGCCGCCGGCGAGGCGCAGAAGATCTTTTCGGGCTACAAGGTCCACATCCTGTCCAAAGGGCAGGTCATCAGCGACGTCTGACCGTCAAATCGCGGAGCATCTTCCATGGACACCGGCCTGACCACCATCCCGGAAGCGGCAATTGAAAAGCACCGCGCCACTGCGCAAAGTTTCATCACCCGCATCGTCGTGCTGGAAGACCCATCGCGTGAGTCCGGCACAGCACTTGCCGGCACCAACCGCCGCTTCGTCTCGACCGTCTCGGTCGGCTCGGTTCGCCGCACGCGCGAGGTCGAGCTCGCCAAAACCGTCGCCGCCGTCCATCCCGACGACCAATTGCTGACCATACCGCAGCACATGCTGTTGTTTCGCGCTCGGCGCGGGGCGGCAATAGCGCTGGCCATATCGGATGTCTTCGCCGAAGGCTCGGACCTCGAAAGCCTGCAGGCGAAAAACGCCCGCGCGCCGCTCGAAGGCGACGAAGCTGCCACCTTCAAGAAGCTGCTGTCGGCCTCTGCCTACATCTCCGCGTTCAGCCTCGCCTCCTATTTGTTCCAGCTGATCGACAGCGACGGCGAGGCGCCGAACGACACGCCCGAGCCGGACTTTCTGTTCGACACCCCGCAGGATGCGGTGAAGTCGATCGTGGCCGGGCTCGACAGGGCGATAGCAGGTTCGAAGGACGACGCCGACCTGATGACCCGCGCCCGCGCCTTTGCCCGCGTAGCCATCGACGGGCTGTTGGCGCGAAAGGGCCGCTTCGACGGCATCGGCCCGTTCGAGAACGCCCATATCCGCATCGACGTCGACGATTTTACCCTCGATGGTTTCGACGTCGCCCCTGGCAAGCGGGCAAAACCGCTGGTGATGACCTTCAAGAAACCGGAAGAGGTCGTCGGCAACCACATCGCCAAGTACCAGTCGGTAAAGCTCGCCAAGATGCTGATGGCGTACGACTTCGAGCGCGAGCTGAACCCATTCGTCGAGCTTGGCGGCTTCCTGTTCACGTTTATCGGCGACGGCGCGCCCGGCACCGGCAAGACGACGCTGATCCAGATGATCGCCGGCCTTCTCAACGGCTACTGCCAAGTCGCCGGCTATCCCTTCGCCTACGAAAATTTCGGCGTCGACCAGATCTCCTCCTACCAGGGCAAGTCCGGCCAGAACTGCCGCCAGTTCATCAACAATGTGCTGAACCCGCGCGTCATCGGCTTCGGCACCATCGACGATATCGACCAGGTCGCCGCACGCCGCTCAGACGACCGCGCCTCGGCCGGCCAGCAGGAAATCACCGGTGTGCTGATGGACGCATTTGCCGGCGCGGCAACCGTGGTGCGCGGTAATTGCTCGTTCGGCATGTTTTCCAACTATCCCGAAAACGTCGACGACGCACTGCGCCAGCGCGCCGGCGCACGCTGGCTGGTCGACGGTCCGCAGACCCGCGACGATTACATCGACATCTTCGTCCTGCTGGCCGGCAAGAACCACAAGATCCCGCTCGGCGACCACAAGCTCTACGCAGCCCAGGAAATCCAGCGCGCGGTGATGGAGGCTTATGAAGAGCATGAGAAACCGCAGGAAGACGGGCTGATGAAGGTCTACGAGCGCTACATGAAGGAGAACAGCGCGCCGAAGTCGATGGCCGATATCGGCACCTATCTGCACATGATCAAGGATGCCGAGCCGCGCTTCACCGGCCGCGCCATCAAGAACGTCACCGACGCGATCAAGATGCGCGCCATGGATATCGAGTTGCCGGACGAATGGTTCGAGAAGCCGGAAGTCTTCATGCACAAGGGTTACGACGACAAGAAGGCGATGATCGAGGAACTGCGGGGGCCGTTCTCGATGGACATGGTCATGCAGGAGATCAACCGGTATGCGGATTCCGAGTTCCGCTATTCCGACAAGGCCGACGATGCGGCGGTGACCAAGATGATCCGCGACACCCGTCTGCGGGAGCGTGCCGTCCGCGAGATCGAGGAGTTGAAAAAGAAGGGAATGTGGAATGCGTGATCTTCCTTCTCACCGGATAGCACTGTTTCCGGTGCGATGCATAAGCTCCCACAGCAACGCTGAAAGACGTGGCTCAAACGCTGACGCCCCCCTCTCCCCGTTCTTCACGGGGAGAGGTAAGGGTGAGGGGCAGCGCATGCGTGGGCCAGAAATAGACACAACCAAGCGCGCAAGGCGCCTGCGTCAATCCGACAACGATGCAGAAACCGCGCTCTGGCTGGAGTTGCGCGACCGCAGACTGAACGGCCATAAATTCGTACGGCAGTTGCCGATAGGCTCTTACTTCGTCGATTTCGCCTGCAGAGACTGCCAGCTCGTCGTCGAAGTCGATGGCAGTCAGCATGTCGGCAGCCAATATGATCGAATCCGAGATCGCTTCATCGTCTCCGATGGCTGGTCTATCCTTCGCTTTTGGAACGTAGACGTATTGAAGGAGCGGGAAGCAGTCCTTGAAACAGTGGTGGCTGCGATCGAAGGGCGCCTCGAACGCCATATCGAAACGCGTGATCTTCGATTTGTCGCCGCCAAAGGCTATGGAGAGACATGTCCTTGACCGTTTGCGCTGCCCCTCACCCTTACCCTCTCCCCGTGAAGAACGGGGAGAGGGGGGCGTCAGCGTTGGAGCTCGGTCATCCAGCGCAAGATCCGTTGGGACTACGCGCATGAGCCCTGCCAAGAAACCCGACCTGCTACGCGACAACGAGCTGATCTACGGCCGGCTGCTGACGGTCGACGAGCCGCATCTGATCCAGCGCTACAACAAGGCGATGGTCGCCTTCGGGCTGAAGCCGACCAAGCTGAAAAGCTTCGAGATCGACCGTACCGGCTTTTCGCCGCAGGTCGCCGAGGAATGCGGCGACTACAGCTACCTCGATCCGAACGAGGTCAACCGCCGCTTCATCATCCTGACGCCGTCGCAGATCGACCTGCCGGTGGTGCACACGGCTTTCTCCAACACCTCGCTGCTGATGTACGAGTTCATGTCGAAGAACCAGCGCGCCATCGATGCGCTGACCATCAAGGACGTGATCTACGGCGAGATCGAGGACTCGGTTCCAAAGGTCGACGACATCGAGGACCTGCTGTCGATCAACCAGGTCGAGTTCAAGGTGCTGTCGGCCGAGGACGTGCTGGGCAAGGCGGCCGAGCTCGGCAAGCTGGTCGACCGGCTTAAGCAGGAGCCGGACGCCTGGCGCGACAACGACATGCTGGCCCGCATGGTCGAGCTGGCCAAGATCTGCGGCGACATCCGCGAGAACGCGCTGGTGCCGGACCAGGTTATCTTCCGCCACAACGCCTATTGGACCAGCCATTTCGGCGGGCTTTATGTGTTCGTCGACCCGGACGTGACGACGGTGATCAGCGACCCGTCGGCGCCCGGCTTTCGCCGTTCACGGCCATGGCAGGTGAGCTACCTGTCGATCAACGACGCCGACAAGGTGTTCAAATTCCTCGCCTCGACCGGCCGCATCGAGCTGCCGCGCGCCTCATGGATCGAGACCTCCGGCTATCTGGAGCATCGCGCCGAAATGGTGGTGCGCACGCTGATCCGCGACACCGAACCGGACCGCAATCTGACCGACGTCGACAAGGTCTGGCTGCAGACCTGGATCCACGGCCATGCCGATCTGATCACCAGGGACGGCAATTTTCCCTTCCTCAACGCCGCCAAGCGCGAGATCGCCCAGCTCGGCCATCTCAAGATCGAGGATGTGTTTCCGCATCAGCGCTTCCTGGTGATCCGCGCCAAGCCGGACCATCAAGACGCCTGGCTGACCAACCAGCTGATCTCGGACTTCGTGCCGCAGGACTTCGTCTCGCGTTACGTCTTCAACAAGCCGGGCTTCTACAGGGATTATGACGGCTTCAGCGACGCTTGGCGATCGCATGTTGTGGACGTTCTGAAAACCACATATTTGAAGGACAAGGTGGCGTTTCGCACACGCCTCTACGGCTTGACTGACTGAGGGGGTGACATCGCCATGCTTGATCCGATCGTGAATTTCTTCACCCCGATTTTCCAGTGGATTGGCCGCGGCATCGGCTTGCTCATCGGCGCGATCCTGTGGCCGTTCCTGTGGGCGGGGCGCTGGTACACGCAACGCGGCTGGATCCTGAAGGCGGTGCTCGGCCTGGCTGTCGTCGTGCTGATCGGCCTCTACATTAATTTCTTCTACGCCACCCAGTGGTGGAACAATTTCGACCCGAATTACGTCGACAAATACACGTTCGAAAAGCGCAACAGCTCCGCCGGTGAACAGGTCTCTGCAGGCGCCGGCACCGACACGGCCAAGACCTGCGGAAATTCAGCCATTGCCCAGGTTGCGGCCGACCTGACCGACTTCAACGTCAACCAGAATGCCTGGGTGTCGTCGATGATCCTCTACAAGCTCGGCCTGTTCGGCATCGACTGGGACCACACGCCGTTCATGGACAACAAGGCTTCGTTCCAGCGCGGCATCAACCAGGCGGTGCGGCGCACGGCGACCGAGCTTGCCGACAATCTCGGCCGCGTCCGCACCACCTCGCAGATCGACGCCGACCTGCAGGACGCCCGCGGCAATCTGCAGTTCGATGAGGAAACCTGGTACTTCGGCTTGAACCCGTTTGGTCCCAAGACGCCGACGCCGAGCTATTATCGCGACGCGGTGCGCAAGCTGCGTTCCTTCAACGCCCGTCTGGCAGCCTGCCAGGCCACGTTCGATGCCCGCGCCGACAATCTCAAGCAGTATATCGACCGCATCTCGTCCGACATCGGCTCGACCTCGGCGATCCTCAAGGAGCGTGCCGAAAACCACAACAATGGCTGGTTCGACACCCGTGCCGACGACCGCTTCTGGTTCGCCTATGGCCAGCTTTATGCCTATTACGGGCTGATGAAGGGCGCGCAGGCCGACTTCGAGGACGTCATCAAGGAAAAGCACCTGCAGAACCTGTGGGATACGATGGACGCGCAATTCGTCTCGGCGCTGCGCATCCAGCCCTTCATCATCGCCAATGGCCGCGAGGACGGCTGGCTGTTGCCGACACATCTGACGACGATGGGGTTTTACATACTCAGGGTCCGCTCGAACATGGTCGAGATCAGCAACGTGCTGACGCAGTAGCGGATCGTTCCGCGCAGCCGGCGCTGGTGAATTTGCGCCGTTGCTTCTGTCGCTTTTCGCGTATTACGCGGCTGTTTTGAGACGGCGGAACCGCGCCTGCTCTGGCTTCTATACGGCGCGGCGACCGGCGCGAAAAAAGAACCTGTAGCAGGGCAGCCGACCGCAGAGGCACTTTCTTCGTAGGAAACATAGTTGCATGAAAGTTGACGCCGCGGCAGCGACAGGGGTAGAACATGCCCGCGCCTGCAGTGCCGGGCTTGCGACCACAGTAATCGAATCCGTTCAATTCAAAGGGAAGCCGTCATGGCCGAAGTGAAGTCCGACATCGAGATCGCGCGCGGCGCCAGGAAGAAGCAGATCCAGGAGATCGGCCAGAAGATCGGCATTCCGAGCGAACATCTTCTGCCCTACGGCCACGACAAGGCGAAGATCTCGGCCGAGTTCATCAAGTCGGTGAAGGGCAACAAGGACGGCAAGCTGATCCTCGTGACCGCCATCAACCCGACACCGGCCGGCGAAGGCAAGACGACGACGACGGTGGGCTTGGGCGATGGCCTCAACCGCATCGGCAAGAAGGCCATCGTCTGCATCCGCGAGGCTTCGCTCGGACCGAATTTCGGCGTCAAGGGCGGTGCCGCCGGCGGCGGCTATGCGCAGGTCGTGCCGATGGAGGACATGAACCTCCACTTCACCGGCGATTTCCATGCCATCACCACCGCCCATAACTTGCTGTCGGCGCTGATCGACAACCACATCTATTGGGGCAACGAGCTCGGCATCGACACCCGCCGTGTCGTCTGGCGCCGCGTCATGGACATGAACGACCGGTCGCTGCGCGAGATCATCTGTTCGCTCGGCGGCGTCGCCAACGGTTTCCCGCGCGAGGCCGGTTTCGACATCACAGTCGCCTCGGAAGTCATGGCCATCCTGTGCCTGTCGACCGACCTGAAGGACCTGGAAAAGCGCCTCGGCGACATCATCGTCGCCTATCGTCGCGACAAGTCGGCCGTCTATGCCCGCGACCTCAAGGCCGACGGCGCGATGGCCGTACTCTTGAAGAACGCCATGCAGCCCAATCTCGTGCAGACGCTGGAGAACAACCCGGCTTTCGTCCATGGCGGCCCCTTCGCCAACATCGCGCATGGCTGCAACTCCGTCGTTGCCACCACGACGGCGCTGAAGCTTGCCGATTACGTCGTCACCGAAGCCGGTTTCGGCGCCGACCTCGGTGCCGAAAAGTTCTTCGACATCAAATGCCGCAAGGCCGGCCTGAGGCCGGCAGCGGCGGTCATCGTCGCCACGGTTCGCGCCATGAAGATGAATGGCGGCGTCAAGAGGGAGGAACTCGGCAAGGAGAACGTCGAGGCGGTCAAGAAGGGATGTGCGAATCTCGGCCGCCACATCGAGAACATCCGCCAGTTCGGTGTGCCGGCCGTGGTCGCCATCAACCATTTCTACTCCGACACCGAGGCCGAGATCCAGGCGATGAAGGACTACGTCGCCTCGATGGGCGAAGAGGCGATCCTGTGCAAGCACTGGGCTCAGGGATCGGCCGGCATCGAGGAACTCGCCAAAAGAGTCGTGGCATTGGCCGAATCCGGCGCGTCGCAATTTGCCCCGCTCTATCCTGACGCCATGCCGCTGTTCGAGAAGATCAACACCATCGTCCAGCGCATCTATCGCGGTTCCGAAGCGATCGCCGACAAATCGGTGCGCGACCAGCTCCACGCCTGGGAGCACGCCGGCTACGGTCATTTGCCGGTCTGCATGGCCAAGACGCAATATTCCTTCTCCACCGATCCGAATCTGCGCGGCGCGCCGACCGGCCACACCGTGCCGGTGCGCGAGGTCAGGCTGTCTGCCGGCGCCGGCTTCGTCGTCATCATCTGCGGCGAGGTGATGACCATGCCCGGTCTGCCCAAAGCGCCATCCTCGGAAAAGATCTTCCTGAACGAAATGGGCCAGATCGAGGGCCTGTTCTAAGGATATCAACGCTCGAACGGCAAAGGGCGCCGCAACGCTGCGGCGCCCTTCTGCCTGCTCGCAATAGTCTCCTACGCCGCGCTTCGCGCCAGCGCGCGCTGGTTGGAGGCATAGGGTGTGTCGTGCTGGGGTACCACGCCGGTCTTCAGGCAATCGATCCATTCGGCGGTTTTGAGAACGGCCGCGAAGCGCGACTGCAATACGATCGTCACGACGCGATGGATTTCCTCGCCCGAAGCGTAGCCGGCGCTGTTGGCGTAGGGCAACGACCCCGTCGCGTCCGACAGGAACTCGACCTCAAAACCCATATGCACGGCATGGATGACCGTGGACAGATTGCAATTATGCGTCATGTAGCCGATGACCGTGATCGTATCGATAGAGTTGGCGCGCAGCCACTCCTCTAAATCCGTGCCGGTGAAGGCGCTGGGCAAGTTCTTTTCGATGTAGTGGTCGCGGTTTCGCCTGGCGATTTCCGGGTGCAACTCGGCGCCATGGCTGCCCTTGGCGAAGACCGATGAGGTTTCCGGTGCCAACTGCTTGATGACCACCACCTTGACGCCTGCCTCGGTGGCCGCGTCCATCGCTCGCGCCACATTGACGACGCTCTCGCGGAACGGCGGATGCTGGATGGCGAGGTTGCCGCCGTCATAGTCGTTCTGAACATCGATGACGATGAGGGCGCGGCGTGGAGCTTTGCCTTTGGCTGGGTCCGACATGGGGTTTTCCTTTCCCGTTTGGCATTGATGGGTGGACGATAAGCGCGGCGCCGGATCGCAAAAAGTGTCCCGATTGACATTGTTCGAAAGAATTGGGACAATCGGTGTCACCCTTTGCTGGAGCTCCCATGGCCGATCCTGTCGTTGCCGCCATCGCCTTCGATGGCATCAGCCCGTTTCATCTCTCCGTGCCGTGTCTCGTGTTCGGCGCGGATCGCACGACGCTCGGCCTGCCGCGCTTCGACTTCCGGGTCTGCGCGATTGAGAACGGGCCGATCCGCACTGATGCCGGGCTGACCATCAGCGTCCCGCACGGGCTTTCGGCGCTCGATGATGCCGACATCGTCATCGTGCCGAGTTGGAAGAATCTCGGAATCTCACCGCCGACGACACTGATCGAGGCGTTGCTTGGCGCGCACGAGCGCGGCGCGCTGATTGTCGGACTGTGCTTGGGAACGTTCGCTGTCGCGGCGACCGGATTGCTTTCGGGGCGGCGAGCCGCGACGCACTGGGCCTACGCGGATCAGCTGCAGGAACTCTACCCCGACATTCTCGTCGAACCAGAAGTGCTCTACATCGACGATGGCGATGTCGTGACATCCGCCGGCGTCGCCGCCGGGCTTGACTGCTGCCTGCACGTCGTACGGGCTCGTTACGGCGCGGAGGCAGCGCTTCGCCTTGCCCGGCAGATCGTGCTTTCTCCGCATCGGCAGGGCGGGCAGGCGCAATTCATCGAACGTCCCATCGCCAGAACCGGCAATGCGGACCGCTTCACCCAGGCTCTCGAAACGGTGCGCAAAACCCTGGGTGATCCGCACAGTCTGGACAGCGTTGCCGGTCTCGCCGGCCTCACCCGCCGGACGTTCACGCGCCGTTTCCAGAAAACGATCGGCACCAGTTTCGGCGACTGGCTGACCGACCAGCGTGTGCAACTCGCACAGCGGCTGCTGGAAGCAACGGAAAAATCGATGGATACGGTTGCCTTCGAGGCCGGCTTCGGCAGCGCCACCTCGCTGCGCCAGCATTTCGCAGCGCGGCTCAGAACCTCGCCCGTGCAATACCGGCGCGAATTCTCGAGGAGTGTCGATTTGGATAGACGCGGCGCTTCACGCTGATCCGGCTCACCCGCTCCTGATTACCCGTGCCGGATTGCCGACCACCGTGGTGTTCGCCGCCACGTCGCGCTTCACCACGGCACCGGCGCCGACGATGGCGCCATCACCGATCCTGACCCCGCCGAGGATGATGGCACCACCGCCGATCCAGGCATTGTCGCCGATCTCGACCGGCCTAGCGATCTCCAGCCCTGCCCGTCGCCCCGCAGCCTCCCTGTGGTGCTCGGCGCAATAGATCTGCACATTGGGGCCGAGCAGCGTTCCCTTGCCGATGCGCACTGGCGCCGTATCGAGAATGGTGCAGCCGGCATTGAGGAAGACGCGGTCGCCGAGAAAGATGTTGAAGCCATAAGCGCAGTGGGACGGCGCTTCGATCCGGGCGCCCTCGCCTGCAGCGCCGAGCAGCGCCCGCAAGGCAGGCCCGATATCGCCGTGCTGTCGTGGTGGCAGGCTGTTGTGCTCGAACACCGCGTCGCGTGCCGTGATCCGCAGCGCCTCCAGTTCCGGGTCGAGGCAGCAATACCACTCGCCCGCCGCCATTTTCGTGCGTTCGCTCCCCGTCATGGCCGCAACTCCAGTCTCAATCTTTGCCAAGCACAACTGGTGAAAATACGGAAGCGCCGGCGGCGACACCACCTCTGGTCAAATACCGGACCTATGGTAGCTTGCTCTCTCGGACCTGTCCCAAGCCGGCCATCGAGGGATCAATCATGCTGTACATTCTTGCACTCCTGATTGGCATCGTTGCCGGGCTTCGCGCCATGACAGCGCCCGCCGCGGTCGCCTGGGGCGCCTGGCTAGGCTGGTTGCCGGTCGCCGGCACCTGGGCGAGCTTCATGGGCCACTGGATCGCCGTCGGCATCTTCACCATCCTGGCCATCGCCGAACTGGTCACCGACCAGCTGCCATCGGCGCCGAGCCGCAAGGTGCCGCAGCAATTCGGCACGCGCATCGTCTTGGGCGCTTTCACCGGCGCGGTGATCGGCGCCACCGGCGGCGCCACCATCGGCGGCCTGATCGCCGGCGCCGTCGGCGCGGTGATCGGCACGTTGGGCGGCGCCGAGGCGCGTAAACGCCTGGCCACCGCCTTCGGCAAGGACCCGCCCGCCGCCTTCATCGAGGACGCGGTGGCGATCGTCGGCGGGCTTCTGATCGTGGCGGCGGTGGCATGACGGCAAAGACATTCGACGCCATCATCGTCGGTGCCGGGCAGGCCGGCCCACCGCTCGCCGGCCGGCTGAATGCGGCCGGCATGAGCGTGGCGCTGATCGAGCGAAAGCTGGTCGGCGGCACTTGCGTCAATACCGGCTGCACGCCGACCAAAACGATGGTGGCAAGCGCCTATGCCGCGCATCTCGCCCGCTGCGCCGCGGACTACGGTGTGACGCTCTCCGGTCCCATCGGCGTCAACTACAAGGCGATCAAGGCGCGCAAGGACAAAGTCTCGAACGATGCCCGCGGCAATCTCGAAGACTGGATTGCCGGCATGGACAAATGCACGCTCTATCGCGGCCATGCGCGCTTCGTGACCGCCAATACGGTGCGCGTCGGCGACGATCTGCTGAGCGCCGAAAAGATCTTCCTCAACACCGGCGGCCGCGCCTCGGTGCCCGACCTGCCCGGCCTCGACGGCATTTCTTACCTGACCAATTCGTCGATGATGGATCTCGACGTGCTGCCGCGCCATCTCATCGTCGTCGGCGGCAGCTATGTCTCGCTCGAATTCGCGCAGATGTTCCGCCGCTTCGGTTCCGAAGTCACGGTCATCGAAAAGAGCCCGCGCCTGATCGGCCGCGAGGACGATGACGTCTCGGACGCCATTTTGTCGATCCTCGAAAACGAAGCCATTGCCGTCCATCTCGGCGCCGACGATATCCGCTTCGCCAGGCGAGGCAACGAAATCGCCGTGACCTTCTCGCCAGGCAAGGCGGCTGCGGTCGGCTCGCATGTGCTGCTGGCCCTGGGCCGCACGCCAAACACCGACGATCTCGGCCTCGACAAAGCCGGCGTCGAGGTCGACAAACGCGGCTTCATCGTCGTCGACGACCAGCTGCGCACCAGCGTGCCCGGCATCTGGGCGATGGGCGACTGCAACGGCAAGGGCGCCTTCACCCACACCTCGTACAATGACTACGAGATTGTCGCCGCCAACCTGCTCGACAACGATCCGCGCAAGGTCAGCGACCGCATCGAGGCCTATGCGCTCTATATCGACCCACCACTCGGCCGCTGCGGCATGACCGAAGCCGCGGTAAGGAAATCCGGCCGCCGCGCCCTTGTCGGCCAGCGGCCAATGACCCGCGTCAGCCGTGCCGTCGAAAAAGGTGAGACGCAAGGCTTCATGAAGATCCTGGTCGATGCCGACACCAAGGAAATCCTCGGCTGTTCGGTGCTCGGCCCGGGTGGCGACGAGGCAGTGCACTGCGTGCTCGATCTGATGTATGCCAAGGCGCCAGTCAGTACGCTGGCGCGCGCGGTGCACATCCACCCGAACGTCTCGGAGCTTCTGCCGACCATCGCCCAGGAATTGAAGCCGCTGGCATAGGCCGGGCGCAGGCGTTATCTCGCGATCCTTTGAGCGCCAAGCCCGGATAGAGCCGTGCGCCCATAGCGCGAAAAGCTGGACCAATCGACAGTGTATTGGCGAAAGGGCATGTGTTCGGTCTCGTTTCCTGGAGACAGTCCATGCAGAAATCCATCGAACGCATCGCCGGCGACAGCGAGGGCGTTTCCTACGAATTCCCCGTCTTCCGCTTCACCGGAACGGACAAGACAGCGCCTTCGGCCTATCTGCAGGCGGCACTTCATGCCGGCGAATTGCCGGGCGTCGTTGCCATCGATGCGCTGATGCCGATGCTCAGCAGGGCGGAAGCCGAAGGCCGCATCAGCGGCAATATGACCATCGTGCCCTGGGCCAATCCGATCGGCCGCGCGCAATATCTCTATGGCGACCATCAGGGCCGCTTCCATCTGGGGACGCGCACCAATTTCAATCGCGGCTTTCCGCGGCTCGCCGCGCCCGACCTCACGCTCCTGCCGGCGCACGGCACGGTCGATCAGCGGCTGAAGACGCGGCTGCTGCAGCTCTCCATCGGCCACGACATCGTGCTCGACCTGCACTGCGACGATGAAGGCCTCGCCTACCTCTACGTCCACACCAGCCTGTGGCCGGCCATGGCGGATTGTGCGGCGGCTATGGGCGTCGATGCGGTGATGCTGTGGCACGAAGATCCCGACGGCACCTTCGAAGGCGCCTCGATCATGCCGTATCAGAACGTTCCCGCCGACGTCGCGCGCCTCGATCGGCGCGTCGCCACCACCGTCGAATATCGCGGCATACTCGACGTCGACGGCGCCCTCGCCAGCGCCGACGCCGAAGGGCTCTACCGGCTGCTGGTGGCGCGCGGCGTCATCCGGGATCAGGCGCTGCCCGCGTCTGGCAGCTTCGGAGGACTCGTCGCGCCGATCGAAAATATCGAGATGATGCCGGCGCCCCG
The DNA here is from genome assembly GCF_040318275.1 of Mesorhizobium sp. M1217. Classification (NCBI taxonomy): domain Bacteria; kingdom Pseudomonadati; phylum Pseudomonadota; class Alphaproteobacteria; order Hyphomicrobiales; family Phyllobacteriaceae; genus Mesorhizobium; species Mesorhizobium sp. M1217. Next base: position 279,710 of record NZ_JAMYMA010000003.1, on the reverse strand, counting down.
TTCGGGCGCGATCCTCTACCACGTGAAGCCGAGCGACCGCGTCAACAAGGGTGCGCGCCTTGCCACCATCGTCCACGCGCCGGGTGAGCCCGACGGCCGCACGGAAGTGTTGGCGCCCCAGGCCGGCCTCATCCTGACACGCCGCTCGCGCCGCATAATTCGCGCCGGCGAGGACCTCTTGAAGCTGGTCGGCGACAGGAAGAGTGCCGATGCAAGGTCGGGGACGCTGGAGGACTGACGCAACCCGCCATGCTACCCCGAAATCGCCTGTCGCGCCTTGGACTCCAGCCATTCGGCCATCTGCCGGTAAGGCACCGGACCATGGCTCACGCGGGCGACGCCGAGTTCGGCAAGCCTCTGGCGCGGCGGCACATGCGCCAGTGCAATGATGTTGACCGGCAATGCCGTTGCCTGGCAGAGCGCCTCGATCAGGCCTTCATCGGCAAGCCCCGGCGCAAAGAAGCCATGCGCTCCGGCCCTTTCGTAGGCGTGCGCCCGCTCGATCGCCTGATCGAGGAGAGCCTTGTCGTGCGCATCCGGTTTCGCCTTCAGGAAAATGTCGGTTCGGGCGTTAATGCAGGCCGGAATACCCGAGGTCTTCACGGCCGCCGCGGCGGCTTCGATCCGCCTCACCTGTATGGCGATGTCGTGCAGCCCACTGCCGCCGACAATCTGATCCTCGAAATTAAAGCCGACGGCTCCAGCCTGCACGGCGAGCCCCACGCTGCGGGCGACAACCTCCGGAGCGACCCCGTAACCGCCCTCGAGGTCCATGGTTACCGGCAGATCCACCGCCGCAACGATGCGTTTGATGTTTTCGAGCGCCAGTTCCAACGGGATTTTCTCGCCATCGGCGAATCCGAAAGCGGCCGCGACCGGCCAGCTTCCGGTGGCGATGGCCTTGGCCCCTGCTTGCGCGATGATCTTGGCGGAGCCTGGGTCCCAGGCATTGTAGAGGACAATCGGGTTGCCCTTGACATGGAGGGAATGGAACGTCCGTGCGCGGTCGATCTGCTCGGTCATCGATGTTTTCCCGTCTTCCTGCTGTTTGATGCAGAGTCTAGGCAGGACTGCCGGTCTTGGCCATGTGCCATAGGTTGCGAAAGCAGCAGCCACCCCACAGACTTTCAAACCTGTTGCGCATACCGCTTTTCGCGGCTATGGATTTCGCCATGAATATGCGTTCGATCAAGACCATTTGGTGGTGGGCTCGCTGACAGCGGCCTGTTCGAACGCGTTCGCGTGACAATAGAAGGTGGCCGCAGCGGAATGTCCGGGCGGCCATTTGTTTTTTCAAGCCATTCCCGGGTCCGTTGCCCCAAAGACGCTGATGGAGACGGCAATGACGACGAAAATTCTGGAGAATGGCGCCGAGCGCTTCGTCACCGCGGGTGGCGTGGCGATTACCCGCCAGCGCCATGACCGGCCATATGAGGGCGCGATCGACGGCTATGTCGATGGCCTGAATTCGCGCCGCGGCGCCGTGTTTTCCTCGAATTACGAATATCCCGGCCGTTATACGCGCTGGGATACCGCCATCATCGATCCGCCGCTGGTGATCTCGGCACGCGGCCGCGCCATGCGCATCGAGGCGCTGAACCGCCGTGGCGAGGTGCTTTTGCCGGTGATCGGTACGGTGCTTGCCGGCCTTGACGATGTCACGATCGCCGAGACGTCGAACAAACTCATCCGCCTCGAGGTCGCCAAGCCCGGCCGTGTCTTCACCGAAGAGGAACGCAGCCGCGTTCCCTCCGTGTTCACCGTGCTGCGCGCCATCACTGCTTTGTTCAAGACCGAGGAAGACGCCAATCTCGGCCTCTATGGCGCCTTCGGCTACGACCTCGCCTTCCAGTTCGATCCGGTCGACTACAAGCTCGAGCGCAAGCCAAGCCAGCGCGATCTCGTGCTGTTCCTGCCCGACGAGATCCTCGTCGTCGACCACTATTCCACCAAGGCCTGGACCGACCGCTACGACTATTCCGGCGACGGCTTTTCGACCGAAGGCCTGCCGCGCGACGAAATCGTCGAGCCGTTCAGGACCGCCGACCGGATCCCGCCGCGCGGCGACCACGAGCCCGGCGAATATGCCAAGCTGGTGCGCAAGGCGATGAAGAGCTTTGAGCGCGGCGACCTGTTCGAAGTGGTGCCGGGGCAGATGTTCTACGAACGCTGCGAAACCCAGCCCTCCGAGATTTCCCGCAAGCTGAAGAGCATCAATCCCTCGCCCTATTCCTTCTTCATCAATCTCGGCGAGGGCGAATATCTGATCGGCGCCTCGCCGGAAATGTTCGTTCGCGTCAACGGCCGCCGCGTCGAGACCTGCCCGATCTCCGGCACTATCAAGCGCGGCGACGATGCCATTTCCGATAGCGAGCAGATCCTCAAGCTGCTCAATTCCAAGAAGGACGAGTCCGAACTCACCATGTGCTCGGATGTCGACCGCAACGACAAGTCGAGGGTCTGCGAGCCGGGCTCGGTGCGCGTCATCGGCCGTCGCCAGATCGAGATGTATTCGCGCCTGATCCACACCGTCGACCACATTGAGGGACGGCTGCGCGAAGGCATGGACGCCTTCGACGCCTTCCTGTCGCATGCCTGGGCCGTCACCGTCACCGGCGCGCCGAAATTATGGGCCATGCGCTTCATCGAGCAGAACGAGAAGAGCCCGCGCGCCTGGTATGGCGGGGCGATCGGCATGGTCAATTTCAACGGTGACATGAACACTGGCCTGACGCTTCGCACCATCCGCATCAAGGACGGCATTGCCGAGGTGCGCGCCGGCGCCACGCTGCTCTTCGACAGCATACCCGAAGAAGAAGAAGCCGAAACCGAACTGAAGGCATCCGCCATGATCTCCGCCATCCGCGACGCCAAGTCAGGCAATGCCGCCAGCACCGAACGCAGCACCGCGCGGGTCGGCGATGGCGTCAACATCCTGCTGGTCGACCACGAGGACTCCTTCGTCCATACGCTGGCCAACTATTTCCGCCAGACCGGCGCCAATGTCTCGACGGTGCGCACGCCGGTGCCGGACGAGGTCTTCGACCGGCTGAAGCCAAACCTGGTCGTGCTGTCGCCCGGCCCCGGCACGCCGAAGGACTTCGACTGCGCCGCCACCATCAAGCGAGCCCGTGCGCGCGACCTGCCGATCTTCGGCGTCTGCCTCGGGCTGCAGGCGCTGGCCGAGGCCTATGGCGGCGAGCTGCGGCAATTGCACATCCCGATGCATGGCAAGCCGTCGCGCATCCGCGTGTCGAAGCCGGGCATCATCTTCTCCGGCCTGCCCAAGGAGGTGACGGTCGGCCGCTATCATTCTATCTTCGCCGATCCGGTGCGGCTGCCCGATGGTTTTGTCGTTACCGCCGAGACCGAGGACGGCATCATCATGGCCTTCGAGCACCGCAAGGAGCCGATCGCCGCTGTGCAGTTCCACCCGGAATCGATCATGACGCTCGGCCACAATGCCGGCATGCGCATCATCGAGAACATCGTCGCGCACCTGCCGCGCAAGGCCAAGGAAAAGGCCGCTTAATTCGAGGGCTCAGTGTTGGGATTTCTTCCCCAGTGACCGCGGCAGAAATCAAAGCAGCCGCCAGGCAGAAGGTCGCCAGCCTCGCTTTCTGGTCGATCGTCGTCGCCTTCGTCGTGCTCGGCCTCAAGCTGGTGGCCTGGTACGTCACCGGTTCGGTTGCGCTTTATTCGGACGCGCTGGAATCGATCGTCAACGTCATTGCCTCGGCCGCCGCCTATTGGGCGATCCAGGTCAGCTACAAGCCAGCCGACCAGGACCATCCGTTCGGCCACCACAAGGCCGAGTATTTCTCGGCCGTCCTGGAAGGCGTGCTGATCGTGCTTGCCGCCCTGCTCATCCTCAACGAGGTCTGGTGGTCGTGGCAGCATCCGGCCCCGCTCGAACAGCCATGGACCGGCCTTGCCGTCAACGGCGTCGCAACCGTCATCAACGCCGTCTGGGCCTTGACGCTGATCCGCACCGGACGGAGTGAAAAATCACCGGCGCTGGTTGCCGACGGCAGGCATATCATGACCGACGTAGCGACCTCGGTCGGTGTGTTCATTGGCCTGGTCGGCGCCGTGCTGACCGGCTGGCAGGTTCTCGATCCGGCTCTTGCGGTGATCGTGGCGCTGAACATCCTGTGGCAGGGCTGGCACGTCATCGGCTCGTCGATGAACGGGCTGATGGACCGCGCCGTCGACACCCAGGAACATATCCGTATCCGCGACATCATCTCTGCCAATTGCAAGGGCGCGCTCGAGGTCCACGACCTGAAGACGCGCATCGCCGGCCGCGCCACCTTCATCGAGTTCCATCTGGTCGTCGACGCCGACATGTCGGTCGGCGCCAGCCACGTCATCTGCGACCGCATCGAGGACGCGCTGCGGGCAGAGATTCCTTCGGTTCGCGTCATCATCCATGTCGAGCCCGACGACGAAGCGAAACTGCCCAAGGGCACGACGGCCGTGCCGTTCGCGTGAAGCAATTCGCGCAGAAAAATCGCTCAGTCGTGATCCTTCGCGCCCCCTCTGTCCTGCCGGACATCTCCCCCACAAGTGGGGAGATTGGCCGTCACCGCGGCTTTTGCCAATAGCCATAGTCGCAGGAGTGAGTGACGCGAGGAAGCTGCCGATCTCCCCCCAAGTGGGGGAGATGTCCGGCAGGACAGAGGGGGGCGCGAAGGATCGCTGTAGCCCTCATTCCGAGCCGCTGCGCGCCATGGATTCGAGGATCTGATCCGACGGACTTTCCAGAGCCGCCTCCGCGAAATCGTCATCAAGCGGACCGATCACTCTGTCCAGCCAAGCCCAATCCTGCGCAAGAGGCTCGATAATGACGCTCTGGCCGTGGCGGCTGATGAAAACCTCTTTGGTGTCGAAACGGTACTCCTTTGGCAAGCGCACCGCCTGCGAGCGGCCGGACCAAAACACCCTTGTCTTGCGCATGGCATCCACCTCCTCGTCACATGATCAAGGCCCGCAGGCGGCCTGCGGCATCGGCTCCAGCCGGTAGACCTTGTCGTCGGAGCTGGTGTCGCCTTCCGCCGCCTTCGAGCACAGATCGACGATCGGCAGGCCGCTGTTTGGGTTGGCCAGCATCATCGTGCCGTTGGCGCCGCGGCGGAGGAAAATCTCCTTTTGCGCGATATCGCAGGAGGCACCACCCGTCTTCGCGCTCGCCGCGCAGCGCCACTGGTCGCCCTCGCCCTGGCAGTTATAGACCTGCGTGACCTTGGCCGATTTCTGCCGCGTGGTAACCGAAACGGCGATGTCTGCGCCGCTCGGCCAATTGGCGAGGTCGCCGCCCTTGGCGAAGGATGCCAGCTCGACCGGTCCGCGGAAAACCCGGATCGTCTGGGTCAGCTGATCGGGATGCGAGCCGAGATGCGCGGCATCGTAGTCACGCCCGTAGCAGAAGGCCTGGTCCGGCTTCAGCCGCTCGCGCAATGGCGGGCCAAGTGCCGGATCGATCGGGTCGATGCGGGCGAACTCCGCCTTGCAGGTCGCGGCCGGCATCGGATCGAGCCTGAAGCCGTTGTCGTCCTTGCCCAACGCCTGCCGTTCGTACTCCGCCTCCCCGAGCTCGTCTTCCGATCCGGCATCGAGATAAAGATCGGGCTGCACGTCCGAGACGATCAGCCGGCCCTTGTCGTCGACCTTCAGCGAAGCCATGGTGCGATCGCAGTCCATGCCGCAACGGATCGGACCGGTTTTGCCGTCCTCCGATTCATGGCTGCACCAACCGCCGAGCCATTCCGGCGCCTTGGCGCCGCGTACCGTCGTCGCCATGAAGCCATTGTAGGAGGAATCGATGCCGGTGCTTGGCTCCTCGTTTGGCCGGCTGACCGGATCGCGGCCGTAATAGAAGAAGATGCGCGCCACCTTCTGGTGCGGATGCGACTTGAGATGCACGGCGTCGTAGACGCGCCCGAAACAGGCGTCCTTGCCGTCGGGGCTGAGCTCGGTGAGTTTGAGCGTGTCATCGGCGAAAGCAGCGCCGACGACGGCGGCAAGCAAGGCAAACCCAAGCCCGGCGCCCACAATGGTCCCCATTATGGTCCTCGACGTCATGCTACCCCTCCATTGCCCCGACAAGACGTGGCTTCAATTTATGCTAGGATCGAGGCCGAGGCCACGCAATTTGCGCGGGCCGGCTAAATGGGAGATGAAGCCATGCGACGCCGCGATATTTTCCGCGTCGGTCTTGCCGGGGCCGCCGGGCTTTTCGGGCTGCGCCCCACCAAGGCGGCAGCCATTGAAGTCAAGCCCGTCGAAGAGGAAAGGCAAAAGGTCGCCTATCACCTCAGCGATCTCGACAAGGTCAATTTCGTGCTCGGCAACATCAAGAATCACTTCGAAGGCACCGACGGCAAGGTCGACATCGCGCTTGTCGTGCACGGCCCAGCACTTGCCGCCTTCAAGTCGAAGGGGATATCCGCCGCCATTTCCGGGCGTTTCGCCGGCCTTGTCCAGGATGGGCTCAGCCCGCACGCTTGCGCCAACACCATGCACGGCATGGATATCGGCCTGGCCGACCTGCTCGACGGCTTCCATGCCGCCGACAGAGGCGGTGTCGTCAAGCTCGCCGAATTGCAGCGCCAGGGCTACGCCTATCTCAGGCCATAGGCTTTTACGGACTTGAACGCGAGGACTGGGAGGGCCTACGAAGAGCAGGCCGAGTCCCCCGGAGGAATAGACGTGCCAGCCACCACCACCCTTGTCAGCCCCTCTCTGGTCATCCCCGACCTTGCCGGAAAGGCGGTGCTGGTCACCGGCGCCTCGACCGGCATCGGCGCGGCGCTTGCACTTGCCTATGCCGCGCAGAAATGCCGCGTCGCACTGCACTACAATTCGAGCCGGGTGGCTGCCGAAAACCTGGCGGCGACCATTCGCAACGGCGGCGGCGACGTGTTCCTGACCCAGGGCGATTTCTCGATCCCCGCCGATGTCGAGCGTGTCGTCGAGGACAGTGCGCAACATTTCGGCCGGCTCGACGGCCTCGTCAACAATGCCGGCGGCATGCTCGGCCGCGTGCCCTATGCCGAGCAGACCGAGGCGCATTACGACGCGGTGATGGACCTCAACGCGCGTTCCGTGCTGACAGCTTCGCGCAAGGCGATCCCATGGCTGAAGCGGCAGGGCGGCTTCATCGTCAACACCTCCTCGATCGCCGCGCGCAACGGCGCCGGTGGCGGCGCCGGCCTTTACGGCTCCGCCAAGGCCTTCGTCTCCAACGTCACGCGCGGCATGGCCAAGGAGCTGATCGGTTTCAACATCCGCGTCAACGCGGTGGCGCCCGGCACGATCGCGACACCTTTCCACGAGCGCTACTCGACCGACGACCAGATGAAAGGCATGATCGCCACCATCCCGCAGGGCCGCGCCGGCACCGCCGAGGACTGCGTTGGCGCCTATCTGTTCCTCTCCTCCGATCTGTTGAGCGGCTACATCACCGGCCAGGTGATCGAGGTGAATGGCGGCCAGTTGATGCCGTAGACGGCGAACTGCATACTCCTGGTTGCGTAATCTCAACGGAGCAAAGCGAATGTACGGACTGATCGGCAAGATGCGGGCGACGCGCGGCCAGCGCGACGCGGTCATGGAGGTCCTGCTCGCCAGCACCGGCGCCATGCCCGGCTGCCTGAACTACATCATCGCCACCGACCCGGTCGACGCCGACGCGATCTGGGTGACCGAAGTGTGGACCGACGCCGAAAGCCACAAGGCTTCGCTGCAGCTGCCCGAAGTCCAGGCGGCAATCGCCAAGGCACGGCCGATCATCGCCGGCTTCGAGTTCCAGGTGGAAACGCGTCCGGTTGGTGGGTTTGGGTTGCCGGCGGTGAAGGCGGGATAGAGGAGAGGCCGGCGGGACAGCGCCCCCCCTCTGGCCTGCCGGCCATCTCCCCCTCAAGTGGGGAGATTGGCAGCTTCGCCGACAGCTCTCTTTTTGGAGATTGGCGAAGGCCGACGTGACATCCAATCTCCCCACTAGAGGGGGAGATGTCCGGCAGGACAGAGGGGGGCGCGAAGGATCGCTACGGATGGCTGGTGCCATTACCACCCAAGCCCTTTTCCCCCGCAAAAAGGTTCGCATTTTTTCGCGACCGGTCTAAGAGCCGATCTATGGATTCTTCCCCGAACCCGCCGGCCATCGAGCATGTGGCGCGGATCCACAAGGGCTGGCAGTGGCCGGTCCTGGTGGTGGTCTCGGTGCTGTTTGCCGGCGCGCTGGAACTCGCCGCCCTTCCCGCCGCGCTCTTGATCGGACCGATGCTGGCGGCCATCGCTGCCGGCACCAACGGCGCCACGGTGCGCGTGCCGCGGGTTCTGTTCGGCTCCGCCCAGGCGGTCGTCGGCTGCCTGGTCGCCAGTTCCATCTCGGCCGATATCTTTCCCGTCTTCTACAAGGAATGGCCGCTGTTCCTCGGCGTCGTGATGGCGACGGTCGCGGCATCCAGCCTGCTTGGCTGGCTGATCAGCCGCTGGCGCATCCTGCCCGGCACCACCGCCGTCTGGGGCTCGTCGCCGGGCGCCGCCACCGCCATGGTGCTGATGGCCGGTGCCTTCGGCGCCGACCAGCGCCTCGTCGCCTTCATGCTCTATCTGCGCGTCATCTGCGTCTCGATGACGGCAGCCCTGGTGGCCAAGCTTTGGGTCGACACCTCAGGCATCGAGGTGCCGGCCATCGTCTGGTTCCCGCCGGTCGACCCGCAAGGCTTGGCCGCGACGTTCGGCGTGGCGCTGGTCGGCGGCCTCGCCGGAAAGCTTTTCCGGCTGCCGTCGCCGTTCTTCCTCGGCACCTTCATTTTCGGCACCGTGATCCATCTCGGGCTCGGCGTGACCATGCAGCTGCCGCCCTGGCTGCTCGCCTTGAGCTATACGATGATCGGCTGGAGCATCGGCCTGAATTTCACCAGGGCCATCTTGCGCCACGCGGCCCGCGCGCTGCCGCAGATCGTCGGCTCGATCATTGCCCTGATCGTCTTTTGCGGCGGCCTCGCCTTCCTGATCAGCCGCCTGCTCGGCATCGATCCGCTGACCGCCTATCTGGCGACCAGCCCCGGCGGCATGGACAGCGTCGCCATCATCGCCGCCGCCGCGCAGCATGTCGACATCTCCTTCGTCATGGCGCTGCAATCGGCACGCTTCCTGATCGTGCTTCTGGTCGGCCCAAGCGTGGCGCGGCTGGTGGCGAGAAGCCTGCGGGAGTAAAGACCAGCCGGGCAGTGCGTCAGCTGATCACCAGGCCCGATATACGCTCGCCGTCCAGCGTGAAGACCATATCGCCGTCGCCGTTGAAACCGTTGCCTTCGACGGCGATGCGAACGCGGCAGGTGCCGTCCTTCGCTGCGATGCCGAGGATGCGGAGCCTGGATTGCACGCCGATATTGTCCGACTGGTTCCAGCGCGCAATCTGCTCGCGGCCCTTGAACGACCGGCCCCAGTCGCTCAGGAAGGCGTCGGGCGTGAAACTGTCCAGGAAGGCTTCGCTATCGCCGGCATTGGTGGCTTCGACAAAGCGGCGGATCGGATCGGGTGCGGTCATGTTTCCTCCTGGGAGGTGCCGGAAATAAAAAACCCGCCTCGACGGCGGGTCCTCGGCGCCAATCAGCACCATAGCCAGATTAGTAGCATAGCTGCCGGCACAAAGCAAGAACAAAGTTGCCCCACCCTCAACTTTGAATGTTGGCGAAAACCAAGGCGACATCCAATCTCCCCCTTGCGGGGGGAGATCGGCAGCTTCTGCGACGGCGAGGCTCCCACTTGCCTCGCTTTGCCCGCTCCTGTATGAAATCCGCCATGAGCCCGCGCGCCACCTCTTTTGCGTCCCGCCCGACCGGCATTGCCGGCCAGACCGTTCGCGCGCTTGCCTCCACCCTGCTGCTTCTCGGCCTTATCGGCGATCGCCGGGTTCGCTGAAGGAGCGCCCGGCGGTCGAATTGCCGCTCACGCGCACGCTCCTTGGCCAGTCACAAATTGGCACGTCACATCAAGCGAACGAAATTCTGGTAAAGGCGCCGCTCGCCACCAATCCGCCTGAAGCTGGATCCGCGAGCCGCCGGGAGAAATGACGATGAACGCACGAGAAGATATCCGCCTGAATGTAGCGGAAATCAGCAAGCCTGCGGTAAAGGGCATGCCGGACGCCGCCCGCAAATACCAGCCCTATCCGACCGTCGGCCTTGCCGATCGCACCTGGCCTTCGAGAGTGATCGACAAGGCGCCGATCTGGTGCTCGGTCGACCTGCGCGACGGCAACCAGGCGCTGATCGATCCGATGGGCCAGGAACGCAAGGCGCGCATGTTCGCCCTGCTGCTCGACATGGGCTTCAAGGAGATCGAGATCGGCTTCCCGTCGGCCTCGCAGACCGACTTCGATTTCGCCCGCTGGTGCATCGAACAAGGCAACGTGCCCGCCGACGTCTCGCTGCAGGTGCTGGTGCAGTGCCGGCCGGAACTGATCACCCGCACTTTCGAGGCGCTCAAGGGTGCCACCAACCCGATCGTCCATTTCTACAACTCGACCAGCGAGCTGCAGCGCCGCGTCGTCTTCGAGAAGGACGTCGCCGGCATCAAGCGCATCGCCACCGATGCGGCCAAGATGATCACCGACATGGCGGCGAAGGCCGGCGGCGGCTACCGTTTCGAATATTCGCCGGAGAGCTTTACCGGCACCGAGCTCGACGTGGCGCTGGAGATCTGCAACGCCGTCACCGAGATCGTCACGCCGACGGCTGAAAACAAGCTGATCATCAACCTGCCCTCCACGGTCGAGATGTCGACGCCCAACATCTATGCCGACCGCATCGAATGGATGTGCCGCAATCTCGACAACCGCGAGAACCTGTTGATCTCGCTGCATCCGCACAATGACCGCGGCACCGGCATCGCCACCACCGAGCTCGGCCTGATGGCGGGCGCCGACCGCGTCGAAGGCACGTTGTTCGGCAATGGCGAGCGCACCGGCAATGTCGACATCGTCACGCTGGCGCTCAACATGTACACGCAAGGCGTCGATCCCGGGCTCGACTGCTCCGACATCAACCGCATGAAGGACGTCTACGAATACTCCAACCAGCTGAAGATCCCCGAGCGCCATCCCTATGTTGGCGAGCTCGTCTACACCGCCTTTTCCGGCTCGCACCAGGACGCCATCAACAAGGGCATGAAGGCGCTGCGCAAGGCCAACACGCCGCACTGGGAGGTGCCCTACCTGCCGATCGACCCGGCCGATGTCGGCCGCAGCTACGAAGCCATCATCCGCATCAACTCGCAGTCCGGCAAGGGCGGTATCGCCTATGTGCTGCATGCGGATTACGGCCTCAACCTGCCGCGCAACCTGCAGATCGAGTTCAGCCAGGCTATCCAGGCGATCACCGACGCCGAAGGCAAGGAGGTGCCGGCCAAGCGCATCTACGAGCGTTTTCTCGACACCTATGTCGACCAGCCCGGCGCGCGGCTGAAGTTCCTCGACCACCACACCTACCCCGACACCGAGGTCAAGGGCCGGCGCGTGGTCGAAGCGGTGATCCTCGACAGGGGCAAGGAGGTGACCATATCCGGCACCGGTACTGGCCCGATCGACGGCTTCGTCGATGCGCTGTCGCGCCATGTCGGGGTGCCGATGTCGGTGCTCGATTATTCCGAGCATTCCATGCAGCGCGGCTCGAATGCCTCGGCCATTTCCTATGTCGAGATGGAACATCCGGGCGGCAAGCTGTTCGGCGCCGGCATCAACACCAATATCGTCGCCGCCTCGCTCGAAGCCGTGGTTTCGGCCGCCAACCGCATCGTCGGCCGAAAGGGCGGCTAGCCGAAACTGCCAGGCCCGCGCCATCAGCCCACCGGATATTTATCCGGTGGGTACGCTATCGCACCATAAGCACATGCTTGTAAGGCGGCGCCAGCGCTATATGATCGTACCTCAACCTGTGCCGAATTCGAAGGGATCGACACTTGCAGCATACCACGCCTGCCGCCCCCGCAGTGCGCGAAACGTTGGAGCGATTGCTTGCCAGCGAAACGTTCGGACGATCCGAGCGCGCGCGCAAGCTGCTCCGCTACCTGGTCGAGCGCGAGCAGGCAGGCGAAGCCGATAGGCTCAAGGGCTTCTCTATAGCGATGGACGTCTTCGGCAAGGACGGCGATTTCGATCCGTCGACCGATGCGGTGGTGCGGGTGCAGGCCGGCAGGCTGCGCGAGCTGCTGCAGCAGTACTTCGCCAACGAGGGCGTTGCCGAACCGGTCCGCATCGCCATTCCGCGCGGCGGCTATGTTCCATCCTACGAACTCAATGCCATTCGCTTGCCGGCGGAGGCCGAGGCAGAGAGCAAGCCGCAGCCGGCGACAGAGGAGGCGGCGACGAGCGCCCCGCCCGGATCCTCGGAGGATGCCCGCAACCGGGCACATCCGGCTGCATTGCTGAGCGTTCCAGCGCTCAGCCCCGCTGCACCGTCGCTGCAGCGCCATTTGCAGTTCTTCTGGCTGGCGATCGCGCTGGTCATCCTCATGCTGGGTGTGCTGATCCTTCGCCAGGGCAGCGTGGTGTTGCTGACCGGCGGCGACACGGCGGTCGAGACCGCGGTGGCGACCGGCAGCATAGCGGCGCCTCCGGTTGAAACCCTCCCCCAGGTTTACATTGCCATCAAGGCCGACAGCGACGTGGCTCGCCGTGTCGCTGCATCACTGCGCGCCGGCCTTAGCGGCTTCGATACCATCAACTTCATCGGTCGTGATGCCGACAGCCCGCCCGATCCACTTACCGACGCCGCCAGCTTCGTGTTCGATGTCCTGCCCGGGCCGCGCAGCGGCGACATTATGCTCGAGCTGCAGAGCGTGGCGACCGGCCGCGTGCTGCTGTCACGCAACCTGACCGCCGGCGACAGCGCAAACACCGCTATCGAGGACCAAATCTCCGGCATTTTGAGCTCGGCTCTTCCCGCCTCGGGCACGATCTACAATTACATCGAGCAGAGCGGCATCCAGACCGGGCTGACGGCGTGTCTGGTGCTCAACGGCAAATATTATCTCGACCAGAACGCGCAGACGCACGAAGCCGCCTACCGCTGCCTCGAAGATCTTGCCAACCGGGAGGCGAAGTCGTCGCTCGTCTATTCGGAACTCGCGTCCTTGCATCTGGAGGCGGTCACCGACCATTATCCCTACCCCGCCGACGCGACGATGGAAAAGGCGATGATGTTTGCCCATCGCGCCATCCAGATGGGCCCCACCAGCCCCTATGCGCACCGCGCCCTTGGTTATCTCAATTCGCGCATCGGCAATTCCGAGGAATCGATCCGCTGGATGCGCAAGGCCTACGAACTCAATCCTTACGATCTCGCAATGGCCGCCGCCTATGGCTACGGGCTCGTTTTCGCCGGCAGGTACAGCGAGGGCACCCCGATCCTTGCTCACGCGGTGGATATCGCCAGCGCCCATCCGACATGGTGGGATTACGGGCTGTTCGCAGGAGAGTTCATGATGGGCGACATGAACAAGGCGACGCTTGCCAGCGACGGCTTGCGAACGACGGAAATGAAATCGCATTATCTGGCGGCGCGGCTGATCGGTGCCAACGCTGCCGGCCGCGAAAAGCTGGCAAGCAGGCTGCTGCAGGAATTGACCACAAAATTCCCGAAATTCGCAGCCGATCCGCGTGCAACGTTCGTCGAGCGCAGATATCCCGCCGATCTGACCAACCGGCTGGTAGAGGCCCTGCGCGCCGCCGGGCTTGGCGGTGCCAGCTGACGTCTTCCGGCGCGCGAACGACGTCAGCTGATCGCGAAAATTTTACTGGCCATCCGCACGGCCAAAGCGCAATTCAGACACGATTGAACCGCCCCAAACCCATCGCGGCATAAAGACCAATCGCGGCACAAAGATTGATCCCCCCGGCATCCGGACTGATCCCGGCACAAACCCATTAAGTTTGCATGACCCGATCCCTTTACGCTGCCGAACGGGGCACCGGCCCGACGACGATTGTCTTCCTGCATGGCTTCGGTGGCTGCCACGACGACTGGCGCGATGTGGTCGCGCCTCTGGCTCCGGGCGCGCGGACCTTGGCCTATGATCTGCCGGGTCATGGCTTGTCGTTCGATTTTCCGGGCGGCGGTCCGGCCAGGATCGCAGCCAGTGCCGTCCTTGCGGACCTTTCCGCACGCGAGATAAAGCGGGCCCATCTCGTCGGCCATTCGATGGGCGGCGCCGTGGCCGCCCTGATGGCATTGAGCGAGCCCGAAAGAATGGCTTCGCTGACGCTGCTGGCACCGGGCGGTCTTGGTCCTGAGATCAATGGCCCGCTGCTGCGCCGCTACGCCGCCGCTGCCGGCACCGACGAAATCCGCGCCTGCCTTGCCGCCATGTCGGGACCGCAAAGCCAGCCCCCGCAGCACCGGGTCGATCTCCTCAACGAGATGCGCCAGCGTCCCGGCCAGTTGGGGACACTTGTCGAGCTCGCAGCCGCCATGACCAGGGATGATCGGCAAGGTGTCATCCCGAGCGAGCGGCTTGAAACGCTGAACATGCCGGTGATGGTGGTTTGGGGGACGGACGACGCGGTGCTGCCCGTCAGCCAAGCGGACGGCCTGCCGAAGCGTTTTCATCTGCACCACGTGCTGGAAGCCGGCCACATGCTGGTCGAGGAAGCGCCCGGCCTGATCGCCGAGGCCATCCGTCGCAATATGCGACGCCGCAGCAGGCGGCTTCGTCCGGGATTCGCCGCTGCGGCGAGCTGATCGGTCTTCGCACAGGCACGGCGGCGGCGCTGGTGCTGCTCCAGCGAACCCTTGCCCACCCATCGATCTCGCAAGTGCATTTTGCCGGCGGCTGTGTTAATCCGGTGTTAACCAAACCCGCGAGGCAACGCCGATGAAGGATGCAGGCGAGAACATCACCCAGATCGATCAGTCGCGAAAACTGTCCGATGCCATTCGCGACGTCAAGAACGCCTTCGCCGACCGCGACGACGTCGTCGTCGACATGCGCGAAGCGCATCGCATGCGGCTCGATTTGCTTGCCGCCGAACTCGCCCCGGTGTTCGGCGACGTACCCACCGACATGGACAGTTTCGACTTCGCCGTCTCGTCCGGCCTGCAGCCAAGGCTGTGGATCGACGCCGTCAGCCATGTCGCCATGGGACGCGACCGCCGCACCTACCGCTTTCTCAAGGACACGCGCATCGGCCGCGTCGTGCTCGCCGAGTCGACCGAGATGAAGGTCGTTGCCGATCAGGTGACGCGCTATGTCGCCGAGCGCGTCGTCGAACGCCAAAGGATGATGGAAGGCGGCATCGAGCAGGCCGTCGCCGGCCTGAAACGCGCCCTAGTGGTGGAAGCCGAGCCGCCGCTGCATGTCCCTGCGCGCAGCAACGGCTGGTCGGCCTTCTTCTCGGGCCTGGGCCTGATCGCCGCCGGCGCCCTGGTCGGCCTGGCGATTTCGCTCGTGCTGTTCTGGGACCGTATTGTCGCAATGAAAATCAGCTTCTAGAGCCGTTCAGCGTTTCACGGAAACGCTGAACCGCTCTATCTCTTTGTTTTGACGCAATTCCGGACGGAAAACCGTTTCACACTTTTCCTGGAATTGCTCCAGCCATCGACGCCTCGGCTTCGACGCCAAGCTCCATTGTCTGCAGGTCGCTGGGCGGCAATGCCGGCCCGGTCAGGCCGCGGCGCGTCAGCCTGATCCGCCAATTGTCCTTTTCACCGTCGATGTCGAGCAGATTATATTGCGCCGGTGCATGCGAACTGCCGGGGGCCTGCCCGGCGGCGGCGACCCCGACCACCGGGATTTTGGCCTTGCGGGCGCCGATGAAGAAGAGCGACGGCACATGCGAATGGCCGTGCAGCACAAGCTCGGCGCCGTGCCGGTGAAGAACCTTGTGGAAGCGCGAGATGCCAAACAGCCGCTTGTTCTGCGAAACGGCGCCGCGCACCGGCGGGTGGTGGATCATGATCACCCGGAACAGGCCGCGCTTGCCTGTGGCGTCGAGCATGTCGCGCAGCCTTTCCGCCTGGCCTTCCAGAAAGAAGCCGTTGGCCATGAACGGAGCCGTGGCGCGCGCCGTGGAGACGCCGATCAGCGCAGCATCGCCGCGCACGCGCAGATAGGGAAAGGTGTTGCGGTCGACCGGCGTATTGACGCCGTCGCCGGTCATCCATGCTGCCCAGGACCGGCAGGTCTTGTCGAAGGCGCCCGGCACAT
This sequence comes from Mesorhizobium sp. M1217, assembly GCF_040318275.1. NCBI lineage: Bacteria > Pseudomonadati > Pseudomonadota > Alphaproteobacteria > Hyphomicrobiales > Phyllobacteriaceae > Mesorhizobium > Mesorhizobium sp. M1217. Next base: position 263,495 of record NZ_JAMYMA010000003.1, on the reverse strand, counting down.
AGGCATCATGATTTCCTGGCACGACCGACACGTCATTCGGCGAGCCCAGCGTCTCCAGCCAGTGCTTGGCCATCTCGATCTCTCCGTCGAGCGCCAGATTGACCAGGTCACCGGTGATGGCGAGATGGTCCGGCCCGCTGGCCTTCATGTCGGCGACGATCGTGTCGATGACGGCGTCGTGCATGTGGCGGCGGCGGTTACGCTGCCAATTGACGTAACCGACCACGCGCTTGGAGGCGAGATCGCGATAGGTTACATCGGGAAGCGGCCCCAGATGGACATCGGAAATATGCGCGAGCCTGAACATCTTTTCTTCATAGGCGAGGCGCGCGCGGCTTTCCACTCACGGTTTCGCGGACGATGACGCCGGATCCGGAGCAAGCCCTGCGCCAGACCGGCTGGCCAGGCTTCAGGGCAAGGCTGTTTCACCTGTACTTCGTACTGCGGCGGCCGATGACGCTCGGCGTGCGCGGGTTGATCCACGACCGCCCTTCCAATTCCGTCTTCCTCATCCGCCACACCTATGTCCCTGGCTGGCACCTGCCCGGCGGTGGCGTCGAGTTGGGCGAGACGATGATCGAGGCGCTGACGCGCGAAGTCTTCGAGGAAGGCAACATCGCGCTGACCGGACCGCCGGTGCTGAAATCGCTGCATTTCAACCGCCGCGCCAGCCGCCGCGATCATGTCGGCCTTTATCTGGTCGAGGAGTTCGACCAGCCAGCACCCAAGCTGCCCGACCGCGAGATCGCCGAAGCCGGCTTCTTTCCGCTCGACCGCTTGCCGGAAGGCACGACACCGGCGACGCTGCGGCGGATTGCCGAAGTTTTTGAGGGGAATTCGGCATCGCCTTACTGGTAGATCATCTCTCCAACAGCTTTGGCTGCTTCGCTTTAGGCCGGCAACATCCATTGTTCTCCGAGAGAAATATATATATTAGGCGATAAGAGAAAAATGAAACATAGCCAAAACGACAGGTTTAGAATCGTACTATATATCTCACTTTACACGGTAATTACTGTGACAACAATTCTTGCTACAGCCTTAATTTCGACAATGGTCCTTGGGATAGATCCATCCAGGTTGGAAAAAAGTGGAAGAGGCATCCAGTTCGCAATACAACTTTTTGCGGCATTCGTGACATATTTCGTTTTTATAAAGCGACATGCTCGGCTTTTTACTCGCACTGAATTCTGGAAAATGGTCGGCTTCTCAAGCCTGATAGAAATGGGTTTGGGAATGGCCGTGCTTCTGCTGTCGGGATCGTTTCGCGCAATCCCGCTCCAGATGTCGGTCCAGATCGTCATGATCGGCGGCATCGTGGCGTTCCTGGCAACGTCGCTCGGCTACTCCAATCGATTTGGAAATACCACATTGAAAGCTGATCTCGTCAGAAGGGCAAAGATGGACTCAGAAACCTTCCGCTAGGGCGCCGGTCTCACGCCGCCTTCCTGAACCTGTTGCGGTCGTGCAGCGCGCCATAGTCGAGCTCAGGCCCGACCGGCACGATGCGTGTCGGGTTGATGGTCTCGTGGCTGCCGTAATAGTGCGACTTGATGTGGTGCAAATTCACCGTGCCGGCGACGCCCGGCACCTGGTAGAGGTCGCGCAGATAATTCGACAGGTTCGGATAGTCGGCGATGCGGCGCAGATTGCACTTGAAATGGCCGACATAGACCGGGTCGAAGCGGACCAGTGTCGTGAACAGCCGCCAATCCGCCTCGGTGATGCGGCCGCCGACGAGATAGCGCTGCCTTGACAGACGGTCCTCCAGCATGTCGAGCGTGGAGAACAATTCGCCGAACGCCTCCTCGTAGGCTGGCTGCGTGGTGGCGAAGCCGGCACGATAAACGCCGTTGTTGACCGCGGGATAGACCAGCGCATTGACCGCATCGATCTCGCCGCGCAGCGGTTGCGGATAGAAATCGAGCTTGGCATCGCCCCATTCGTCGAAGGCCGAATTGAGCATGCGGATAATCTCGGAGGATTCGTTGGAAACGATGGTCTGCTCGCGTTTGTCCCACAGCACGGGAACGGTGACCCGGCCCGAATAGCCGGGATCGGCCCTGGTGTAGATCTGGTGCAGGAAATCGAGGCCGTAGAGCGTGTCGCCGGTGGCGCCGTCCTCGGCCAGGAACGTCCAGCCGTCGGCGCCCATGAAATGATGGACGACCGCGACGGAAATCACGTCCTCGAGTTTTTTGAGCACGCGAAAGATCAGCGTCCGATGCGCCCACGGGCAGGCGAGCGAGACATAGAGGTGATAGCGGCCGGGCTCGGCCTTGAAGCCACGTTTTCGCCCTTCGGCCGGGAAGCCGTGGCGGGTCACCCAGTCGCGCCACTGCGACTGCGCCCGCACGAATTTGCCGCCGCTCTCCCCGGTATCGTACCAGCGGTCCTGCCATTGGCCTTCGACTAGCAATCCCATGAAATGTCCTTTCGCGTTCCTGCCTGATGTAGGGCATGAAATGGACCTGCCGAAATCGCCAGCGCTGAACAGATCGTCAACAGCTGCGTCGTCGAGCGCAACCGGCCGATTGCGGCGGCTGAAAATTGGTGCTAGCGGACAATCCGCATGTTCGACTTTGCCCTGATCCGGTTCGACCGACGACGAAAGAGCGCCCGCGCTTGATGAAGCGCTGACTGGCGAACGCTGCCGCTTGCAGCAAACCTTTCCTCGCATACCGGAACGCAAAGACCATGAGCCTTGCCGACGTGAAATACCTGCCGGAAACTCCGGCGCATGATCCTGAAATCGAAGCCATCAATGACGAAGCCTTCGGGCCGGGCCGTTTCGTGCTTGCTGCCTACAGGATCCGCCAAGGTGGCCCGCATGAACGGGCTTTGTCCTTCGTGGCCGTCGACGGCGCAACCGTCGTCGCCTCGGTACGGATGACACGCATCGCCGCGGGCGCCGGCCGCGCGCTGATGCTAGGGCCGCTCGCCGTGCAGCCGGCCTTCAAGAACCTCGGCATCGGCCGCCGGCTGGTGGCAATCGCGCTCGAAGCCGCTGCCAAAGCCGGCGCGCCGGCCGTGATGCTGGTCGGCGACGAACCCTATTACGGTCCGCTCGGTTTCAAGAGGCTGCCGCGTGGGCAGATCTCGATGCCGCGTCCGGTCGACCTCGACCGGCTTTTGGCGCACGAGATCGTGCCGGGCGCAGTGGCAAGGCTGGTGGGCGAGGTTTGCCACGCCGACCAGGCGAGGATTGGCGAGCACATCGCGGCGATGGCGTGACCATGCCGGCGCTGTCGCACGGTGGCTTGGCAGAATAGTCTGGGCTCGGAGGAGGACGTCGAGATGAACCCGAACGGCCAGATTGCGATCGTCACCGGTGGCGGCTCCGGCCTTGGCGAGGCGACGGCGCGCGCTCTTGCCGCCGGCGGCGCCAGGGTTGCCGTCCTCGATCTCGGCATCGAGCGGGCGGCCAAGGTGGCGGCCGACATCGGCGGCATTGCCGTCCGATGCGATGTGAGCGACGCGGAAAGCGGTGCCGCTGCTGTCGCGGAAGTGGCTGAGACGCTCGGCGAGCCGCGCATCCTGGTCAATTGCGCCGGCATCGTTATCGGCATGAAGACGATCGGCAAGGACGGACCACATCCGCTCGACCAATACCGCAAGGTGATCGAGGTCAATCTGATCGGCACCTTCAACATGATCCGCCTGGTTGCCGACCGGACCGCGAAGCTCGAGCCGCTGCAGGGCGGCGAGCGCGGCGTCATCGTCAACACCGCATCGGTCGCCGCCTATGACGGCCAGATCGGCCAGGCGGCCTATTCGGCATCCAAAAGCGGCGTCGTCGGCATGACGCTGCCGGTGGCGCGCGATCTCGCCCGCTCCGGCATTCGCGTCTGCACCATCGCGCCCGGCATCTTCAGGACGCCGATGATGGCCGGCATGCCGCAGGAGGTGCAGGATTCGCTCGGTGCGGCAGTGCCCTTCCCTTCCCGTTTGGGCGAGCCTTCGGAATATGCCGCACTTGCCTTGCACATCATCGAGAACCAGATGCTCAACGGCGAGACCATTCGCCTCGATGGCGCCATCCGCATGGCGCCGAAGTAAACGCGACGGTGGTGCTTTGGACGAACCCAGGAAAGACGTGATCCGCGCGACCGACGCCGAGGCGATCAGGCTGGCAAAGACGCTGATCCGCAGCGCCCGTTTCGGCGCGCTGGCAGTGCTCGAGCCAGGAACCGGTTCGCCGCTGGCCAGCAGGGTCGGTGTCGCCACCGACATCGACGGCACGCCATTGATCCTGGTGTCGATGCTGTCCGCCCATACCGGCGCTATCCTTGCCGACCCGCGCTGCTCGCTGCTCGTCGGCGAACCCGGCAAGGGCGATCCGCTGGCGCATCCGCGATTGACGCTCGTCTGCCGCGCCGTACGGCTCGAACGCGGATCGAACGAACACGCCCGCGCCGAGCGGCGCTACCTCAACCGCAATCCCAAGGCGAAGCTCTATGCCGGGCTCGGCGACTTCTCGATCTTCCGGCTCGAACCGGAGCGCGCCAGCCTGAACGGCGGCTTCGGCAAGGCCTATCTGCTCGAACGCGCCGATCTGGTCGCGACGGGAGCAATCGTTGAAGAGCTTGCCGCCGGCGAGCAATCGGCACTCGACCACATGAACGCCGACCATCTCGATGCGATTGCCCTCTACGCAAGTCATTTCGGCGGGGCCGAGCGCGACGGCTGGATCGTCACCGGCTTCGACGCCGACGGGATGGATCTCGTATCCGGCGACAATGTCTGCCGGGTCTTTTTTCCCAATCCGCTGCAGGCGGCACGCGACCTCAGGCCTGTCCTGGTCGACATGGCAAAGGCTGCCCGATCGGCAAATTGATCACAGCCGCACAGTTAATCGGCTTGCATGGAAAGCAAGCCTTGAGATTTGAGCGAAATGTTCTACCTTTGCGAGTGACGCTGAATCGCTGGCGTGCATCTATAGGGAAAGTCTATGGAATCCGACGCTATTGCCCCCATAGCGGCGGATGAGCAGGAAGGCATGGGGGATCTATGGTCTCGAACAAGCTAGTCGCCAACGCCGGAGCCGCGGCCGCGTTTCTGACGCTGATGGGCAACGAAAAACGTTTGTTGATCATGAGCTATCTGGCCGAGGGCGAAATGTCGGTCGGCGCCATAGCCGAGAAAGTGTCGCTCAGCCAATCCGCTTTGTCGCAGCATCTGGCCAAGCTCAGGGCTTCCGACCTTGTCGAGACCCGTCGCGACCGGCAAATGATCTATTATTCCTGCAAATCCGGCGCGGTACGCGAACTGCTGCACATGCTGGACGGTATTTTCGGCGAAGGTGAACTGTCGCAGATGGCTCACCGGCTGCGTCGCGCCGGGACCTGATTGGCCGGGGCGGAGAACGCCCCGCCAAGTCCGTTTGGTCGCCAAGTCCGTTTGGCCGGCAAGTCCGTTTGGCCGGCAAGTCCGCTTTGCTGCCAAGTCCGCCTGCTACTGAGCGCGCTCTTCGGCGGCCTGCGCAATCTCGTCCTTGAACTCGACCTTCGTGCCCGGCTGCACCATGGAGGCGAGGTCTTCGGCATCCCAATTGGTCAACCGGATGCAGCCATGGGAAAAGGTCGTGCCGATCTTGCCCGGTTCCGGCGTGCCGTGGATGCCGTAGCTTTCGATGGAAAGATCGATCCAGACCGATCCCACCGGATTATTCGGCCCGGCAGCGATAGTGAAGGGCCGCTTGGTCTTGACCCCCTTGAAAGCGAAGTCCGGATCATAGTGATAGGTAGGGTTGTGCACCACGCGCTTGACCTCTGCCGTGCCGCTTGGCGCCGGTTTCTCGTCGCTCCCAATCGAGGCGGGGTAGACCGCCAGCCATTTGCCGGCACGGTCGAGCACACGCACCAGGCGAGCGCCCTTGTCGATCTCGACGGCGGCAACCCCGGCGGCAGGGTCGCCCCTGCCGCCATCAGGCACCACCAACGTCCTGCCTGGTTTCCTGAGACTGGTGCCAGGATTAAGCATTCTCAACAATTGTTCGCTGATATGGAAGCGCTCGGCCAACTTCTCCACCGCATTGCGGTAACCGAGCCGCCGCAAGCGGGCCATCCTCTCCAAGCGGGCCGGAATACGCTTGGTGAAAGGTCCGCGCACGTCCTTGCGCATCACCTCATAGGTCACCAGCACCGGCCTGGCGGAGGTTGCGATGAGTTTGCTCCAGGTCTGTGGATCGAGCTTGCCGTCGGGCGGAAGTCCGTTTGCCGCCTGAAACGCGGCGACGGCCTTGGCGAAGTTCTGGGAAAGACGACCGTCGATCAGGCCCGGCGAGAAGCGGGCGCGATCCAGAAGGATCTGCGCCTTCAGCAGCATCGGATCGACACCCTTCGGTTCGCCGATAGTGAATTGGGCCTGATTGACGGTGGCTGGATCGAGCTTGGCTGCGCGAGCCACGCCGCATGCGAGGGCAAGCGTGGCGGCGAAGACGAGGAGGAGCCTGATCATCGATGTCCTCCCAGGACTGCAGCAGGAGCCCGCTTCTATGACGCGGCATGGCCCTGTGTGGTTCCTTCGCCCGATCGAAATTCTGAATTGAAGCGGCTTGGCCGAAGGGCTGTGCCGCGGGAATCAAGTATTTCTCGTCGTCGGGGGGGCCCGGCCCGGCGTCCAGTGATTGAGCTTGACCGTTCGAACGGCGTGCATCCATTTGGACGCTGAGATACGGTCCGAGCTTCGGATCCGGCATCATGCCTTCCGAAACCGAATCCCGATTCGCGGCCGATGCCATGGTCGGCCGAGGAAGCCATGAATCCGATCCGCATAGACGACCCGCAGGATCCCCGCGTCGCTGCCTATCTCGACATCCGGGAGCGAGATCTTGCCGGCCGGCAAGGCCGTTTCGTCGCCGAAGGCAAGGTGGTGCTCGACACGCTGCTCGCCGCCCGGCGCTTCGAGGCAGAATCGGTGCTGGTACTCGAAAACCGGCTGGCCGGCCTCGATGACGTCCTGCGCAAGGCGCCTGCCGGGCTCCCGATCTATGTCGCATCCAGCGAAATCATGGACAGGATCGCCGGATTCCACATGCATCGCGGCATATTGGCGATCGGCCGCAAAGGTGCGGCCATCTCCGCTGAGGCCTTGCTCGGCGCGCTGCCCGCCCGCGCGCTGATCGTTGTGCTGGTCGGCATCGCCAATCATGACAATATGGGCTCGATCTTCCGCAATGCCGCCGCCTTTGGCGCGGATGCCGTGCTTCTCGATCCGACCTGCTGCGATCCGCTGTACCGCAAGGCAATCCGCGTCTCGGTGGGCGCCGCCTTGAAAGTCCCCTTCGCCTCCTTTGCCGACGCCGCCGGCTGCATCGCCATACTCGACCAGCAAGGCTTCAGCCAATTCGCGTTGTCGCCGCACGGGCAAATCGACATTCGCGATGCCAAGAGAAACGAGCGGCTGGCTCTCTATCTCGGCACCGAGGGCGAAGGCCTGCCGGAAAGCCTGCTTGCTCGCCTGCAGACGCTGCGGATCGGTATGGCGCAGGATTTCGACAGCCTGAATGTCGCAGCGGCGTCAGCCATCGCACTTCATCATTTTTCCGGGGCCTGATGCATGTCGCGCAAAAGTGTGCAGCGGTTTTGCGGTAACGACATGCATCAAAACAAGAACATAAAGCGCGTCGCATGAGGCCGGTCGAACACGACGCGCTTTAGAGCCGGGCGTCTCGCTCTTGCGCTTGCGGCGTCTCAGTTGGTCGATGCGGCCTTCTGCAGCGCCCGCACGCGATCGGCAAGGCTGCGTCCGCCGCTCTCCGGCCGCGCATCCTCAGGCGCTGCAAGCGCCTGGGCGATCGGCGAATCCGGGCCGTCGAGCTTGGCCGTCAAGGCGACGACTTGCGCTGCCAGATCGTTCATCTCTTCGCGCAATGCCGCGCTGGCGCTGCCGGTATCGTCTCCGGCGTGTGATTTCGATGTTTCGACGGCAGCAAGATCTGTCTTCAGCCTCCTGTTCTCGCGTGCCAGCGATGTCAGCCTGGCCTCCAGCCGCTCGCGGTCGGCATCGAGCTTGGCGCTTGCCTTTTCGATGTCGCCGTTGGCGGTCGCATTGACCTGGCTTCCTGGCATGCCGGCAAGGGCCGCCGCAGGCGGGCTTTCAGCGCCTTTCGCCCTTTCGCGAAGGCGCACCAGTTCCTTTTCGCGGCGCTCCAGCCTGTCCTCGCGATCGGCCAACGTGGCGAGCAGGCGTTCGACCTTCTTTTCCAAGTCGCCGGTTCTTTTCTTCTCGGCCTTCAGCGCGTCCCGCAAAACCTTGCTTTCGGCTGTCAATTCCTGGCTGCGCCTGTCCGCCTCCTTGCGCTGGCCGCGCAGCAGCGAAATGTCGCTTGCCAGCTTCTGCAGCTCGGATTCGCGCGCCACCAGCTCGATCTGCCGGCTGCTGGACGAAAAACTGGCGTCGTCATACATGTGCTCCAGTTTTCGCAGTTCGAGCCCGCGCTTTTCGAGCGCGCGCTCGGTCTCCGCAAGCCTCTCCGACAGCTGCTGCAGCTGCTCATCGCGCTTGCGAAGCTCCTCGCTCCTGGTTGTGAGGTCGGCGACGACCCGGTTCTTGTCCTGCCGCTCGGCCGCCAATTCCTTCAGGGCTTCGCGGTCGCGGCCGATCTCGACCAGCTGTTCGGCGGCTTTCTCGCGCAATGACTTGATGGTCATTTCGAGCCGGCGCGCCGAAACGGCGAACTCGGCGCGGACGCGATCCTTGTCCGCCTGGATCTCGGCCAGCGTCAGCGGCATCGAACCCTCGACGCGCCTGCGCGTCAGCGCCACCGCCCGCCGCCAGACGGCCGGGGCAATCATCAGCGCCAGAAAGCCCGCGCAGAGAAAGCCGAGGACAAAGAACAGGATCGACTGGACCAAGATGACTATCCGTTATGCATGGCCGGCCGTTATGGGCGGCAGGCAATGGTCAAAGTTCGACTTTGCCATCTTCGCATGACGGAAATCCGGCGCCGCGGCAAGGGTCTGCCGCGGCAAAGCTCAGACCGTGGGATCACAGGGCCAACCGCAGTGGCGCCATCGTGCAGGTCAGAACGGATTCCAGGTCGCGCGTTGGGTGAGCTTGAGGTAGCCGAGATTGACGCCAAGACGGGCGCCGACGCCGGTACGGATCGGCACGAGCAGCACATTGTTGTTCTTCAGCACGTTGAAACCGACGCCGGCGATGACATAGGCAGAGCCGGCGACGCCGCCAAAGCGGTTATAGAGGCTGCTCACATCGTCGAGATTGTAGACCAGCATCATCACGCGCGAGCCCTCGCCGCCGAAATCCCAGCCGAGCGACGGGCCTTGCCAGAACACTTTGTGATCGCCGGCATTCTTGGTGTAGAGCGTGCCTTCGCCATAGGTCAGGCCACCGATCAGCGCCCCGGACCCCTCTTCGCCGAGCAGATAGCCGTTCGGCAGGCCATAGGTGGCGAAAATCTTCTCGACGACCGTGGCCAGCCCACCCGATGTCGCGCCGAAGAATTTATGACCGGAATCAACGATCTCCTGGGCGGTGTACTCTTGCGCCCGCGCGGCCGATGTCGAAAAGGCGACAAGGCCGATGAGCGCGATCGTCATTGAGATGACACGGAAAAAAGTCCGGTCGTAGAATCGGGAAACCATGCTTCCAATCTCCGTCAGGGAGCACTTTCGCCGACGCCTCGCACCCGTACGGCTCTTTGGCGGCCGTTAAGGATGACTGTTAGGGGCAAACTATGCCGTAATCCTTTTTCAACCATTAAACTCTCACATGAACATGGCGGTTCGAAGGCTGTTTTCGCATGCCCGCGCAGCACCCAGGCTGCGTGAACACACCATTTTCGACAATGATAATTTGGATTTGTTGCTGCACGCACAAGCGCTGTGTATTCACAATGCTTGGGAGAGAGGGTGATTCGTGTGGACAGGCGTGATCATGATCGCCCGGTCATTTTGTTGTGAAATTTGCAGGGATTTTTGCCGATGGCCGAGCTTTTCACCCTTTCCGCACCCGACCTGGCAGCGCTGCTGTGCAGCCGGGTCTGCCACGACATCATTTCGCCGGTCGGCGCCATAAACAACGGGCTTGAGCTGCTCGACGAAGGCGGCGCCGACGAAGACGCCATGAAGCTGATCCGCCAAAGCGCCAAAAACGCCTCCGCCCGCCTGCAATTCGCCCGCATCGCCTTCGGCGCCGCCGGTTCGGCCGGCATGCTGATCGACACCGGGGACGCCGAGGCCGTGGCCATCGCCTTCCTGAAGAACGAGAAGCCGGAACTGGTCTGGAACGGAACCCGCGCCCTATTGCCCAAGAACAAGGTCAAGCTGCTGCTCAACCTCATCCTCGTCGCCAACGCCGCCATTCCGCGCGGCGGCAGGCTGGTGGTCACGCTGGAGAACCTCGAGACCGAGCCGCGCTTTGCGCTCGCGGCGAGCGGCCCGATGCTGCGCGTGCCGCCCAAATTCCTGGAATTGCATTCCGGCCACAGACCGGAAGAGCCGATCGACGCGCATTCGGTGCAACCCTATTACACGCTGCTTTTGGCCCGCGAAGCCAACATGACGATATCGATCCATGCGACCGCCGACGAGATCGTCCTTTCCGTAGCCTGAAGTTCTCCAAAAGAGCGCGAAGTATTTCTCCAGGTCATATTTGCGGCACTGTCTTAACATCTGCGAGACGGGCTTGCGGATTGATTGGATGAAGCATTGCGAAAGAAGATTTCGCTTACAACACCTTCAGGAAAATTTTACCTAACGGCTTTTCGGCTTCTTTACCAGATCGGCCTATGTTCCCCGGCAGATGCCACGACGCTGCCGGTTCGCCGCATGGCAAAGAGGGTCCGGGAATGAAACGCTGCATGTTCGTCGACAATTCGAGCGTCATCAGGAAGGTTGCAAAGCGTATCCTGGGCGGCTCCGGCATGATGGTGATCGAAGCCGCCAGCGGCCATGAGGCGATCGAGATGTGCACTGCCGACATGCCGGACATCATCGTCGTCGACGGCGCCTTGCCGGACATGCAGGCGCAGGACCTCATCCGCCGCGTGCGCTCCATGGAAAGCCCGGTATTGCCGCAAGTTCTGATTTCGCTGGTCGAGGTCGACGTCGGGGCGATCATGCGGGCAAAACGCGCCGGCGCCCAGGGTTACCTGCTGAAGCCGTTCAACCGGCCGCAATTGCTCGAGTGCTTCCGCGCCTTGAAGATTGCCGCCTGATCAGGGGTCGTTCCATTCCGATGAAATCGGGATGAGGCTCTATCCTATTGTTTTACTGTGTTCTTTTCCGAAAACCGGCATCCACTTTTCGGGATCAGGCGCTGACGCGGATATCTTCCGGCTCACGCAGCACATAGCCGCGGCCCCAGACGGTCTCGATGTAATTCTGCCCGCCCGATGCGGCGTCGAGCTTCTTGCGCAGCTTGCAGATGAAGACGTCGATGATCTTCAGCTCCGGTTCGTCCATGCCGCCATAGAGATGATTGAGGAACATTTCCTTGGTCAGCGTGGTACCCTTGCGCAGCGAGAGCAGCTCCAGCATCTGATATTCCTTGCCGGTCAGATGCACGCGCTGGCCACCGACTTCAACGGTCTTGGCATCGAGATTGACCACCAGGTCGCCGGTGGTGATGACCGACTGGGCATGGCCCTTGGAACGCCGCACGATGGCATGGATGCGGGCGACCAGTTCGTCCTTGTGGAAGGGCTTGGTCATGTAATCGTCGGCGCCGAAGCCAAGGCCGCGCACCTTGTCCTCGATACCGGCCATGCCGGAGAGGATGAGGATCGGCGTCTTCACCTTGGACAGGCGAAGTGTCCTCAAAACTTCATAACCCGACATGTCGGGGAGATTGAGATCGAGGAGAATGATGTCGTAATCGTAAAGCTTGCCTAGATCGACACCCTCTTCACCAAGGTCGGTCGTATAGACATTGAAACTTTCCGATTTCAGCATCAGCTCGATGCTTTGTGCGGTTGCACTGTCGTCTTCTATCAGCAGAACGCGCATTTCATTCCCCTTTTCTGCCGCCGGACCATTTCACGACCCGTCCAGGACCGGAGCAGTGATTGCCTGAGCAGAGGCTGCCATCGAATGGTTAATAAAACCTAATTCCCCGTCCATGACGGTATCAGATTTTTTAACCCCTTTCTACACCTTGTTGAATCCAATAATGAATCACAGACCCAAACCGTTAATGCAGCACATTAATAAGCCAGACTAAGTGACTCTTCGGACTCGTTGGCCGGGTTTCGCGACGAGTAGCAGAATTTTTACCCGCCCTTAAGTCCTGAGCCGTATGATTAACAATGCCCGTAAACGAATGGTTACCGCCGGCAAAAAACTTTAGGAGTTTGTTTCCCATAGTTCCGGGAAAGCCGGTGGAAACGGGTGAAGCCTGGGCCTTGCCGGGTGAATTGGACGATATGTGCAGGTGTGCGTTTCCGGGAGTACCGAATCATGAAGTCACGTGAAAACCTCGTTCGGCTGAAGCAATTTCAGGTGAGCGAGAAGCGGCGGCAGCTGCTGCAGCTCGACATGATGATCGCCGAGTTCGAGCGCATGGCCGTCGAGCTGGAACTTCAGATCGCGGCCGAAGAGAAGAAGGCCGGCATCACCGACATCAATCATTTTGCCTATCCGACCTTCGCCAAGGCGGCACGCCTGCGCCGCGACAACCTCAGAAATTCGCAAAGCGACCTCGCCCAGCAGCGAAATGTCGCCGAATCATTGCTGAGCGAAGCCGAAGCGGAGCTTTCCAAGGCCGAGATGCTCGAATCGCGCGACACCAAGGCGCGCGACACGGAAGCCGGCGGCCGCAGCGCCATGATCGGCTGAAAACAAGGCTTTAACGCGCGTCGCGCTTGAGCGCTATTGCTGTGCACCGAACGGTGCCGGCCTCAGGCATCCAGATCTTCTTGCTGTTCGGCCGCCCGCGCGCGGGCGTCCTTGATGTCGGGCACATGCTGCTCCGACCAGGCCCTGATCTGATTGAGCAGTCCTGCCAGGTTCTGGCCAAGTTCGGTCAGCTCGTATTCGACCCGCGGGGGAATGACCGGGAACACCTCGCGCCGCACCAGGCCGTCGCGTTCCAGGATACGCAGCGTCTGCGTCAGCATTTTCGGGGTGATGCCTTCGAGCTTGCGCGCCAATTCGCCGTTGCGGAGCCGGCCCCGGCGCAACGCACAAATCACCAGGTGGACCCATTTGCTGGCGAGCGTCTCAAGCACCGCGTGCGAGGGGCACGTCCGTCGGAACGCGTCATAACCGGAAGGGAAACAATCTTCGCTATCCATGAGGTGCGTATATATCAAAAAGGTACAGACTAGACAAGAGAATATTACTATCCAAATGATAGTGGCATATCAAACCAGCAGGAGAGAGCCTCCCATGCGTGCCATTATCCAGAATTCCTTCGGCGCACCCAACGTCCTCGTCATTGCCGATCGTCCCGCGCCATCACCCGAGGCCGGCGAAGTGCTGGTCCGCATCGAGGCGGCCGGCATCAATCCGGTCGACGGCGCAGTGCGCGGCGGCCACTATCCGCTGCTTGGCGAGCCGCCCTTCATCCTTGGTTGGGACGTTTCGGGAACTGTCGAGGCGCTGGGCTCCGGCCTGTCCGGCCTTAAGGTCGGCGATGCCGTCTTTGGCATGTCGCGCTTTCCCAAACAGGCGGCAGCTTACGCCGAACTCGCCACTGTCCCGGCTGATGAGCTTGCGCCGAAACCTGAAGGCATAGACCACGCCCAAGCCGCCGCGCTGCCGCTGGCCGGCCTGACGGCCTGGCAAGGCCTTGTCCGCCATGGCCGGCTCAATCCTGGCCAGCGCGTGCTGATCCACGCCGGAGCCGGCGGCGTCGGCCATCTGGCGGTGCAGATCGCCAAGGCGCGCGGTGCTTACGTCGTCGCGACCGCCAGCCCGGAAAAGCTCGATTTCGTCCGCTCGCTCGGCGCCGACGAGGTGATCGACTACACAGAGGATGATTTCACCGGAAAGGCTCGCGACATCGATCTCGTTCTGGAGCCGTTCGGCGGCGAGCATGCGGAGCAATCGCTAAAAGTGCTCAAGGCCGGCGGTGTTCTGGTGTCGCTGCTCGATGTCAGCGATGCCACCAAGGCAAAGGCCAGGACGCAAGGCATCCGCGTCGAGCGCATGTCCGTGGTGCCCGACCGTGCCGCTCTGGTGGAACTCGGCAAATTGATCGACGCGAAAAAGCTGGCCGTCCACGTGGCAAAGGCGTTTCCGCTCGAACAGGCCGGTGCCGCCCATGCCTTTCTCGCCACCAGGCCGATCGGCAAGGTGGTGCTGACGGTCTGAAATCCCAGATCGTCGCTCCGGCAAACTTTAAGGGCGCGGATCAGCGCCCTTATCGGACTAATGCCGGTATTGCTGGATGCGCGTGGTGCGCAGCCCGGCAAGGCCGTATTCGTCGATCGACGCCTGCCAGGACAGGAATTCCTCGGTGGTGAGCTTGTAGCGCTGGCACGCCTCTTCCAGGCTCAAAAGCCCGCCACGCACCGCCGCCACCACTTCCGCCTTGCGCCGGATAACCCAGCGACGTGTGTTCGTCGGCGGCAGATCGGCGATGGTAAGTGGGCTGCCGTCAGGCCCGATAACGTATTTGACTCGCGGTCTAATTAGATCGGTCATCGTACTCTCTACAAAAAACTCAAAGACCCAATCCCCACCACATTACCGCCACAGCTTTAAAATTTGGCTAAGCAGACCCTAATGGATAGGTAAGGATCATGAACGCCGCGTTAGTCTTTTCATCGGCATTTGAGATATCTGCCGGCAAGCGCGTTGAACCCGGCTGGAAAAAATGAGCCGGCCTGCAAAGCTGGCGCGGCCGGGACGCTTGACCTATATTCCGGCCATTGGCATTGAAGCGCCGCGCAGAACGAAAGAACCATGAACAGCCTCGATCTTCCCGGACGCCCCGAAAACACCCGTGTCGTCGTCGCCATGTCGGGCGGTGTCGATTCGTCGGTTGTTGCCGGTCTCTTAAAGCACGAGGGCTACGACGTCGTCGGCGTCACGCTGCAGCTTTACGACCACGGCGCGGCAACGCACCGGGCCGGCTCATGCTGCGCCGGCCAGGACATCGACGATGCCCGCCGCGTCTCCGAGACGCTCGCCATCCCGCATTACGTGCTCGATTACGAGGAGCGCTTCCGCAAGGCGGTGATTGACCCGTTCGCCGAGAGCTATGTCGCGGGCGAAACGCCGATCCCTTGCGTCTCCTGCAATCAGACGGTGAAATTCGCCGATCTTCTCGCGACCGCCAAGGAACTCGGCGCCGACGCGCTGGCCACCGGTCACTACATCCGTTCCGGCGCCAATGGCGCCCACCGCGCGCTTTACCGGC
Source organism: Mesorhizobium sp. M1217 (assembly GCF_040318275.1). Lineage (NCBI taxonomy): Bacteria > Pseudomonadati > Pseudomonadota > Alphaproteobacteria > Hyphomicrobiales > Phyllobacteriaceae > Mesorhizobium > Mesorhizobium sp. M1217. The sequence goes on along the minus strand of NZ_JAMYMA010000003.1, from coordinate 248,165 downwards.
CGGTCGACGCCGACCGCGACCAGAGCTACTTCCTGTTCGCCACCACCCAGGCGCAGATCGACTATCTGCGTTTTCCGCTCGGCGGCCTGTCGAAGCCTGAGGTTCGCGCCATCGCCGAGGAGATGGGACTGACGGTCGCCGCCAAGCAGGACAGCCAGGACATCTGTTTCGTGCCGCAGGGCAAATATTCCGACATCATCGCCAAGCTGAAGCCGGCTGCCGCCAATCCGGGCGACATCGTCCATATAGACGGGCGCGTGCTTGGCCGCCACGAAGGCATTTTGCGCTACACCGTCGGTCAGCGCCGCGGCATCGGCATCGCCTCCGGCGAGCCGCTCTACGTCGTCCATCTCGACGCCGACCGGGCCCGCGTCGTCGTCGGCCCGCGCGAGGCGCTGGAAACCCACAAGATCTTCTTGCGCAACATGAACTGGCTGGGCGATGGCCCGCTGACCGAGATCCTGGCGGCCGGGCTTGAGCTTTTCGCCAAGGTGCGCTCGACGCGGCCGCCGCGCCCGGCCGTGCTGCATCACCGCGCGGGCGTCACTTCGGTGGAGCTGGTCGACGGCGAGTCCGGCATCGCGCCCGGTCAGGCCTGCGTGCTCTATTCCGACGACGGCAACGAGGCGCGCGTGTTCGGCGGCGGCTTCATCGAGCGCTCCGAGCGCGGCGCCGAAGCCGAGGCGATGCTGACGCGGCTTGCCGTCCAGCCGGCGCGGGTTCCCGCCGAATAGACGGCGTTTTTCGCTTAGGGCCTGGTGTGGGCGACGGTGCCGGCGGTCAGGATGCGCAGCACTCGGATGGCTTCCTCGCCGCTGGTGCGCGGTTCGGCCCGCGTCTCGATGCAGTGGATGAAATGCTCCAGCTCGCGCGTCAGCGGCATGCCCTCGCCGACCGCCACATAGGACGGCTCGTTGGCGGTGAACGCCCATTGGCCGCTGTCCTGCCACACCGCGTGGCGGTAGACGGCAAGCTTGCGCTCCCACGGCTCGACATCGTCGAACACCGCCATCGCCTTGGTGCCGACCACGGTCAGCCGCCGTTCGCGGTAAGGGTTGAGCCGCGAGGCGAACAGATGGCCGCGCAGGCCGTTGGGAAAGCGCATGTGCAGATGCGCAAAGTCGCTGAGATTGTCGAGAAGGGCAGCGCCTTCGCCGCGCACCTCGACCGGCTCGGTGCCGGTGATGGCCAGGATCATCGACAGATCGTGCGGCGCCAGATCCCACAACGCATCGTTTTCGGTGTGGAACTTGCCGAGGCCGAGCCGGTGCGAATGGATGTAGCGGACCTCGCCGAGCTCGCCATTGTCGATCAGCGCCTTCAGCGTCTCGAATGCGGGATGGAAGCGCAGCACATGGCCGACCATGAAGACACGGCCATTGTCGGCGGCAGCCTGCACCGAGCGCTCGGCGTCGGGCACCGTCAGCGCGATCGGCTTCTCCACCAGCACGTCCTTGCCGCCGAGCACGGCGCGCACCGCCATGTCGGCATGGAACTGCGGCGGCAGCGCCATGACAATGGCGTCGACATCGTCGCGGGCAAACAGCGCCTCCGGCTCGATCGCCAGGCAATCCTGCTCGCTGGCAAAACCTTCCGCACGCGCAGGGTTGACGTCCGAAACCGCGTGCAGCGCGCCGAGCGCCTTGAGGGTGCGGATGTGGTTGCTGCCCCAGTATCCGCAACCGAGGACTGCAATGCGCGGTTTCATCAATTTCTGACCATGGCTTTCGTGGGCGAGACATAGCGACGTGCCTCGCCGAACTCAACCCCGGCCTGTGCGCCCAAATGTCTGCCCGGCAAAGCTTTAGGCGCCAGCAATATGCCGTCGCGGCAGCCACTTCGATGCTTGACAGGCTTGGCCTCGCAACCTTATATCCGCGCGACCTTGGCGAACGCGCCGATATGCCTGCCGATTTAAGCTGGATTTCGGGCCTTCGCCGCCCTGGCGGGGTAGCTCAGTTGGTTAGAGCACGGGAATCATAATCCTGGGGTCGGGGGTTCAAGTCCCTCTCCCGCTACCATCGCTCCCCCCGAACGGAGACGCGGTGGCTCAGGCCCTGGTCGACCATGTTGGACAGATATCCATCGATCAGGATCGACGGCTGCTCACCCGCCTTTGGCGGGTAGACCGTCACTGTGGTCACGACGTCGCGGACGATCTTCTTGGCCTCTTCAGAGACGAAACCGTTGTCGCCGATCGCCGCGGCGAGCGCTTCGAGATCTCTGATATAGCGGGTGACCAGCGCCGGCTTCAGCGTAACGACCTTGGGCGGCTGCGGCGTCACCGCGAACTCGCCCTCGAGGCGCTGGCGCTCAGCGCGCAGCTCGGGCAGGCGCTGCTCGGCCTCGGCTTCGGAGATCATACCTTTGACGTAGGCGTTCAGCACCCGGTCATATTCGCGCTTGGCAGCGTCAAGCCGTTGCGCTGCCTTTTCGCGCGAGGCGCCCTGCCCCGAATAGAGCTTTTGATGCTCATCATTGTAGGCGGCGACATAGTGGTCGATCAGCGCCTTGTCGTTCAGCCTGGCGCGCAAACCGTCCAGCACCGTCGCCTCGATATGATCGACGGCATAGGGCCGCGTGTTGGTGCACGAGCGCGATTCCTTGGCGCGCGTGCAGACGATGCGGGTCAGCCGTCCCATCTTGTCCTTCACCGACATGCCCGAGCCGCAGGCGCCACAGCGAAGCAGACCTGAAAGCAGCCGCGTGTTCTTGCGCTGCGGCGTCTCGCAACGATTGCGCGGCTTGCGGTTGTTGACCGCGGCGAACAGCTCGGCCGGCACGATGCGCAGATGCTCGGCGGCATGCTCCTGCCACTCGGACTTCGGATTGACGCGCGACTGGCGCCGGCCGCTATCCGGATCCTTGACCATGTGGACACGGTTCCAGACGATGCGGCTGTCATAGATGGCATTCTGCAGAATGCCGTAGCCTCGCTTTGGGTTGCCGTTGATAGTCCCACCCGACCAGTAGCGACCGCGCGGCGGGGCAATGTTGTCATCGTTCAACCCGCCGGCGATGTCGCGCGGCGTTCGGCCGGCCGCATACTCCTCGAAGATGCGCAGCACGATCGCCGCTTCTTCCGGCAAGATCGACAGTTCGCCAAGCTTTCCCGGCACCGGCGCATAGCCATAGGCCTTGCCGCCGGCGCTGCGGCCGTCGCGCACCACGCCGGCCATGCCGCGCCGCACCTTCTGCGCAAGATCCTGTAGATATAGCGCGCCGACCAGGCCGCGGATGCCGATCTGCACGATGTCTGCCCGGCCGTCATGCACGGCGCGGATTTCGATGCCGAGATGGGTGAGCCGCTTGTAGATGCCGGCGAGGTCTTCCTGGTCGCGCGACAGGCGGTCAAGCGCCTCGACGATGGGGACGTCGAACAGGCCGTCGCGCGCGGCGTCCATCATCGACAGCACGCCGTCGCGGCCCATGATCGAGGCGCCGGAGCGGGCGCGGTCGTGAAAGACGGTGGCGACGGTCAGCTGCTGCTTGGCGGCATAGTCCGAGCAGAGCGCTACCTGGTCCTCAATCGACCTGTCGGTCTGCAGGTCGCTTGAATAGCGGGCATAGAGTGCCGCTCGTTTCATGGGTGTTCTCCTGGCGGCGCTCATAAGCGTCGCGCGCCGCCTGACGCGCAAGGGCCTCGACGAGGCGCGCCAGCGCCGCGGGCAGCGAGGAACCGCCGCCACAAGAGACGAGGAACCGCCGCCACAAGAGACGAGGCGGCCTTCGAGGTCGAGCGCGAGTTCACGTGCTTCATCGCCGAGACTGATAAGTACCGGTGCTGATGCCGCGACGGTTTTACAATCCCGCCGTAACCCGTTGATATCACACAAGCGACTTTCCGCCTGTTTTACAGGCAAGTCCTTGGAATCGGGTCGAAAGGGCTAGCTTCCCAAGCTGAACGCCTATCTGCCCTCAGTTTGAATTGGAAACTCGATTCTGCTATGAACCGGCAATGACCAAGACCTACTGGAAGACCATTGCAAAGCGCGCCTGGCGGGAAAGTCTCGCATCGGTCAGATGGAACAATTGGGAGCGCATTCTAGTTACTCTGGCTCCGCTTTTCGCTGTGTTTTTTGCCACTTGGTATTTCCTTGGCGATATGTCCGGAGCGCTAGTAAAGCTTGTGGCGGCCGTAGGTATGACAACGGTGCTGGCGGCGATTTTCTTTGTGTCGAAACTTCTTACTGTGCCCGCGAAACTGCAGGCCGAAGTTGAAGAAAGATTGAGCGCGACGACGAAGGCCGTTGATAAGGATGCTGCTCAAAAGGACCTAATCGCCAATCGCGTTGAAATCGTCCGGCAATTTGCCGGACTGTACGTCCTAAGCCACGACGGCATAACTTCTCGTATGATGGCAGGACTAGAGCTTCCTCCTGCCAAGTGGCTAAACACAGAATTGGCTAATGCAGGCCACAACTGGCGAGTTCGCAACATCTCCGGCTCCAATTTTGAGATGGTCGAAGATTGATTGCCGCTAACACTGGCCTCGGTCTTTGATAGACCATGGCCTGGGGGTTCTGGTTTCAACTTTTGTCCATTTTCGTGCGAATTCGGCCTGACGAACAATCGAAACTGTCGTTGATCAGAATGGCCTTTTCACTGGCCTGTCACGCCGGCATTCTAACCGCCCCGCTCTGACACAGCCTAGTGCGGGCTAAACGGACAACCTATCAATGAGGCGAACAATCACTTCGTCGTCTACTTTCTTCTTCCGGGCTCCTAACGGTAATGATTCAAAATGTGTCGCCGCCCGTCTGCGGCCCGCCGTTTCGCCCGAAATCAGGGAACGATATCGGCCCCCATGTATTAGAAATCAATGGACACTATGGAACCCCACGGCCACGGGATGGCGGCCGATATTTTGACGTCAGAAGTTGCCAACGCCAGGCAGCGCATTCACCGGACCGAGCTCGCGCTTCAACGCACTGAAGAAATGCTGGCCGAGAATCTCGCGATGTGCAGAAGAATACAGGCCGCGCAACGGCGCGTGGTAGAGGCGAGATCGCGGCTGACGAAGATCGATCCCTGCAGCGCTGACAGAGTTCGCACGGGTCACGCAGCGGTCCCTCCGGGCTGACTGCCACGACAGGACTGCCTGATCATCTCGACTTGGACCGCAGACCAGAACGCGCTTTCTAGTTGCCTGACTTTTCTGCCGAGCGATAGGCGTTGACGAGCCGCTCGACACGTTCCCGCGTCACGGTCTTCCACTGGTCGGAAGGTTTGTCTTTGCCTTTTGCGGGCAGGTCTGCCGACTGAACCAGGTCCGGAGATTGAGCAGGTCGACTGAGCAGCATCATCGGACGATCTCGTCCCGGCCTTCCGGCCAGCCCTTTGCGAGCGTAAGGTCGGACATCGGAACGAAAGTCGGCTCCGCGAATTCTACTGCGAGATAATGGGAATCGTCGCCCATGAGGCTCGCGACCCTCCACCTTGAAACTGCGAGATACGGCGACGTATTTCGCGCAGCAAGGCTCGCGCAGCTGAGGCGGGAAATGGTGAGGCATATCCAGCGCACAGACGCCTCGGCTCAAAAAGTCGAGCAAGCGCTGGCTAGGTTGGCCGAAGCAAACGCACCCATGGACCGGCTCGCGCGGCATCAGTAGGGCCACGCTCATGTCCGCCTCCGCATCGGCACGATGTTGAGACGGCCGCGCACATAACTGATTTGCTCGAGACCTGATCGACATGGTTGGCACCGATCGTGCATCGCTGCTGCAAGAAGCCAGGATTCTGAAGGCGCATGGAGGTCTTACTTCCTGACCGAGTCCTGGCAGCCGAATGGTATTGGAACATTCGGGGGGGAAGCAGCAAAACGGGCTCTCGCTACCATAAACGTAATTTAGACCCGCCCCTTGGCGGGTTTTTCATTTCCGTCGCCGAGTTGGGTGCGCGCGGTTTCGCGGCTGACGCCGCGTGCAATTGCCGCCGCAGCATCCTCCCGTTGACCAACCGGATGGACGCGCCGAGATGATGTCCTTCATTCCACGCTTCGCTGGTCGGAGAAAACCCGAACGGGCACGAGGCGTGCTATTCGCTGTGGCGGTGAGCCTGACAACGTCGCTGTCGGCCACGGCGGAGCAGGTTTCCTCGGTGGATCTCGAACTGGTTCTTTGTGTCGATGTATCGTCTTCAACGAGCGAGACGGAACAACGGCTGCAGCGGGAGGGATATGTCAACGCACTGCTCGATGCCGAAGTGTTGCAGTCCATTAGAATCCGGCCGGCGTGGTAATGCCCATATCGGTCTCCTTCGACCAATATGAATCATAAGCCGTCCATCAAAGGAATCCTGAATCCCTTAATTCGCGACTGACTTTAGCCCGGTGGCGGGGCAGCCACAGGGTGGACATTTCAGCCCACATGGAAAATGATCATGTTGCCATGCACAACACTGCAGTGCTCTGATCTCGACGAGAAGCCTGAGCGTAGAAGCGGATCAACCGACCTCCGGTCCAGCGAGCGAGGACGCAAATGGACACCCCAGAGAATGGGCAATTGCATCGCGACGCGGGCGGGCGACCCCGTCGATCGGCCGGCTGGCTTGCCCGCGCCGCCATGTCGACGGCATTCCTGCTCGGCATGGCTTTCAGCAGCACTGCGTTTGCGCAGGACCAGCAGCTTCCCGTGGTGACGGCGGCCAAGCCGGTGGTCCGTGAAATCGTCGAGGACGACGAGTTCGTCGGGCGCTTCGAAGCCGTCGACCAGGTCGCCATCCGTTCGCGCGTCAGCGGCTATCTGGACAAGGTCAGCTTCCAGGACGGCGCACTGGTCAACAAGGGCGACCTGCTCTTCACCATCGACCAGCGTCCGTACCAGGCGGCTTATGATGCCGCCAAATCGCAAGTGGACGTCGCCAAGAGTCTGCTCGAATTCTCCAAGATGCAGCTGGATCGCGCCGACGAACTCGCCAAGACCGGCAATATCTCAACCGCGACGGTCGACGACCGCCGGCGGGAATACCTTTCGGCGCAGGCGCAGATGCAGGGCGCGACGGCTGCGCTGACGACGGCCAGCCTGAACATGGAATTCACCGAGATCAAGGCGCCCTTGTCCGGCCGCATCGACCGCCGGCTGGTGTCGGTCGGCAACCTCGTGCAGCCGGATTCCACCTTGCTGACGACCATCGTTACGCGCGATCCGATCGACTTCTATTTCGACGTCGATGAGCGCCTGTATTTCAGCTACGCCCGCGACGCGAAGGAGCGTGGCGGCAGCATGCAGGAAGGCGCCGGCGGGCTCGAGGTGGTGGTTCGCGTCGCCGACCGCGCGGAGGCGGTATTCAAAGGCAAGCTCGATTTTGCCGAGAACCGGATCGACAACGCGACCGGCACCATGCGGGTGCGTGCAAGTTTTCCCAACGCCGACGGCATTCTCCAGCCAGGCATGTTTGGGCGCATCAACGTGCCGGGGTCGCTGCCGCATAGCGGCGTGCTGGTGCCCGACAAGGCGATCGGCGCCGATCAGGATCGCCGCATCGTGTTCCTGGTGGATGAGGCCGGGATGGTGTCGGCCAAGCCTGTGCGCACCGGCCCGCTTCTCGACGGCTACCGGGTGATCCGCGCGGGCCTGACCGGCGACGAGACGATCATCGTCAACGGGCTGATGCACGCCAGGCCCGGCACCAAGGTGAAGGTCGAGATGGTGACGTTGCCGCCCAAGGCCGAGACCGCCGAGTTGCAGCAATGAGGTTCGCACATTTCTTCGTCGACCGTCCGATCTTCGCATCGGTCGTTTCGATCGTCCTGCTGATCCTGGGCGGGATTGCTTATACCCAGCTCCCGGTCGCGCAATATCCCGAGATCGCGCCGCCGACCATCGTCGTTCGCGCGCAGTATCCGGGCGCCGACGCCGAGACGGTCGCAGCGACGGTGGCAACGCCGATCGAGCAGGAGATCAACGGCGTCGAGGGCATGCTCTACATGTCGTCCTATTCATCGGGCGACGGGGCGATGGCGCTGACCATCACCTTCAAGCTGGGCACCGATCTCGACCAGGCGCAGGTGCTGGTGCAGAACCGCGTGTCGGTCGCCGAGCCGCGCCTGCCCGAAGAAGTCCGCCGCCTCGGCATCACCACCACCAAGACCTCGCCCGACCTGATGATGGTCGTGCACATGCTGTCGCCCGACAATACCTACGACCAGCTCTACGTCTCGAACTACGCCCGCTCGCGGGTGCGCGACATACTGCTCAGACTCGACGGCGTCGGCGACCTCATCATCTTCGGCGAACGCGAATATTCGCTGCGCATCTGGCTCGATCCGGAAAAACTGTCCGCCCTGGGGATGACCTCGGGCGATGTGGTGCAGGCGCTGCGCGACCAGAACGTCCAGGTGTCGGGTGGCTCGATCGGCGCGCCGCCGACCAGCACCGGCACGGCGTTCCAGTACACGGTCACCACGCAAGGCCGCTTCAACGACGCACGCGACTTCCGATACGTGATCGTCAAATCGACCGACGACGGCCGTCTGATCTCGCTGCAGGACGTGGCGCGCATCGAGCTCGGCGCCAAGGATTACGTCACCAACTCCTATCTCAACGGCAAACCGGCCGTGGCGCTCGCCATCTTCCAGCGGCCGAGCACCAATGCGCTCGCCGCAGCCGCGGAGATCCAGGACAAGATGAAGGAGCTTTCCCGCGACTTCCCGAAGGGGTTGAGCTACGACATCGTCTACAATCCGACCGAGTTCGTCGCCGAGTCGATCCAGGAGGTATACAAGACAATCCTCGAGGCGATGCTGCTGGTCATCATCGTCATCATCGTCTTCCTGCAATCGTGGCGCATGGCGATCGTGCCGATCGTGGCGATCCCCGTGTCGCTGATCGGCACGCTGGCGGTGCTTTACGCCGCCGGCTTCTCGCTCAACATGCTGACGCTGTTCGGCCTCGTTCTGGCGATCGGCATCGTCGTCGACGATGCGATCGTCGTGGTCGAGAACGTCGAGCGCAATATCGCCAGAGGGCTGGCGCCCAATCCGGCGTCGCACCTGACCATGGACGAAGTCGGAACGGCGGTCATCGCGATCTCGCTGGTGCTGATAGCCGTGTTCGTACCGACAGCCTTCATCCCCGGCATTTCTGGGCAGTTCTACCTGCAGTTTGCGATCACCATCGCGGTGTCGACGGCGATCTCGGCATTCAATTCGCTGACGCTTTCGCCGGCGCTGGCGGCACTGCTGTTCAAGCCGCATCACGCTGCGGCGGCGCCGCCGCGCTTTTTCCTGGCGCGGTTCGGACGGGCGCTCGCCGACGGCTTCAATCGCGGCTTCGACAGGGTCGCCCACTGGTATTCGAGCATCATCCGCGTGCTAGTCGGGTCGTGGATAACGATCGCCGCCATGCTGACCGTTTTCGCGGCCCTCATCTACGCCACGGTCTACATGGTGCAGGCGGTGCCGCGCGGTTTCATTCCGTCGCTCGACCAGGGCTATGCGATCGTCGTCGTCCAGTTGCCGGACGGCGCCTCGCTGTCGAGGACCGATGCGGTCATCCAGCAGGCGTCGCAGATCATCCAGAAAACGCCAGGCGTCGACTACGCAGTCGCCTTCGCCGGCTTCTCCGGCGCGACCTTCACCAACGCCAGCAACGCGGGCGTGATCTTCGCCAGGTTCAAGCCGTTTGACGAGCGACTGAAAGCCGGCCAGTCGGCGACCCAGGTCATCGGCAATCTGTTCGGCAGCCTGCAAAGCATCAAGGAAGCCTTCATTATCGCACTGCCGCCGCCGCCGATCCGCGGCGTCGGCAATGCCGGCGGCTTCAAGCTGCAGATCCAGGAGCGCAACAGCGCCGACATGCGGCAGATCCTGGCGCTTGCCAACGAAATCGCCGGCATGGCCAACAAGACGCCGGGGCTGACGGGCGTGTTCACCACGTTCTCCGCGTCGAGCCCGCAATTCTTCCTGGCGATCGATCGCGACAAGGCGCGCATCCTGAACGTGCCGATCCCCAACATCTTCGAGACGCTGTCGATCAATTTGGGCACCGCCTACGTCAACGACTTCAACGCTTTCGGGCGCGTCTACCAGGTGCGGGCGCAGGCCGACCAGGCGTTCCGCCTCGATCGCGCCGACATCTTGAAACTGAAGGTGCGCTCGGCGACCGGCGCGCTGGTTCCGCTCGGCACGTTGATCGAGATCCGCGACGTCACCGGCCCGGCGCTGGTCCAGCGCTACAACATGTACGTCTCGGTGCCGCTGCAGGGCAACGCCGCGCCCGGCGTTTCCACGGGCGACGCGCTGGCATTGATGGAAGGGATCACGGCAAAGACGCTGCCGGCCGGTACCTCCTATGAATGGACCGAGCTCGCCTATCAGGAGCGCAACACCGGCAATGCCGCTGTCTATATCTTCGGACTGTCGGTGCTGTTCGTGTTCCTGGCGCTGGCGGCGCAATATGAAAGCTGGGTGCTGCCGTTCGCCATTGTGCTGGTGGTGCCGCTCGGCGTGCTCGCGGCGTTGCTCGGCGTGTCTTTCCGAGGGCTGGACAACAACATCCTCGTGCAGATCGGCCTCATCGTGCTGATAGGGCTTGCCGCCAAGAACGCGATCCTGATCGTCGAATTCGCGCGCCAGGCGCAGGAACGCGGCCTGTCGGCCGCCGAGGCTGCCGTCGAAGCCTGCCGGCTCAGGCTGCGGCCGATCCTGATGACCGCTTTCTCGTTCATCCTCGGCGTCGTGCCGCTGATGATCGCAACGGGCCCGGGCGCAGAAATGCGCCAGTCGCTGGGCACCGCGGTGTTCTCCGGCATGCTCGGCGTCACCTTCGTCGGCCTGTTCCTGACGCCGGTGTTCTACGTCACGCTCAGGTCGCTGTTTTCACGGCGCAAGCCCCGTGCCGAGGCCGAGCCTTCGGGGCCGGCAGAGGCGCCATCGGAGACGGCCGCCGAGTAGGGTTACGAATTCGCCGCGTCGGGCGCGGCTTATCACTCCAGAAAATCGGCGGCGCGGTAACGGCCACGATCTGCGCGACAACCGCGACCTCCGGAGTCCTCGCTTGCGATGTCTGCTTTCAGGACGCGGCGAAGCTGATCTCTATGACCGAAATCAGGCGCGAAGCTGCCTTTCAACACCGGACCAAAGCGCTGGATTTTGATTCGTTTAAGATATCTGGCACGACCGAAGAGATTAGACTGCTGACCCCCGAATTTGATTCCCAGCAGACGGCTCTACTCAACCGCAGCAACGAAGCCTGAACTGGTAAATTATAGGGTCTGGGGAAAGGCGGTAGCGCTCTCCCGCTACCATCGCTCCCCCCGAACGGAGACGAGGTGGCCAAGGCCTTGGTCGACCATGTTTGACAGGTATCCATCAATCAGGATCGACGGCTGCTCGCCTGCCTTCGGCGGGTAGACTGTCACGGTCGACACGACGTCGCGGACGATCTTCTTGGCTTCTTCCGAGACGAAGCCATTCTCTCCGATCGCGGCGGCGAGCGCTTCCAGATCGCGGATGTAGCGGGCGACAAGCGCCGGCTTCAGCGTCACGACCTTCGGCGGCTGCGGCAGCACGGCGAGCTCGGCCTCGAGGTGCTGGCGCTCCTCGCGTAGCACTGGCAAGCGCTGCTCGGCTTCGGCTTCCGAAATCATGCCTTTGACATAGGCGTTCAGCACGCGGTCGTATTCGCGCCTGGCGGCGTCGAGCCGCTGGGCGGCCTTTTCGCGAGGCGCCCTGCCCCGAATAGAGCTTTTGATGCTCGTCATTGTAGGCAGCGACATAGTGGTCGATCAGCGCCTTGTCGTTCAACCTGGCGCGCAACCCGTCGATGACCGTCGCTTCGATATGATCGAGCGCATAGGGCCTGACATTGGTGCATGAGCGCGATTCCTTGGCGCGCGTGCACATGATGCGCGTCAGGCGACCCATCCTGTCCTTGACCGACATGCCCGACCCGCAGGCGCCGCAGCGCAGCGGGGTGTGCCAGCGCAAGTGCCTCACGTCGGCGATTTCCTGCCTCGATTCTCCTCTGAGGAAATGCTAAATTAGTCATTGCTTGGGCAAAGAGAGGGAGGTCTTTATGCGTGCATTTGCAATTTTTCTGTTAGGCGGCGCTTTGACTAGTTTTGTGTGTGCGTCCGCATGGGCCGGCAAGCTGCCGAAGGACGCGGTCGAATTAACCGCAGCCGAGGTCAAGGCGATATATTCAGGCAAGACCGGTATTTATGACGTCTCTAGCATTTACTATGCATCTGACGGCACAACCAAAGGAATCTTTGGCAAACCTAAGGTAACGGCAACTTTTAAGGGCACTTGGAGCGTAAGTGGTAATGAGATGTGCGCCAAGAATAAGCCAAAGGGTGATCCAAAAATCTACAGGGACTGCAACAAATTTTGGCGTTCTGGAAAAAGGATATATGACCTTTGGTCTGTCCACTATGATGGATCAAAGCCGGATCTAAAGAGCGGGTATGTTACCACTACCGTTAAGAAGCTTAAGGACGGAGATTTAGTGGCGAAAAAATACGCTGCTGCAGGCGGGGAGTGACAAAAGCGACAGGAACACGCAAGGAAAAAGCCCGCCACCGTGAGGCGGCGGCTTAGCAGTTCCGTCTGGGTGCCGGTTCAGTGGCGCCCAGCGGGCCCTTCAAGGAACTCCATGAAGTTTTCCACCGCTCTGTCCGCTGGCGTTGACCGGGAGTTGCAAGCACTGAGAATGGCGGCGGCGATTTTCAGCATATCGGTGCGACTTCCAACAATCTTTGATACCACGGCATTTTCTGTGCCGCCGTCATAAGTCGAGCGCTGCAGGACATGCAGCGTCAGCCTGAGATTGTCGCCCATAAATTGGAGTGGGCCGGCACCAGTGACGAACGTGTCAGAGACGCAGAACGGTTCGACGGTCGGGACGGCGCTCATGATGCCGCCTTTCTGGCCTTGGCGTCGGCCATCGCGTTGTCGATACACGCTCCAGCCGCTTCGTTCAGACGTTCGGCGAGGTCGCGGGCGATCATGGCCAGCGCGCTTATTTGGTCCGCCAAAGCGACCCTCTTCCCGTCGCGCTCGAACTCCTGTTCCATGGTCTGGCCATAGAGCACTTCGAGCAAGTGGTGCAGGTTCCCAGTATCGAATTGCAGGTCGTCGAGGTCATCTGAAGGCGCGGTCATGAGGCGGCGCCCCCGAGGGTTTCGTAGTAGGCGTTCTTAACCTTCCGCGTCATCTGCTCTGCAATGGTGGCAATGAAGAAAAGGCGCTCCCCCTCGCTTGGGTCAGAACGAAATTCCCGTCAGGTACTGTGGAAAAGACCTCCAGCATGGTCAGCAAGACGTCGGCCACGTTGTCCGCGTCACAGATCAGCGGCTCCAGATCGGCGAAGGTCATCTTCTCCTTGGCGGCGCTCATTTTGGGCAGAATCTGAACTTGGAGTTGGCCAGCAGTTCTGTAGCCGAAAGTGGAGTTGCGGCTCCGTGGCTCGGAAGGTCAGAGCCAGACCTTCAAGCGCCCCGCGAGCATCGGCATGAACTATGCCCCGAACCGGACTTATCCCAAAAGTCCGAAATGCCTGCTCTCGAGCCAAATCTGGCGATCCGCTTCCTGGCACAAGTGTGCGGCTGTCGATCCGTTGCGTCATTCGATCCTGTACGCAACGCCGGATCAAAGCGCTCTCCTCTGCAGTTGTTGTTTGGGATCCCGGGCTCGTGCCTTGTTGCCGAAACGGATTCCGGCGTAGGGCGAGGCCCCCGCAAAGCCGACATTGACGTCGCGGCAGACGTTCGTCGTCTGCGGGTCAGACTTTTCGTTTCGGGAACTGCGCGATTGCGCCAACTTCGGACGTTCAGCTTCCCTACTGCTACGGCAGGTGTAATCCTGGTTAGAAGCCTCAGCGCACCGTTCACGTCGAGAGGTGAGCGCATCAGCCTAGCGACTGGACCCTTGGCTAGGAACTCTCCGTCGTTCACATGTCGAGACCAGAGAAAGACGATGAACTCCGCAGACTAAATCGCAGACTAATTTCTCTCTCTCGTCTGCGATGTCCTTCTAAGTCATTGAAATGTTGGCGCGCCCGGAGAGATTCGAACTCCTGACCCCAGATTCGTAGTTTGCAGCTACGCCGCATGCCGGCGAAAATGGAAGACGCGTCTTCGATAGTGGGTATTGCGATGTAGCGGTCTCCCGCTACCAAATTCAGATATTTGTCCAGCCCGGAGACATGGGTAACAGTTTGTACCTAAGACATGGGTGACAATCTCGTGCCGAACGGATTGCCGATGGTCTGCAACGTCCTCTGTTCCAGGTCGAGATATCCCAGATCATAGTGCATGAAGCTGACGAGCCAAATGCCTCCGGCCAAAAGCCAAAAGTGTTACCCATGTGTCCGGTACAAAATGTCACCTATGTCTCGGGTCGCTCAGCCTGCCATATGCATCGAGATCGTAGCCGAATGCAGCCGTATCGGGCGTGGCGCTGTAGCCGAAGGCTGGTGAGGTCGGAATCAGAAAGGCACCTGCGCTCAACGGCCATTCGCCCGGCGGACCCGCCAGATGACGTTACCGACGTCGTCGGCGACGAGCAGTGCGCCAGTCTGATCGATAGCAACGCCGACCGGACGGCCCATCGCCTCGCCATTACGCCCGATGAAGCCAGTGAGCACATCTTTCGGAGGACCGCTCGGTTTGCCGCCATGGAACGGCACGAAGATCACCTTGTAGCCGCTGTGCACGCTTCTATTCCACGAGCCGTGCTGGCCGACGAAGGCGCCGTTGCCGTAGGTCGGACCGAGCCGGGCGCCTTTGGAGAAGGTCAGTCCCAGCGAGGCGGTATGAGAGCCCAGGGCGTAATCGGGCTTGACCGCCGTCGCCACGAGATCGGGGCGCTGCGGCTTAGCGCGTTCGTCGACGTTCTGTCCGTAGTAGCTGTAGGGCCAGCCGTAGAAAGCGCCGTCACGAACCGAGGTCATGTAATCCGGCACGAGATCGTCGCCGATCTCGTCACGCTCGTTCACGGCGACCCAAAGCTCGCCAGTTTCAGGATTCCAGGAGAGCCCGTTCGGGTTGCGCAGGCCCGAGGCGAAGACCCGCGTGCGGCGGGTCGACCGATCCACTTCAAGGACAGTGGCGCGGTTCTTCTCCGCGGCTATGCCGTTTTCTCCAACGTTACTGTTGGAACCAACGGTGACATAGAGCTTGCGTCCATCCGGACTTGCGATCACGTCCTTGGTCCAATGATGGTTGAGGTCCCCGGCCGGCAAGTCGATGATGTTTTCCGGCGACGTGCTGACTCGGGTCTGGCCATTGGAGTAGGGGAAAGCGACGAGCGCGTCGGTGTTCGCGACAAAGAGCTTGCCTTTGGACAGCGTCATGCCGAAGGGCGAATTGAGGCCTTCCGCGAACGTCGTGCCCACATCCGCAATGCCGTCGCCATCGGTGTCGCGCAGCAGCGTGATGCGATTGGCGCTTTTGGTCGCGGCGCCAGCCCGCTTCATAGCCAGGTCCATGAAGACCTTTCTAAGACTGAAGCCTTCGTCATGCTTGGCAGGGGCATTGGTTTCAGCAACCAGAACGTCGCCGTTCGGAAGCACATGCAGCCAGCGCGGATGGTCGAGGCCGGTGGCGAAGGCGTTCACTGTCAGCCCCTTCGCCGGGGTCGGCATACCTCCTTTCTGCCAGCCTTTCGCCTCGGCGATGTTAACAGTCGGGATCAGCGTCGGTCTTGGTTTCGGTAAAGTGGGGTTGGGGCCATAGCCGGTTATTGCCCCGGTTTTTTGCGCCGGGATGCCGGCGCAGCTTGCCATGACGGCGCCCAACACCGCTACGAGTATGCTCCCTCGGAAGCCGGCATGCATCGGACGTCCTCCGCATGGATATGTGTCGCGCTCTTTGTGCAAACGGAAGTCAGTGGCTTATTCTTCCAATTGCTTCGAAAAAAACAGCGGCGCTCGTGATCCGAGGGCCAGGAATTCGCGACAGATCTGCTCTCGGCAGAAATATGGCGCGAGAAGATTGTGGCAACCGCGCGAATATCTGTCGCGCAATATGAATCTCAGATTCGTATCGCGCGAAATCGATACGGCTTGCGCTTTTCGGTATCGAGTTGCTCATGGGCCAACATGCGTTCGAATGGAACGAGACCGTGAACGGCGGGACCCACAATGACCCACCGATTGCACCAGCCGGTGAAACAGCTGTTGTTGCTGCTTAGCAAGACGCTGCAAATCTGCTAAAGTCTGCGATGGGAGGAGACGGATATCCAATCACTGCCGATCGCACAGCCAAATGTAGCTAAGGCGACACCCGGCGCATCACTTCCGTTCGCCTATTCCCTCGCGACGCTCTGCTGGCTCCTGTCCGCCGGCGTCTATATTGCCGCCAAGTGGGTTGCCCCCGAGATGCCGCCTTGGGCGCTCTGCTTCTGGCGGCTGACGCTCGCCTGCGCGATCCTGCTGCCTATCGTCCATCGTCATCACGGGGCGATGCTCGTGCTGATCCAATCCCGGGTGATCGAGGTGCTGGTCATCGGCGCCATCGGGCTGACCTTGTGTCAGGGCATGATCTACACGGGCCTCAACTACACCAACGCGACAACCGCCGGCATCATCATGGCGCTGTCGCCGATCATGACCATGGTGCTTGCCCGCTTCGTGCTTGGCGAGCCCCTCGGTGTCTGGAAAGCGCTTGGAGCGCTGGTCGCCCTGGCCGGGATGGTGGTGATCGTGGCGCGCGGCGACCTCGCCGCGCTGATGCAGCTGCAATTCAATCCCGGCGAATTGTGGATCGTCGGCAGCGCGTTTTGCTGGGGCCTCTACACCGTGCTGCTGCGTCGCTCCAAATTCGGCATCGAGCTTCTGCCGATGGTGGTCCTGCTGCTGGGAGCCGGCGCGCTGGCCGCACTGCCTCTCTATCTCTGGGAACTGTTTTCCGGGGATCGTTCGGCGCTGCATGCGAATGGCCTTCTGGCCCTCGCCTATGTTGCTGGCCCGGGCGGCGCTCTGATGTACTATCTCTACAACCGCAGCGTCGAGACGCTTGGCGCCGGGCGCGCCAGCATGCTGCTCTATCTGCAGACCGCCTTCGTCGCCGTGCTCGCTTATCTGTTCCTTGGCGAAAGCCTACACGACTACGATCTCGCCGGCGCCGCCTTCATCGTCGCCGGCCTGCTGCTCGCCACCGCGATCAAGCCGAGGCAGCGCACGGTGCGTGTCGCGTAGCGAACCTCAGCACCGTCGCTTCGGCGAGCAGTTCGTAGAATCAAAGCACCACCCGAAGCGAAGCCGGATCATTGAAGCCGGCTCTGTACCGCGCCTTGGCCCACGCCGCCCGTTGATTAATGCCGTTCAGCAATCAAGCCAAAGGGAGACGGCGCTCGTTCCCGCCCATCCTCGAGCTCGAGCATCGAATCGAAATAAGTTTTCCAGCGCGTATCGTGAGTCACAACGCAGATCGCGACATTGCGGCTGTCCGCCAGATTCCTGAAAACCTTCATCACCATCTCCGCCCGTGTACCATCCAGTGCGGCGGTAGGTTCGTCGGCCAGAATAACGGTGGGATCGTTTGCCAAGGCCCTGGCGATTGAAACGCGCTGCTGCTCGCCGCCGGAAAGTTGGGAAGGATAATTGGAGCCGCGATGTTCAATGCCCAATGCCGCAAGAAGCCGGCTGGCTCGCGCCTGCGCCTGCTGGCGACCGACATCGTTGACCTGCATGGCGATGGCAATGTTTTCGGCGGCCGTGAGAAAGGGGATCAAGTTCGCTTTCTGGAACACAAACCCAAGATGGCTCCGCCTGAAGGCTCGTAGCTCGTTGAGCTTCGCACCGGGACGCGAAATCACCTTGCCGTCGAACAGGACCTCTCCCGTGGTCGGTGTCTCCAGCAGACCGGCGATCATCAGCAGCGTCGTCTTGCCGGAGCCGCTGGGCCCGACGATGCCGGTAACGCTGCCGGGGCTCAAGGTCAGCGAACCTGCCGCCAGCGCGGTGACCGGCGAGCCCCCGCTCTGGTAGACCTTGCTGGCGTTCCGAACCTCCAGCGTGGCGAGGCGGCGCTTCGACATCAGGCCAACACTTCCTGGGCACGGACCGCGAGCGCGCGACGAATCGCAAACCAGCTGGCCGCAAGGCTGAGTGCCATCAGCACGAACGACAACACGCCAAGATCGGATTCGGTGATCAGCACAGTTCTTGGAAACCTCGGATAGATCGTAAACGAGATGGCTATGGCCAGAACGAGGCTGCAAAAGCCGATCAACCCCGCCTGCTGCGCAATCATGCCGATGATCACCCGGTCACGCGCTCCGATCAGCTTCAGAAGTGCTATCTGCGCGACCTTCTCGATCGTCATCGTATAGATGGTCAGTGCTATGACGGCGCAGCAGATCAGCAGCGTCATCGTCGTGAAAGCCAGGATCTGGACGCGGAGCTTGCCGAGGCGGCCGTCCAGTAGAAGCGTTTCCTGGTCCTGCTGCGTGAGGACCTCGACGTCGCCCCAGCGTTTGATCGAGTCACGCACGACCTCCTTGTCCGCGCCCGGGAGAGTTTCGACGATGACGGCAGCGACACTTCCGGTCTCGTCGCCGAGACCCATGCGCGTCTTGCCCTTGGCCGCACGGTTGAGGAGGATCGCCTCGCTGGGCAGCAGTTGGTTGATGACCTGCGCGTCCGGGATGGTGACGAACAACAATCCGTCGCCACCCATGTCGACCTGCCCGGTCGACACGCCGACAATCGTATAGCTATCTC
This sequence comes from Mesorhizobium sp. M1217, assembly GCF_040318275.1. Classification (NCBI taxonomy): domain Bacteria; kingdom Pseudomonadati; phylum Pseudomonadota; class Alphaproteobacteria; order Hyphomicrobiales; family Phyllobacteriaceae; genus Mesorhizobium; species Mesorhizobium sp. M1217. Next base: position 229,497 of record NZ_JAMYMA010000003.1, on the reverse strand, counting down.
GTCCAAGCCGGATCTCGTCACCCACAACCAAGCCGAGAGTCTTGTCGGCGATAGCCTCATAGCGATTTGATTGGAAGTACCGGCCGGCGATCAACGGTATCCAGCTGCCACTGTCGCTTGGATAGTCCACACCAGTGACCGACATGCGCAGCGGAAGCCCGTCAATTTCGAACTGCTGGTTGTATTGGATGAACCGCCGCGTTGCCGCCACACCGGCCACACCGGCCACGCGGCGATCGAGATTGGCCGGAACGGCGGAAGATTCGGCGAACGGTCCGGACTTTCCCCCTTCGACGACCCAGAGGTCGGCACCAATGCCGTCGATCACGATCAAGGCTTCGTAGACAATGCCGCGATACATGCCCAGCATGCCGATCGTCGCCGCCATCAGCAGGCCGACGCCGAAAACGGTCAGGATGAACCTCAGCAGGTTATGCCTGATATCTTTGATCGCGAGATTCACCTGCCCAATGCCTGGAGGTTAACCGCCTGGTACTGGAAGCGGCCTGTCGGACTGAGCACGACATCACCCACCTTTAGGCCGCGCGTGATCTCGATATCGGTGCCGCTGGAGTAGCCCAGTGAAACAGGAGCCCAATAGGCCCGCCCGTCATGTGCAATCCATAGACCCACCCGTCCCTGGTTTCTCGCCAGGAACCGCTGTGGCACCGCAATGCCTGGTGACGGCGATTCCGCTTGGATGGTGACGCTTGCACGCTGACCCACAGCCCAGTTCGCCGGCACCTCACGCAATTTAAGATCGACCGTAAACTCGCGGGTCTCTTGATCGACCTGCCGGCCGATCCGCGCAATGGAAGCAGCGTAGGGTCGTTGCGGATCCGATGAGAAGGTGACTTTGGCTACTTGCCCCGGCCGAAGCGACCCCATTGCGGATTCGTCGAAGCGTGCCATGACCAGCAATGACGTCGGGTCGACAATCTGCATCAGTTCGACGCCCGGAGAAAGCAGGTCCCCCACCGTGCGGCTGCGGGAAACCACCACCCCGTTGACAGGCGAGCGTATGGAGGTTTCGCCGAAACGGCTTCGTATCTGCTCGACCTCGGCGGAGGCGGCCGCGACCTGGGCCTTTGCGCGCTCGATGCTAGCGGTCGCTCGCGCCAATGCGGCCTCGGCTTGCTTCTGGGTACCTTCGAAGAGGTCGAACTCGGCCTGAGAAATCGATTTGCTGGCGAGCAGGCTCTTCCTGCGATCCAGATCTGCCTTTGCAGTACGGGCGGCGATAGCCAGCCGGTCACGCTCCAATTCGGCCTCGCGCACGCTCTCCGCCGCAGCCCGGTCGTTGGCGACCGCGGCGGCAAGCTGATACTCGATTTCAGTCGCGTTTAGCGTGGCGAGGATATCGCCGGTCTTCACCTCGTCATTCCGGTCGACGCGAACCTCGGCCAGGAATGCCTGGATCCGTGCCGTCACGATGACCTGGTTGGTTGCACCAAGGAGGCCGGGTCCGGCGATTTCACGCGCGATCAGCCTTCGCTGGGCGACATAGGACTCCACCTGAGCAGGCCAGATATACCAACCAGAAAAGAGCCCGACTGCCGCCAGAACGGCAAACAAAATTAAGATGAAGCGAATCACGTATCTTTACCTGCACCGGCTTCCACCGGCCCCGCTGATCCTGGATCGACGCATCGCTATATCGCCGCCTGCTCGGCGGCGTCGACCGCCGGTTGCCCGGCCAACAGCCGTTCGATGACTTCCCTTAGGATATCTTCTGCTTCCGCATGGTCATAGCCTAATTGGTCGAATATCAAGGTCAGACCGAGACCGTTCGCGGTCGGAAAGGTACGCAGATCCATCTCGCTGGTACGTGGTTTTTCTCGTCGCATGTCAGGCAGGGGCGTCACTTTGAACATGCCGAGATCAAGCTCGCCACTGGCATGGGCCCTTTGAAGCGGGGCCGACTGCGTGGCGCGTGTCCATCTATCGACTGTTTGGGTGCCGGCGACGAAGAGGGAGGTATAGGACCCCTTGGCCACGACATCGTCATGCACGTCTCCGAAGTAGTTCGAATCCATGAAGGGCGCGAAATGGATAGCCTCTTCGATCCCTTCTCCGAGCGAACCGGCTAACGCTTCGATCGTCTCGAACCGCGACAGCCGCACGCGCACGGGCACGTCCGAGGCGACGAAATTGACATAGTTCTCCAGCCGCCGGTCGTGGCGCAAGGCTGCTGGAACCTGCATCACCATGTCGTCCACGCCGCCGCGCGCCCCGATGGTCTGCGCAAAGGCCGCGATGATCATGGCCGTTTCCGTCGTGCCGGCTGCCCTGGCACGCTTGCGCAGCGCATCCTGCTGGTCGCTGGCTATCGAGAGCGTCACGTCCTCGCTGAGGCTGCAATCGATCAGATTGACATTCGTCCGCCAGCCTTTCGCCTTGCGCCCGAGATTGGGAACCTGCGGCAAGGGCTCGACGAATACCTTGCGCAGGAATGCGTCGCGCCGCTCGAACGAACCGGGTTTTCCGACATGGTCGAAATCCCGGATGAACCGGTCGATACTCATTTCCACCGGATCAAGAGGCAGCCCGAGATAAGCCTTGACTGTCTCCTCGACGATGAGGCCGAGGGAATAGCCGTCAACGACGAGATGATGTGCCTTGGCGACGATAAGGTCGCTCTCGGAGCCGAACCGGATGATCGTGACACGGAACATCGGCGCCTCGATATCTATGCCTTCCTGCGCGAGTTCGGTTGCGCGCTCCATCGCTTCGGCCTCGTCGGCGACTTGCTCGATCCTGAAGAAATCGGTCGGCGTCCTTTCCAGATACGCGCCGTATCTAGCCCCCTTGCGGAAGAACCGGGTACGCATCACCTCGTGGCGCGCCATGACCGTTTCGATCGCTCGTCTGAGACGATCGGCGTCCATCTGCGGCCGGATCTTGAACTCCTTGCTTACAATGAATGCGGCACGCGCATGCGAAGTCGCGTCTGGATGTTCCTGGAAACGCAGTAACCCCAGTTGTGTGCTGGTCACAGCAATCTCTCTTTCGACGTTGGGCACGCCGTCGAGCGGCGAGCGCTCGACGTCCTGGCTTCCACTCGGCTGACCAGACCACTCGCGCAGCCTCCAGCCCGTTGCGGTGGGCAGCAGGCGGCCTGACGTTTCGAACTCGGAGGAAAGCTCGTCCAGAAACTGATCGAGTAGCAACCGCGCTGTTGCTTCTTCGACGACGTCGAGATCCACGCTCAGCCGGCAGACAACACCGGCGTCGCTTGCCGCTGCGGACAATTGAATCTCGTGCGCGGATGCGGGGATCGCATCGAGAGGATGGTCCAAGGCGGCGAGCGCCGTAACTTGGCTGCCGTCGAGAAAAGCGAAGCCGAATTGGCGCAGCGAAACATGGCGGATGCGCAGATCCTCTTCGAGCGCCAGTTCCAGGGACGACGTATCCATTGACCGATGCGCGTGGCCGTTTGCGTCGGCACGCTCGACCTTCCTCAGCAGATCGTAACCGAGTTCATTCATGGCTCGCAGGACAATCGGATAGGACCCATCCAAGGGGCCTATCAATCCGCTTGGTGCTCCCTCACCGCGCTCGCTATACCAGCGGTCGACGACGATTGATTGGAGCGAGAGGCGGTTTGCCAAGGCCTTGGTATAGGCGGTCAGAAAGCGCGCGGCCGGCAACTCCGATCTCGACGCGAATGCTGCTGCGGGAAGCGTAATTTCCAGCAACCCGACACGGCCCCTGTTCGTTCCCATACCGGCGGGAGACGAGGCACGACTGCGGCCGGGGATCGGTGTGATCGCAGGCGCGTGGTGAAGGATCTCCTTCCAGTAGGCGAAATCGCGACGATACTCGCTCGATCCGGGCACTGGATGAACTGCGCGCGCATAGTCGGCAAAACTAGGCGCTGCTTCGACCGCTTCCGCTTCGTCTTGCACAAGCTGCGCGAGCAAAAGGTGAACCGACAACATGTCGGCAGCCGCGCGATGAGCCCGGATTTGCAGGTCGTGACCGCCATCCTGCCGCTGCCACGCGCCGATCCGCCATAGCGGACCAGGCAGTGCCACATCGCCCAAACGACCGCCCGGCGAAAGCACTTCAACAACAGGTTGAGCCTCGAAGCCGATCTCTACGGCGCCGGACGCCGATATCGCACCCGTCATCCGGAGCGCATCGTGTCTCTCGACCAGTCGCGCCAATCTTGTCGCAAGCGCAGCCAGCGACACGCCGGGCTCAATACTCGTCTCGACCAGGATCTGATTGTCGGCCTTTGCGACGGCCGACGACATCGGCCGTCCATCCAGCATCATCGCATCGACCTGGCGGCCCAGAGGCCGGAAGGCTTCCTGCGCTGTAACGCCATCGGAACTCGATTGTGCGGCCAGGACCTGCAAGGCGGACGCCTTCAGCTTCGCCTCGAAAGCGGAAGCGACGAGGCGCGACAGTCCCGCGATCGTCGGCGCTTGCAGGAACTTGGCGACAGGGATGTCGACTTCGACCTGAGCCTCGACGCGGTTTTTCAGCTCGAATGATGAGAGGGAGTCGAGACCTAGCTCACTGAGCTTGCGGTCATCCGCCAAGGCGCTTGCCTCGACCTTGAGGACTTTCGCCACTTCGCGCCGGATCATGTCGGCGAGCAGGTCGTCCCACGCCTCGCGTGGCGCGGCTGCAAGCTCGGCCTGAATGCGAGAGCGCCCTCCGGTTCTGTCTCCAAGCAGCGGCGAAATCCTCGGATTCGTCGCTGCGCCGGGGTTCGTGCGCGCGATCGCAGCCCAGTCGATATTGGCAAAGCCGAGATTCTCCGATCTCGCGCGCACGAGATAGGACAGGGCCGCCGCCGCTTCAGAATCCTGAACCGGCTTGATGCCGACACTATCGAGATAGTTGGTCATTGCTTCCGACCTGGCAACGAATCCACTGCCGGCGATCATGCCCCAAGCGGTCGACGAGCCGGCCAGGTTGCGACCCCTGCGGTACGTAGCGATTGCGTTCAAAACAGAGTTGGCCGCTGTGTAGTTGGCCTGCCCAGACGAACCGATAACCTGCGCGATCGAAGAGAAATTCACGAAGAAATCCAGTGGGATATCGTGTTCGACGACGGCGACATGCAAGTTCCACCCGCCGGCTATCTTCGGCCTCAGCACGCGGTCGATCTTGCCTGCATCGAGCTGCGAGACGAAAGCGTCCTCGATCACCGCGGCGCCATGCACGATGCCGCGCAGAGGAGCGTCACCCCCAGCATATTCGCCGATCAGCCTGGCAACGGCGGTAGCATCGGTCACGTCCAGCGCCGCGCGAACGATGCGCGTGCCGCGTTGCTCCATGATCTCGATAGCCACAGCCGCTTCGGCATCTGGAACACCGCTTCGATTGGCAAGGATGATAGTCCCCGCGCCTTTCTGACTGAGCCAATCGGCGATCGCAACGCCAAAGCCTTTGAGCCCACCCGTGACGAGGTAGGAGGCCCGAGCGGAGACGGCGAACTGTGCGCCGAGGTCAAGTTCGATGTCCACGGAAGGTTCGTCGAAAGTGACGATCACCTTGCCGATGTGCAGCGCTCGCGAAAGCATGCGCATGGCTTCCGCCGTGCGCGATGCCGGGAAGCGAGTCGCCTCCAGCGGCTTGTAGACGCCGGCGGCAACCTTTGCCTCGACCTCCGCCAGCAATTGCCTGAAGAGGCTCTCCCTCTCCACGGGGAGCGTCGAGAGGTCGATGACCGAATAGGCGTTGTTGCGATAAAGCGAGCGAAGCCCGATCGGCTTGTCGTCGGCGAGATCGCGCTTGCCGATTTCGACCATCCGGCCGAAGGGCGCCAGGCACTCCAGGCTCTTGTCGATGCCGTTGCCAGACAGCGCGTTCAGCACCACGTCCACGCCGCGGCCACGCGTCAGGGACCGCACCTCGTCGGCGAAATCGAGAGCGCGCGAATTCATGACCTCGTCCACGCCCCATTTCTTCAGGAAGGCGCGTTTTGTGTCGCTACCTGCAGTGCCGAAGACTCGAGCCCCCACATCATGCGCGACCTGGATGGCGGCGAGGCCGACACCACCCGAAGCCAGATGGATCAGCGCGATTTCGTCCTGTGCCAATCGGCCGATATGTTTGAGTGCGTAGTGAGCGGTAAGGAACGCTGTCGGGAGGGTCGCGGCCTCGATCAGATCGATGCCGTCGGGTACGCGCATGGCGAGATCCGCCCGGAGCTTGGCGAAGCGCCTGAGGTAGCCCTTGCCCATACCCATGATGCGATCGCCGGGCTTGAGGTTGGTCACCCGTTCGCCGACCCTGCGGACGGTGCCGGCGAACTCCAGCCCGAGATTGCGCCAATATGCTTCGTCACTCTCCAACTCGTCCGGCAAGATGCTGGTGGCCGCCATAATGTCGCGGAAGTTCAGTCCGACCGCGGCGACCTCGACCATGACCTCGTCCGAAGCCAATTCGGGATCAGCGATTTCGCGCAGTACGATGTTGTCGATGGTACCAGGCCCCGTCATGGTGACGGCGAAGTTGGAAGAATCCCGCGCCGTCTCCAGCGTCCGCCGCAACGGCGCCACTTCGTGCAAAGCCAGCTGCTCCAACCGCGGGACGTAGCGTTCGGCGCCGCGCAGGACGAATTCCGTCTCTGCGGTTTCCTCCAGCACGGCACCTGAAATGCTCACCCCCGAGTGCAGCGATGTGGGATCCGCATCGATAAGACGGATGCCCAAACCTTTGAACTCGTTTGCCATTGTGCGAGCAATGCCGATTAAGGCGCTCTCACTCAGGCCTGAAAGGCTCATCGGCTGGTCACCTTGCACAAGCCGGCTGCCGGACGTGACGACAACCAGTTCGGGCCGCGGTTCGGACGAACTGTGCAGCCGGTCGATGACTTTTCCAAGCGTGATTAATTGGTGGACGATAGGCGTGATCCTGGCGAGAAGCTCGTCCCCGCCTGCTTTGTCGTCGAGTTTTTCGGGGGCGGCGGCGCTGAACAGGATGCCGCCTTTCCCACCCGATTTGGTCATGAATGCCCGGATCGTGGCGAGCGCTTCATCCGCATCGAGGTTCAGGAACGGCGCCGGGTTTGCGACCTCGACCGTCGCTCCACGGCTAACCAACTCAGCCAATGTCGTTTCGAGGCGCTGCGTTCCATCACCCACCACCAACCAGTGGGCGCAACGCAATGAGGGCGCTGCGGGTTTGGCTTCCTGCTTCTCGAAATGCTCCTCAAAAACACTGGAGCCCGAGCCGGCACCCTGCTTGGCCCTGCTGCCCCTGACCTTGCCCAGCGCCTTTGTCTGAAGGTTGTCGAGAACGATGAGCGGCTGCCCTTCCGGCGAGAATACGCTGAACCGCATTGAGTACGGGTCGAGACCCGGCCGGATGTCGACGATCACCTCGGGCGTCATCGGAGCGCCCAGCAGGATCTTGCGCGCGCCGGTTGGCAGGCGCAACTGATACTGGGCCTTGTCTTCATTAGCCGGCGGCAGCGATTCACCTGGAACCCACACGCCGTCTCGATGCGAAGCCAGGCCGATGCCGGCCTGGAGCACCGCGTCGAGCAATCCGGGGAAGGCGAAATACTGCTTCGACAAGGTGGGGTCCTTGCTCGACAGCCTGGCAACTAGGCGGTCGCCGACAATGTCGAGTGCGTTCACCGACTGGAAATAGGGACCGTATTCAAGCCCGTGCCGTTCGGCGAGACGGTAGAATTCCGTCTTTTCGACTAGGTTCGGGCGATCCAGCAGGAGGTCGGCGGGAGCTGGTGCAAGTTCATATTTGTGGCTGAAGCCATAAGCTTCGGCACGAGTCCTCCAGCCGTCGTCCGAACCCCGATGGAGCGTGGAGATGCGCAGCCTGCTACCGACCGGATCGAACGTCGTCGTAAACAATATGACGTCGTCCTCTGCGATGGAAAGCGCTTCGTACAGTTTGAAATCACGCAGCTCCACGGAGTCAGATCCGAAATGGTCGCGCAGCGCGGCCCCCATGATTTCGATGTAACCGACGGCCGGGAACAGGCAATCGCCGCTGACGCGATGGTCAGCCAGGAATTTGAAGCCTCTAAGCGTGATTTCGTTCGTCCAGGACGGCCCCGCGGTGAAGTCGCGCCATCCAAGCAGTGCGTGCCGGGGTGCCTCGAACAGGAAGCTCTTGGTTTCCTCGGATGTATTCAGCAGGCGCTGGTTGTTCCAGGGTAACTTGGGAACGGCCACGTGGCCACTCGACGATTTCGGCCGGCCGAATTCGACGCCGGCAACATGCAGGCTGCCCTCGGCCCGCGCCAGCGTCCAGAAATCGTCAGTTTTGCGATCGAGCGAGTTCACCGCGGCGGCGTCTGCGCCGCGCTCCTGCGAGATGCCTCGGATGAGCGGCGTTAGCGTGCGGTGCGGACCGATTTCCAGGAAAGTATTGATGCCGAAATCGAGGGTGAAATCCAATGCCTTGGTAAAGCTGACGGGTTGGCGCAAATTGGCCCACCAGTAGTCGGCGTCGAATTTCGTCTCGAATATGCCGGTGACGGTCGAGATGATCGGCAGACGGCCTTCTTTCCAGCCGACCGGACCCAGTTCGCCGAGGAACCATTCCTTGCAGTCTTCCAGATGCGCGCTGTGCCATCCGAAATCCATGGTCATCCGGCGGGCCGTCGCATCGGGATAGGCTTCCGCGACCTTGGCCAGTACGCCAAGCACCGCGTCCTCCATGCCGGAAATCGTTTGCGCGATCGGGCCGTTGTAGGCGGCAATGACGACGCTTTCGTCACCGGGGAGCAAAGGTTCGAGTTGCTGAACCGTCAGCCCTATCGTGGCCATTGCACCGCGCCGCTCGCTCTTCAGCGGTATGAGGCCGCGTTTGGCGATGATGCGAGCCGCCGTCTCGATATCGATGATACCTGAAACGTAAGTGGCCGCGACCTCGCCGAAGCTGTGGCCGATCAGAAGCTCAGGCCGTACGCCGGCCTTTATCCAGCGTTCGTAGAGGGATATCTGCGTAGTGAAGATGGATGCCTGGGTGACGTCGGCATCGTTGATGCGGGTCTTTTTCTCGTCCCGCAGCATCTCCTCGACGGTCGACCAGCCGACCATCGGACGCAGCACTTCGTCGAACATCTCGGCGGTTCGGCGAAACGCACGGTCTTCCTTCAACAGGCGGCGCGCCATGGCCCACCACTGGCCGCCTTGGCCCGAGAAGGCGATGGCGAGCCGACGGTTGGATGCCCTGCCGGTGATGATGGTTGGCCCTTCCGCGCTTTGCTCGACGGCTCCCTTAGCCAATGCGCGCAGTTGGGTCTGGAGCGCGGCGCGCTCCGGCTCGACGATGAGCGCAGCCCGTTGGGCGAAGTTATCGCGCGCGCTGCTCAAATGGGCGGTGATGTCTTCGACCGGCGTCTCCGCAAGGGAGCCTCCCTGCTCCAGCGCATCGGCTAGACGGCCGGCCCACAGTTCCAGTCCCGCCGTGCTGCCGGCCGAGATCGGGACGGCTATCGGATGGCCGGCTATCACCGGCCTTGGCGCACGGTTGGCGTTGGCGGACAACCCCCGCCATCCTTCCACGGCGATGGAGGCATTGGTACCGCCAAAGCCGAAGGAGTTGACGACGGCCAGGATCGGCCGGCCGTGGTGGTCGATCGGCGTCGGCTTCGTTGCCACAGCGATGTTGAGCGCGTCGAACGGAATGCTCGGATTCGGGCGCTCGAAATTCCGGTTCGGCAGCACGATGCCCTTTCCCGCCGTCAGCACCGTCTTGATGAAACCCGCAATGCCGGACGCCGATTCGAGGTGGCCGAGATTGGGCTTGAACGATCCGACATAGGCCGGTTTTGGGCGTGAATTCACACCGAATACGCGGCCGATAGCAGCCGCCTCGATTGGATCGCCGACCGGCGTGCCGGTTCCATGGGCCTCGACATAGTCGACATCGGCCGGATCGATGGAGGCGCCTTCCACCAGCGCCTCCAGCATCGCTTGCTGTGCTTCCCCGCTCGGAGACGTCAGGGTCGGCGTATACCCGTCCTGATTGACCATCGAATGACGGATCACGCCATAGATCCGGTCGCCGTCGGCAATTGCCCGGTCGAGAAGCTTCAGCAACACGAACCCGCAGCCTTCGCCGCGCACGAACCCGTCCGCCCTTTCGTCGAAGGTGTAGATACCGCCGGTCGGCGAGAGCATGTTGGCGCTGGAGAATGCGATGAACGGCCCTGGATCGAGCATGCAGTTGACGCCGCCGGCGAGCGCCGTTTCACAGGTGCCGGTGCTCAGGTGGCGCACTGCCTGGTCGATGGCAACGAGCGCCGACGAGCACGCCGTGTCGACGGCGATACTCGGCCCCTTCAGATCGAAACGGTGGGATATTCGGTTGGCCGCGATCGAGAACGCCGAACCGGTGCCGGCAAAGATGTCGCCGCCGCCAACACGTCCGCGGCGCAGGTTCTGCGCGAAATCGTTGGTCGAGATGCCGATGAACACGCCGGTGCGTCCACGGCGCAGATCAGCCAATGTGAGATCGGAATCCTGCACGGCCTCGAAGGCCACTTGCAACGCCAGGCGCTGCTGCGGGTCCATCGTTGTCACCTCGCGGGGCGACATGTCGAAGAAACTCGGGTCGAAGCCGAAAACGTCGCTGGCAAGAAAACCACCCCAGCGCGTCCGCATCTTTCCCCGGGCATCGGGCTCCGGATCATAGAAAGCATCGACATTCCAGCGATCTGCCGGGATATCGACGATGCCGCAGTTCTTCTCCAGGAGAAAGTTCCAATACGAGTCCGCGTCCTGGATCCCTCCGGGGAACCGACAGCCAATCCCGATAACTGCGATTGGCTGTGTTGACTCAATGACCTGCTGAGGGGCATCGCCCCCACGATGAATGTTCATGCCCAGACCCCCGCCTAGTATACACCGTGGATTGCCCAACCCCGGCGCATTTAAGTCACGGCGTATTTTAAGTGCATGTCCCAACGGAAGGTCCAAGAGCAAAATTCACCAGCCTAGCATTTTTGTCGCAAAATGTGTCATTTAAGCCGATCTGACTACTTTTTAGGCTAATTTGACTAGTTATTAAGCCGATCTGATTGCTTTTGAAGAGGACCCGTCCGCTCGATCCTCGTCGCCAACAACAGGGGTCACCGAGATCCGGTTCCGGAGCGTCAAGGCAATCCCAAGTCGAAATCGAAGCGGCGTGCGACGGCCTGAGGACCGCGTGCACTCCAGGCGACAGCGGCCACGTGGTGCCCGCTTGGGCGGAACTCAATGAGCCTGAGGGGTTCAACCAATTCCAGCGGCGGCGAGAGGATATAGGCTTCGCCGCTCCCGTCCATCCCTATCTCGAGTCCCTCTCCGGAGAGGCCGACGCCGACAGCCTTGAGCGCGGCTTCGCGACAAGTCCAAAGCCGGCAGAACATGAGGCGGCGGGCCTCTGGCGCCAGCGACTCAAGTTGTGCGATCTCGCCAGGCGCGAACAGAGAACGGGCAATGGACATCTCCCCGCTCCTCGAGGCGACGCGTTCGACATCCACGCCGACTTGCCCGGCGGCAGCCACGGCCACAAGGGCAAGCTCCCCCGAATGCGAAAGATTGAAGGAGAGGCGCCCGTCAGCAAGGAACGGCTTTCCCTGCGGGGTCTGCCGCAGATCGAGCTCTCCCGGCGCCCGACCGGTGTAAATGGACAGCACCCCGCGTAAGCCGGCATGAGCTGCCAGATGGCGCCGCTGATCCTGCTCGAAAACAAACCGGCCGCCCCTGGTCAATTCAGCTGGATTGAGCACGGCCAGGTCCGACTGCGAAAGGGGAGCATCGAGGGCGACCCGCCACACATGGACGTCGATCCCGAGAGCCGGCACCACCCGCCCACCACCGTGCGGCAAGACAACTCCGCTCTGCTTCATCTTGCAGTTTTCTCGGCCGGGCGAGGGGTGGGGCTTGGCCTGCTGCAGCAATATGGCATTGACAACCGCTCCCAAGCTTGCCCGTTAACACCATAAACGCACGCGACCCTTATAACACCTCTCGGCACGCTCATCATCAGCCACGCTCTAACGCGCCAGAGTGAACCAGTCCAACGGCCGGAGGGACTTGGCCGTGTTGCGGGTGCGCACCGATGTGAAACAACGAGTCTCAAAGCACCGATCGATGCGAAGCCGGATCATCGCAGTCGGCTGTTGTGGCGCAGCACGAGGCCGACCGCGCCGAGCAATGCATCGTTCTCCGTGTGCTTGCCAACGATTATCCGCGTGCGCAGCGCGGGCGCCACATCGCGGGACTTGATGAGCGTGTGGCGTTCATATGACGCGATCAGTGGCGCCAGGAGAATGTCGCCCGCCAAGGCCATGCGGCCGCCGATGATAATGAGCGGCGGATTGAGCACCGAACCGATCAAGCCGAGCCCACGTCCGGCGAACTCGGCGGTGTCCTCGATCATCCGCAGCGCCCTTACGTCGCCCTGCTCGGCCATCATGATCACGTCGTCCATCGTGACCGGCCGCCGCACGATGCGCGAAATCTGCTCGAGCGGCCGGGCAAAGCTGGCATAGAGCTCCAGGCATCCGCGATTGCCGCACCGGCAAAGGTCACCGCTGGGATCGATGCTGATATGCCCGAATTCGCCGGCGCCGCCGGCGATGCCGCTCACCAGCCGGCCATGCTGGACAATGGCCCCGCCGACGCCCAGATCGACCTTGAAGAGCACGAAGTCGTCTTGGCCGACGGCCGCACCCCACATCAACTCCGCAATGGCCGAGCAGTTGCTCTCATTGTCGGCGAAGATCGGCTGTTCGAGGGTCGGCCCAAACACATCGCGGATGTTGACCCCGGCCCAGGTCGGAACGATACTCGCGCGCAGCACCACTCCTTCGCGGCTGACTGGGCCCGAGACGGAGACCCCAACCCCCAGGAGCCCCGCCATCGGCAGACCGTTCTCTTCATAGCATCGGGCAATTACTGACTTGGCGAGCTGCGCCGCCTGCTGCGGCTGGTAGTCCAGGCCCATGGGGATAGTTTGTTCGACAATGAAAGAATGCGAGACGTCGGCGACGACGCATCGCATTTCGTCGAGGCCCAGATGGATGCCGACGCAGGTGCCCGCAGCGGGATTGAGCGTCAATGCCGTGGCAGGCCTGCCGATACCCCTGGCCGCGTCATGATGGGCCGAGGATTCGATCACCATCCCCGATTTTCTCAAGCCATTGAGCGCGGTTGAAACCGTCGACCGCGCCAAACCGGTAATGCGGGTAATTTGCGACGCAGAAAGGACGCCGCGCTCACGCAGGCATCGGACGATCAGGCTCTCCGGCGACGCGGACGGCCTGTCGATCAGCCAATTTCTAAGCGAAGGTTTGTTCATGATGAGCACAAAGGACGTTGACTGATAGCCCAAATATGTCATCTTGGAAAGAACGGAGATTACTGCATCTCACCGGCCACGACCTCAAATCGCGGGCCACAAGCGGTCGATACGAACCGTGCATCACATATGGGAGTGAAACGATGAAATATCTGAGGACGGCCTTTGCGGCCGCTACCGCCTTCACCTTGCTTACCGGAGCAGCACTCGCGGAGCCCAAGACCAACCTCTTGCACCAATGGGCGACCGGATCGGACGCCCAGGCTATCGCCAAGCTCGGCGAGATGTTTACCGCCAAGGGTGGCACCTGGCAGCAGACCTCCATCGCCGGCCATACAGCCAACACATTGGCCAAACTGCGTGCCGATGTGATCGCCGGCAACGCACCTCCCGCTGTACAGCTCAAAGGCCCCGAGATCGCCGAATGGAACGAGACGGGCATGACAGCTAATCTCGACGACCTGGCGAAGGCGGAAAATTGGGAGAAGGTCGTCGCTCCCGAATTGCTGCCGGTGATGAAGCCGACGGGGAATTGGGTGGCGGCGCCGATGAACATCCACCGCATCAACTGGCTGTGGGCATCGCCAAAGGTCATGAAGGATGCGGGCGTCACCGAGATGCCGAAGACATGGGCGGAATTCAACGCCGCCTGCGACAAGATCGTGGCCAGCGGCAAGATCTGCATTTCGCACTCGACCGCCGACTGGACCGACTCGACCGTTTTCGAAGTTGTCGTGTACGGTCAGGACCTCGATCTGTACAAGAAGGCTTTCGTCGAGGGCGACGTCGAGGCGATGCGCAGCGACGGCATGGTCAAGGCCTTCGAGCAGTTCCGCACCATGACCTCGAAGTACATGGATCCCGGCATGAACGGACGCGACTGGGATACCATGTCGCATCTGGTCGGCCGCGGCGAGGCCGCCTTCCACATCATGGGCGACTGGACGATCGGCCTGCTGACGGCTGGCGGCTTCAAGGAGGGCGCCGACTATGTCTGTGCCCAGGCGCCGACCGATTGGGGCAAGCCCGGCTTCATCCTGAATTCAGACTCGGTCGTGTTCTTCAAGCAGAAGGACCCGGACTACATCGAGGGACAGAAGCTGCTTGCCAGCATCATCCTGTCGCCCGAGTTCCAGACCATTTTCAATCAGACCAAAGGCTCCATCCCGGCCCGCCTCGACGTCGATCTTTCGAACGGCTTCAATCCCTGCCAGCAACTCTCGCAAAAGGATCTGCAAGCCTCGATCGCCGCCGGCACGCTCGTCCGTTCGATGGCGCACAACATGACGGTTCCGCAAAAAGTCCGCGGCGCAATGATGGATACCATCACCGAGTTTGTGGCGACGCCGGATATGAGTGCGCAGGACGCGGCCAATGCCATGGCGGATGCGGCAGAAGCGCAGAAGTGAAGCTGCCGATGATGGCCGGGGGCGAAGCGCCCGGCCAGACCTCGCCGGAGCAGCCCGATGTCCACCCATGACCTGATTGTGCCAGGAGCAGCCGCCACGACCCGGCCGTGGCGCGAGCGCCTCGGCACGATGGTGCCCATTCTGGTGCTGGCGCCGTCGATAGCGGCGAGCTTCGTCTATGTTTTCGTCTTCACGCTCTGGACGCTCTACATCTCGCTGTCCAATTCGTCGCTGTTGCCGACCTATGGGTTCGTTGGCCTCGACAATTACGCTTCGCTCTGGGCAAACCGGCGCTGGAACATCGCCTATACGAATCTCTTCCTGTTCAGCGGCTTCTATATCGTTGGCTCGATGGCGGTTGGCCTGCTGCTCGCGATCGCGATCGACCAGCGCGTCCGCGGCGAGGCGGTTTGGCGCACTATCTTCCTCTATCCGTTGGCGGTGTCCTTCATCGTCACCGGTACGGTGTGGAGCTGGCTCTATAACCCTGTCGACGGTATCCAGGCCTTCGTTCGCGGGCTTGGCTGGACCGACTTCAGCTTCGCCCTGACGGCCAACCGCAACACGGCGATCTATGCGGTGATCATAACCGGTATCTGGCAGTCGTCCGGCTTCGCGATGGCACTTTTCCTGGCCGGTCTGCGGTCGGTCGATCCGGATCTCGTCAAAGCCGCGCAAATCGACGGCGCGTCGGTTTTCCGGACCTATCGCAGGGTCATCCTGCCCACCATCGCCCCGATATTCCTGGCGGTGGCGGTCATTCAGATACAATTCGCCATCAAGACCTTCGACCTGGTGGCGGCGTTGACGCGGGGTGGGCCAGGCGTGTCCACCACCTTCCCCGCCATCTATGTCTACGACCTGATGTTCCAGCGCGGGCAAATCGGCGAGGGTGCCGCCGCGGCGATGATGATGCTCGCGGCAGTCGCGGTGGTGCTGGTGCCGTACTCGTTGTGGATCGTCTGGCGCCGGCGGGCGGAGGGCCGCAATGGTTGAAATTGCCCCCAATGCCAGCTTTGACCCGGCCCGCCCCAATCCGACCGGCTTTGATCCGGAAGCTGCCGCAGCCACGCGCCGGCATTTCTGGAGCCGCTTCCTTGTCTATGCCGTGCTGGCGCTTTTCGCGATGGTCTATCTCGTGCCGTTGCTGGTGGTGATCTTCAACTCATTGCGCGAGCAGTCGGAGATTGCCCGCAACGGCCTCATCTCCGTACCTCGCAGCTTCCGGTTCGATGCGTGGGCGCAGGCCTGGGGATCCTACTGTGTCAGCGGTACCTGCGAGGGCATGAAGCGCAATTTCTTCAACTCGCTGGCGATGACGATCCCCGCCACAATCATCTCGACCATTCTCGGCGCCATGAACGGCTACATCCTCTCCAAATGGCGCTTCAGGGGTTCCGAACTGACCTTCAATCTGATGCTGCTCGGCGTATTCATGCCCGGCCAGATTTCGCTGATGCCGTGGGCGTTCCTGCTCGGCAAGCTCGGCCTGACCAATTCCACATATGGGCTGGTGTTGATCCACGTCGTCCAGGGCATCTCGTTCACCACCCTGTTCTGCCGCAATTTCTACGTCAGCATACCGGACGACCTTATCAAGGCGGCGCGCATTGACGGCGCCGGCTTCTGGCGAATCTTCCGCAAGATCATCCTGCCCCTGTCGCCGCCCATTCTGATTGTCACCGTCATCTGGCAGTTCACCGGCATCTGGAACGAGTATCTGTTCGGCGTCGTCTTCACGTCGGGCCAGCAGCAGCCGATTACGGCGGCGTTGGTCGCGCTCACGGCCGGCGGCACGACCGCACGTGCTTACGATGTGATGAGCGCAGCCGTGCTGATCGGCGCGTTGCCACCGCTGCTGATCTATCTGTTCGGTGGCAAATACTTCGTGCGCGGCCTCACGCAGGGCGCCATCAAATGAGGCGTCGCCCATGTCCGCGTTGATGATCCGCAACCTTCACAAGAGCTACGGCTCGCTCGAGATTCTTTCCGGCATCAATCTCGAGGCTAAGACCGGAGAATTCGTCGCGCTTGTCGGTCCGTCGGGTTGCGGCAAGTCAACCTTGCTCGCCATGATTGCCGGCCTGGAAACCGTCACGTCGGGAGAGATTTGGATCGGCGACCGGCTGGTGAACTCGGTGCAACCCAAGGACCGCGACATTGCGATGGTGTTCCAGTCATACGCCCTCTATCCCACGATGACGGTGCGCCAGAACATCACCTTCGGCATGGAAAGCCGCGGCGTGCCCAAAGCGGTGCAAGCGGAAGCTGTCCAGCGCGTTGCCGCACTCCTGCAGATCGAACAGCTGCTTAAACGCAAGCCTGGCCAGCTCTCGGGCGGCCAGCGGCAGCGCGTTGCGATGGGGCGTGCCCTCGTCCGCGACCCGAAGCTGTTTTTGTTCGACGAGCCCCTGTCCAATCTCGACGCCAAGCTGCGCGTCGACATGCGTACCGAAATCAAGAAGCTCCACCATCGCGTCGGCAAGACCACGGTGTATGTCACCCACGATCAGGTCGAGGCGATGACGCTTGCATCCCGCATTGCGGTGATGAACCAGGGCTCGGTACAGCAGTTCGACACGCCGAAGCGGATCTACGACCGGCCGACAAACATGTTCGTTGCCGGTTTCATGGGATCGCCGGCGATGAATTTCATCCCGGCGCGGCTTACCGGCTCGACCAGCATCTCGGTACGCGCCGCTGACGGCAGCGACGCCAGCCTTGCCCTTGCTGCGCCGATGCCCGCCGGTGCGCCAAAGGACGTCGTGCTCGGTATCCGGCCGGAACACATCTACCGTTTCACGACCGACCTGAAGTCGCGCAAACCTGCTGTGGCGTCCATGCAGGCGCCGGTCGAGCTGGTCGAGCCGACCGGGGCCGAGACGCTTGCCGTGCTCAGGCTGGGTGACCTGGAGATCACCGGCCGCTTCGAGCCGGACGACGCTCCCGTCATGGGCGAGACGATAACGCTGGGCATCGATATGTCGCGCGCCTGCCTGTTCGATCCAACAACCAAGGCGCTTCTGTAATTTGATGTCCGTACAATTCGCAACCTATCCGAGCTTGGCCGATCGGGTCGTGCTGATCTCCGGCGGCGCCTCCGGCATCGGCGCCGATATGGTCCGCGCCTTCGCCTCGAATGGCGCCCGGGTAGCCTTTCTCGATGTGCAGGACGAACCAGCGGAGGCGTTGCTGCGCGAGCTCGGCGGTGCCGCCGGGCGGGCTCCCTTATATCTCCATTGCGACGTGACCGACGTCGATGCGTTAAAGGCGTCGGTAGAAGGCGTGCGCGCGCGGCTTGGTCCGGTCGCCGTCCTGGTGAATAACGCTGCCAATGATCAGCGCCATCCCATCGACGCAGTGACGGCCGAATATTGGGACCGCAGCTTCGACATCAATCTCCGGCATCACTTCTTCGCCGCTCAAGCTGTGCATCCGCATATGCAGGAACTCGGCTTCGGCTCGATCATAAACTTCTCCTCCATTGCCTGGCGTTTCGGAGCGGACCAGATGGTGGCCTACGCCACCGCCAAAGGGGCTGTGGTGGCGCTGACGCGTGCGTTGGCGCGGTCGTTCGGACCCGACAACATCCGCGTCAATGCAGTCGAACCCGGCGCCGTCATGACCGAGCGGCAGCGCGAGCTGTGGTTGAAGACGCAGGAGGCAGTCGACCAGACGGTGCAGCGGCAATTGATCCGTCGCGTCCTCCTGGGCGAGGAGATTGCACGGACCGTGCTCTTCCTGGCAGCGGATGACAGCCGCATGATCACGAAGCAGTCCATCACCGTCGATGCCGGCCTGCGCTAGTGACCCCTCTCCGCCCTCCATTGGAACCGCCAAGCTGATGCTTCGTCTCGGCCTCAACCCCTACGGACTGACCTACTATCTCGGACTGCAGGGCCGTGGCACGCCGCGGCACAATCCGGACGGCGTGGGACTGGAAGGCTTCATCGCGCTGGCGCAGGAACTGGGCGCGCGCACGCTCGAGATCTACGAACCCTGGTTGACCGACTTGCCGGATGCCGAAATCGTCGCGCTGCGCAAGCGTATGAGTGCGCTCGATATTGTCCCCGTGGTGAGCGGCGGGCTGCTGGTGGCAGGTCCGCTGGACAACGCATTTCGGGCTGCGCGCCTGCTCGAGGCGACGACGATCCGTATCGCACTGACGCCTGTCCTGTGCGGCGACCGCAACGCCTGGGGCCGGAAATGGAGTGAGTTCAATACGACGATCCGCGCTGCGTTGACAGATTGGGGACCGCGTGCGGCGGCCGAGGGCCGGGTACTCGGCATCGAGAACCATCAGGACTTCGGCAGCGACGAACTGGTCGCGTTCTGCGAGCTCGGCGGACCGGGCGTCGGCATCACCTACGACACCGGCAACACTTTTCCTGTCGGCGAGGCGCCGCTTGCCTTCACGCAGCGGATCGCACCCTATGTCCGCCACGTTCACCTCAAGGACTATCGCGTGCAGTTCACGGATGAGGGCTACCGTCTGGTCCGCTGCGCGATCGGCGACGGCGCCGTGCCTTTTGGCGAACTGGCAGCCATCCTTGGCGAGCACCACGACACGCTGACGGCGGTGCTCGAACCGGGCGCGCTGGAGGCCCGTCACGTTCGCTGTCTCACGGACGACTGGTGGAACGGATATGCGCCGAAGACCGCACGCGAGTTCGCGGCCTGCCTGAGTGCTGCGCGCGCGAACCGTCTTGCGGACGACGCCGACTACCGCACGCCATGGGAGCGCGACGATGACGGCGCGCTCGTTTCGTATGAGCTCGACATGATCCGCCGCAGCGCCGCCAATATGAAGAAGTTCGGTTTCATTGCAATGGAGAGATCAGCATGACCACCCGAGACCTCAGCGGCCTGACCGCCTTCGTCACCGGCTCGGGACGCGGCCTCGGCCGCGTGATGGCCGACCGCTTGGCCGAACTTGGCGCAAACGTCGCGGTCCACGACCTCGATTGGGCCCGGCCATCTCAATATGGTGAATTCGCGGACCTCGGCGACTCTGCCCGGGGCTTGGAGAAGCATGGGACACGGGTGACCGCGGTCACCGGCAATATAGGCGACAAGCAAGCTGTCGCCGAAATGAAGAGGAAGATCGAGGCGGACCTCGGCGACGTGCACATTCTGGTCAACTGCGCCGGCGGCGACATCGGCGCCAAGGGCGTAAAGCCCAGTCCCAACAACGCACTCGACATCGACTACGACGACATCAAGGTTCTAACTGAGAACAATCTCATCGGCACGATGTTGGTTTGCCAGGCGTTCGTTCCGCCGATGGTCAAGCGGGGCTCGGGCTCGGTGATCAACATCGCCTCGGCGGCAGCGCATATCGGCTGCTCACCCGAGGTGGTCTACTCAACGCTTAAGGCGGCCGTCGTCCATTATACGCGCTGCCTCGCCAAGGAATTGATCGACGATGGCGTACGCGTCAATGCGGTAAGCCCTGGCGCCACCAAGACGGCACGGTTCCAGGCGAGTCGCGTGGTCGATCCGCAGCGCATGGATTCGAGCAAGAAATCGCTGAACCGGTATGCGGAGCCTGAAGAGATCGCCGAAGCGGTGGCCTTCCTCGCCGGTCCGCGCGCGCGCTTCATCAACGGGCAGGTAATCCGTGTCGATGGCGGTTTCACAATCTTTCCAGGTTAAGCCGCAACCATTGCCGGTTTCGGATGAGTATTTGATCGTGCCGTGACCCGATAAAATTGTTATCGTGCCCTCGCGTCGGGGGCGAAACCATGCAGATCGAGGGGATGGGTTCGGGCAGCATCGGCCGCTGTTTGGCGGTTGTCCGTTGGCAGAGGCGTTACGCTGATGGCGCCAGTGCCGCCTCACAGCGCTGCAACGGCGCTAGCCTCCGGATCCGCGGCAAATGACGGATAATGCCAACGTCCTTGATGCAGTAGTAGTCGGGGCCGGCTGGGCCGGTCTGGGCGTCAGCTATTCGCTGGCTCGGCAAGGCTTGCGCCATGCCGTATTGGAGCGCGGCCGCATCGGAGAGACCTGGCGCACCCAGCGGTGGGATTCCTTCCGGATGAATACGCCCAACGTGCAGACCGTCATGCCCGGCGACTGCTATGACGGTTCGGATCCGTTCGGTGCCCTGACGCGCAACCAGTTCGTCGCCCTGCTTGAGGATTTCGCCAGGCGAAACGAATTGCCGGTCGAACCGGACACTGTGGTGACCGAGCTCGCCGGCGGGCACGAGAATGGCGGCTATCGGCTGATCACCTCGCGCGGAACACTTTTGGCACGCAACGTGGTGATCGCCAGCGGCAACTTGAATTGTCCGGTGCGCCCAGTTTGGGCCGCTGCGTTGCCGCCGGGCCTGCGCCAGATCGATGCTTCTGATTATCGCAGCGCCGCTGATCTCCCGGCTGGAGCGGTGCTGGTGGTCGGAAGCGGCCAGTCCGGTGCCCAGATCGCGGAAGAACTGGCGGAAGCAGGCCGAACAGTCTTCCTTGCCACCAGCCGGGTCGGGCGGCTCTCGCGGCACTACCGAGGTCGCGACATCATGCTCTGGCTCGTCGAAAGCGGATTTCTCGACGTGCGTCGAGACGAGATCATTCGACTTGCGGGGCGCATTCCACCTCGTGGTCTGCTTGGGGTAGAACACACGATAAGCCTGCAAGGGCTCGGCGCCCAAGGTGTCGTGCTGCTGGGGCGGTTCGCAGGCGTCGAAGATGACGGCCGTCTGTCATTCGCCGACGATCTCGAAGAGCATGTTCGTTTTGCGGATGAGGCCTCCGCCAACGTCAAACGCTATATCGACGAATACATCAGCCGCTCCGGAATCGATGCCCCCGTTTCGGAACCCGACCCAGCGGAGACTGTCGCAGCGCAGCTGCCGAATCCGGCTGTCCGTTCTCTTGATGCTGCCGAGTCCGGCATCACGACCGTGGTGTGGTGCACCGGATTCAAGGGCGATTTCAGTTGGGTGAGGCTTTCCGGTCTGCTCGACCCGGAAGGACAGCCTGTTCACGAGGATGGCGTGGCCGCCCTGCCAGGCATCTACTTCGCCGGGTTGGATTTCGCCTCCACGCGCAAATCAGGCATAATATTGGCGATTGCCGAGGAGGCCCATCGCCTTGCGGAACACATCGTGCGGCGTTCGTGACGACCTGGACACCGTCGGCAGGTTTCTAAACCCCCAAGCGGTGGACGGAAGCCGTCACGCCGCCTATCACAGCTTCCTGCAAGCACGCGGCCTTCCGCTGCGAGATGACCTTGTGATCGGCGGTGCAGAGGCGCGCAAGGCTGCGTTTGCCAATGTCACGGCGCTGGCCGCCCGCATGGACCGGCCGACCGCGCTTTTCGTCGAATCCGATCTTGCCGCCGTGACCGCCCTGCACGCATTCGAGGAGGCCGGGCTCTCCGTGCCGGGCGACATAGCGGTCATCGGGTGTGGCAATATCGACGAGGGCGAATTCAGTCATACGGCATTGACGACGATCGGTCCTGAAACGGCCCACTACGACCATTTTGCCGATCATCTGATCTCATTGATTTCGGCAACACCGGGCGCAATACCTACCCTTTTCAGCGTTTCGTGGCAGTTGGTCCGTCGCACGTCCGCATGAGCAGGATCGCCGCTATTTGACGCCCACGCTTTCAGGCCAGAGCGCCTGGATTTCCTTTGGCAGCGCATCTCGCACCTTTGCCGACTGGCCAAGGTCGATATGCCGTGCAAGCACGCGAAATACCGAGCGTACTGCATCCTCGGGATCGACAGGACGGGTCGATTTCAATTCCTCGGCGATGTGTTGCAGGAACTCCTCGAGCGAGCGTGTCTTATCGGGCATGTCGGCGGGCCGATAGTGATCATAGTAGGCGCCCCGCACGAGCAGCGGCAGTTCCGCTCCCAATTTGGCCGCCAGTCCGATCTGTAGCCTGTCCCGCAGGGTTCGCAGAACGGCGCCCAATGTGTGCCAGGCGACGTGGCGATCCGGACCAAGATCCGCCATGATCTCGTCGAGCCAGATGTTTGTTAGTTGCAGCGTTTTGTCAAAAACGTCCAAGCCGGTTGTGCTCATCGTCGCCTCCTCGAAAGGTTCTGCGGGCGAAACGGCGACCGGAGACAATTGTTTCGTGGTCCTGTGAAAATAGCCTGGCAAAGCGATGGAAGCCGGTTTCGGTCGGAGGGCCTCTTTGCGTCAGGTCTGCTCTTGGCGCTTCGGCTTCGCTGCCGACGAGCTTCGCCAGCTTCGGTGAGCGCCGTCTCGAGGCGCGCAGCTCTTCGAACGTCAACGGCGCGCGCAACCTTCCCATGGTCGTATCCGGCCATCTGCGTTCCGATCATGAAAGCCGTCTCTGCTGATCCGAAATGCGTCTTTGTCCCGCCTAACTGGGCTTGCGCTCATCGTTCCGAACGCCTCGCCGTCTCAGCTGGCAATGGGACCGGTCCTCACGTTGCCCGAACCCGGATATCTCTTGACTGACTGAGCGGCCCGCGCCGACAATGGCATTGGGAAGATGGCGGATGTCGTCCACGGTGTTCGGCACCACTTGCCGATCAAGCTGCGAAAGGGCTGTGATGGATTGGAAGCTGGAACTGGTCCCGGTCCCCGTATCGGACGTCGATAGAGCAATCGGCTTTTATGTTGGCAAGGTCGGCTTTCATCTCGATCACGACCACACCGTAAGCGACGAGATACGTTTCGTGCAATTGACGCCGCCCGGTTCGGCCTGTTCGATTGCCATGGGCAAGGGCCTCGTCGACAGCCCCCCGGGATCCATAAGAGGCCTGCAACTGGTCGTGCCCGATATTGATGAGGCACACCGGCACCTGGCCGCTCAAGGTATCGTGGTCAGCGATATCAAGGATTTTCCCTGGGGCAGATTTGTCTTCTTTGAGGATCCCGACGGCAATACCTGGTCTGTCCAGCAACTTCCACCTCGCAGCTGAGGCGGCGAGCTACCGCAGGTCATGCCCCGACGCAGATAGCGCGGGACGCACGGTTCAATTCGAACGCATCCCGGCCTAACGCCTCTTCTCGTCGAAGGCGGCATTCCAATTGTGATAAGGCGCGCGATAGGTGGGGATGCGGTCCTCGACATCGGCAAGCGCTTCGAACGGCTTGTGCGGTTCCGCCTGATACCAGAAGGCGACTGACGAGATGTCGTCAGAGCGGCGATTGGCGTGACCGTGCTCGATGGTCACCCGGATGCGTTTGTGAAAGATGACCGGGTCCTCTATGTGCCAGCGATAGAGCGTGACCGGCTCCGTCCAGTTCGGCCCGCCGGCAGCGATTATGCCGTGATAGGGCGCGCTGTAGTCCTGTGTCGGGCACCATGCCGTATTGAAATAATCTTCCGTGCCGGTGCCGTGCAGTGTCGGCGGCCATGCATCGTTGGCGCCGGGGCTGGTCTCGCCACGATCGCCGACCAGTTCGGCCTTCAGCCCGATACGCGGATCGGGCTTGCGCACCGTATCCGGCACGGAAATGCCCGGCTCGCCGTCGACGAAGATCATGTCGTCGCCCTCACCATACCAGTCCCATAGAGGGGAGCGGCGGCGCGAATAGACGGAATAGAGCAGGCCGACATAGTGGCCGTGACCTTCCGCCTCCAGGATGGTGTAGTTACCGTTCCCGTCGGTATTTTCACCGCCAAACAGGAACTGCTCGTTGGCCAGCCCCGCCTCGTCGATGCCATCAGGTCGCTGCTGCCTGTACTGGGCGTGGAAGCGGCCCAGGCCTTCCTCCAGTTTTTCGTGAAGTTCGAGATCGACATAATAATAGAAAAGCAGGTCGTCCTCGGCCTCATTGGTAACGGTGAACCGCATATGGCTGGCAAACGGCATCGGAAAATAGCAGTTGAAGGCCTTGCCGTCCTCGGGGCTTGCCTGGACCGGCAGGCTGGCAAAATTGCGGGTGCGGGCATGGCTCATTCCGAAGAAATCGCCGATCGGCGTTTCGATGCTCGGATGTTCTTCACTATCCCAATACGCGCGAAATACGATCTTGCGCAGGAAGTCCTCGCTTTTGCAGGCGAGCGTCGCCCAGATATGCGTGATGATGCCGGCACCATCATGCTCGGCAATCACCGCCGTTTGGCCAGGTTCAATATGCAGCCGGTCGTCATTGCCGCCGGTGCGGTCGTAGCTTGAGAACCGGCGGGTTTTGGCGTCGCGCAATTTGGCGAGCCCGCGAAGCGGCGACAGGCCGGCATTATCCATGTGTTTCTCCTCTTGCTTCAGCGGTTATTTCAGGCCGCTTGTCTTGATGGATTCCATGATCTGGCGCTGGAAGATCACGAAGAGGACCAGCATCGGCACGGCGACGATGGTCGAGGCGGCCATGACATAATTCCAAGCGGCGGCGTACTGGCTCTTGAAGTTTGCGATGGCAACCTGCACCACCCAGAGATTGAGGTCCGACGTGATCGTCAACGGCCACAGGAAAGCGTTCCAGTTGGCGAGAAAGAACAGGATTGCCAACGCCGACAGGATCGGCCGGCTGAGCGGCAGGATGATGCTCCAATAGATGCGCCAATAGCTGGCGCCATCCATGATCGCCGCTTCTTCCAGCTCCCTCGGCAGCGACAGGTAGTATTGCCTGAGCAGGAAGATGCCGAATGCGTTGAAGATCGCCGGAATGATCAGCCCGGCATAGCTGTCCAGCATGTGCAGCGTCCGCGTCAAAATGAACAGCGGCACGATGATCACCGGCAGCGACACCAGGAACGTCGAGAACATGGCGAGGAACAGGATGTCGCGGCCCGGAAAACGCAGCCGTGCGAGCGAATAGCCGGCCATCGAATGGAAGAACAGCGCAGCGACGGTCACCGTCGCCGACACGAAGAACGAGTTGAAAAGGTAGCGCAGGAACGGCACCTCGGTCAGCACATAGAGGAAATTGCCGAGCGTCGGCCGTTCCGGAATGAGGCTCGGCGTGAAGACGTCGCTCGCCGGCTTGAGCGAGATGACCAGCATCCAGACAAGCGGGAACACCGTCATCAGGCCAAGCGCCGCGGTCGCCAGCATCCAGGCAAGCCTCGCCGCTCGTATCTGCGAACGCGTGGAAGGAGTTCGGCTGTCAGTCATGCTCGAAACGTCCGCCGCGCGTCAGCAGGAAGAAGAACACCGTGACCAGCATCAGCGCCAGCACCAGCAGCGATGCCATTGCCGATGCATAGCCGAAGGCGCCGAACTGGAACGCCTGCTTGTAGATGTAGATGATCAGCACCGAGGTCGAATTGACGGGCCCGCCCTTGGTCATCACATAGATCAGGTCGAAGACCTGGCCGCCGGCGACAGCCGCGACCAGCGAGACCAGGAGGACGAAGAAGCTGGTCGGTTTGAGCAAGGGCAAGGTAATGTACCAGAAGCTTGTCACCGGCCCGGCGCCGTCGATCTTTGCGGCCTCGTAATACTCTGCCGGGATGTCCTGGAGCCCGCCGAGGAAGATCAGCATGTAAAAGCCCATCAGGAACCAGACGCTGACCAGCGCCAGCGTGAACAGCGCCAGATTTGGATCGCCGAGCAGCGAAATTCCGCTGAGGCCGACGAGCGGCGCCAGCCGGCTGACGATGCCGACCTTCTCGACCAGCATGAGTTGCCAGACGAGCGCCACGACGACCAGGCTGACCATCTGCGGCGCAAAGAACATCGAGCGCATGACCGCGTTGAACCGGTTGGTCTTCTGCACCAGAAGCGCCAGCCCCAGCCCGGCGGCGTAGAGCGCCGGCACCAGCATGACGGCATAGGCCACGGTCACCTTCACCGACGACCAGAACAGCGGATCGCTCCACATGCGCCGATAATTGCCGAGCCCGACGAATCTATAGCCGCCGAAGCCGTTGACCTCGAAAAACCCGACGGCGAGCGACAGCAGCATCGGCACGCCGACGAACACCAGCAGTCCGAGCGCATCGGGCAGGACGAACAGCCATGCGGCGTAGCGTTCCCTTTGCTTGGCGGTAAGGCCGCGAGCGGATTTGGCGCCCGCGGCCGGCGATTTCATCTCGTCTGCGTGCATGCTGGAAGGGGACCTAAAGGATCGGCGCGCCGGAATAGGAAGCGAGGAACGCGTCGAGTTGCTGACTGGCTGCCGTCGCGGCCTGCTGGGCATCGACCCCGCCAAGCTGTGCCGACTGGATGGCATCCGAGATGATCTTGTAGGCTTCAGGCGGAACCCGCGGTTCGGCACGCGTTCCCGGGTGGATTTCCTTGGCGAAGGTGCCGAACTTACCCGTGCTGAAGACATCGGCGCCGGCCTTCAGCGCGCTGTTGCGCGGCGGCATGTCGCTTTTGGCGACCGTGCACCAGTTGACGACCCGGTCGATCGATCCCTGATCCATCGAGGCCAGCGCCCAGGCGCAGAACTGGGCGGAAGCATCCGGGTTCTTGCCCCCGGCATTGGCGACGAAGGCCCAGCCACCGCCGACGGTGACATATTTGCCATTGGCAGGTGTCGGCAATTTGAAGATGCCGTAGGGCACGTCCTTGGCGTTGTTGTCCATCGCCGAAATGCCCCAGATGCCGCAGTTCTGCATGGCGCACAGCCCTGCCCCGAGATTGGCGACGATGTCGAAGCCGCCGCCGACCACCTGACGCGGCGCCACACCGGTATTGATAGCATCCTGCCAGAGTTTAAGCGCCTGGACCGTGGCCGCCGAATCGAAGGCGCTCTTGCCGTCCTTACCCTGGAATTCGCCGCCGCCCTGCCACAGAAACGGATACCAGGTGAAGTTCTGGTAATAGCCAGGCGTCGTTTCGAACAGCACGCCATAACGGTTGGGCGTCGTCAGCTTCTTGGCAACCGCCAACAACTCGTCCCAGGTCTTCGGCACGTCGTTTTCGTTGAGCTTTGCTTCCTCGAACGCTTTGACCGAATAATAGAAGGCCATCGGCTCGACCTCCATCGGCACGCCGTAGATCTTGCCGTCGACCATGCGGTTGGCGATGACGCTTTCCGGGAAATCGGCTTTGGCGGCATCCTCGATATGCGGCGTCAGGTCGGCCAGTACGCCGCCATTGTAATAACGCAGGAAATCGCCGGGGCTGATGAGGAAGATGTCGGGGCCCTCGCCCGACGCGAAGGCCGTCGCCAGCTTGGAGCCGGAGATGTATTCGCTGTTGACGACATATTCGAGCTCGACCTTCTGGTCGTGGCCGTCGTTCCAGTCGGCCACCAGCTTTTCGAACCACTGGACCTGTGGCTTCACGTCTCCGCCCGGCGCATAGAACTGCCAGAATTTCAGCGGCGCTTCCTGAGCGCGCAAGGCCATCCTATTGATGAACGGGAAGCCTGTAAGGCCGGCGGCGGCGAAAGTGGCGCCGCCCTGGATCAGCCGACGGCGGTTGAGGGTCGTTTTGTCAGTCATCATTTCCTCCCTGGGTGTTGTTCGGTCGAACGTTGGCGAAGGACCTCCGTTCCCTCTGCCGGCATTTGGCGTCATGCGCTGTCGGATGGGCTCAACGCGCATGGGATCACTTCGGTGCGCGGCGCGCCCTCGACTTTGCCGCCCAGGCGCTCGAGCAGCATTTCCGTGGCGCGCTTGGCGAGCATTGTCGGGCTGTTGCCGACACAGGTCAGCTTCGGCCTGACATATTCCAGCTGAGGCAGGTCATCGAAGACCGCGATGGCGATATCCTGAGGGATATTAATCGCATGGTCGTAGAATTCAGTCAGCGCACCGGAGGCCATCAGATAATTGGCGAAGAACATCGCCGACGGCAGGTTTCCGCCGTGCTTGTCCAGGAGCCAAGCGACCGCCTCCCGTCCTGACGGGGCAAGATAGCTTCCCTCGAACCGAAGATCGGCGGCGATTGGCACGCCATTGTCGGCAAGCCCTTTCTCGAAGCCCGCGGCACGCGCCATCGCCTCCTTGAAAAAGGATGGCCCGGTGACATGGGCGACGCGGCGATGGCCCCTCTTCGCCAGATACTCGCCCATCAGATAGCCGCCGCCGAAATCGTCCAGCTGGACGCTGTCGACGGCTTGATTGGGGAGATTGCCGATGAAGACGGCGGGCAGATCGAGGTTGAGCAGCTCGCTGTGCATGCCGTGCAGCGCGAAGTCGGCAACGATGACGCCGTCGACCCGCTTGCGCCCGATCTGGCGCAAATACTCGCGGCCGTGATCCTGTGAATGTCCGCCCGGTACGTCGGTGTTGAAGATCAGCATGTCGAGGCCGACCACTTCGAGCGTCGACTGCGCCGTCTTCACCAGCTCCGGGTAGAACGGGTTGCGGATGTCGGGGATCAGCATCGCGATGATGTTGGTGCGGCCGGTGCGCAGGCTCTGCGCCTGCGGGTTAGGCGTATAACCGAGTTCGTCGATCGCCGCTTGTACGCGCTCACGCAGCGGTTTCGATACCCGGTCCGCATGGTTGATGACATGCGACACTGTCGTGCGCGACACGCCCGCTCGCGTGGCAACTTTGGAAATCGTGCTCATAGTGACAGGTTATGAGCACATGAATGCATTTGCAAATCGATTTTACTGACGCCTCGCAGATTGGAGTCGTCCGGCGGATTGCTGCACAAATGACCAAAGAAAAAGGCCGGACTGTTAAGCCCGGCCAAGCGTGAAGGTCTGTAACCTCCAGAGGGGAACGCGCCGGACGCAATGGGAGGAGACGTCCGACGCAACTTTCATATGGGTCTGTATTGGTGACGTTTCAACGACATGGCAGTGGACCAACGTCGCTGTTGCCATAGTGCCAGGAACGCAAAGCATTCGAAGGGAGCGGTGGATCGCAGCTGCCAGTCGGATACAAAGGTTGCCGAATGCAAGGCGGGGTCCATTGCTCCTGGCATAGGGACTTCAGTCTGTAAGACTGTCGACCAAGGACCTGCACGGCCAAACTTTGGTCCGAGGCTGCTATCGCAAAAGCCCGAAATGCGAGAGTTTCAGGAACTGAGTTCCGAGGAGCCCCGTTGCGATGTCGACTGGTACAGGAGGCCGCTATGGACCCAAGCATTCATCAGGCACGTTGGCTGCTTTTTCCGTTATTTGGTCTGTGTTTCGGGATCGCGGCCATTGGATTTATTGTTGGCTGACGGTGGGAAGTCGGCGCTATCGCGGCGAGACGCAACCAGGAAGCAAAAGACTTGCGCAGTAAATAGTCCCTTCCTGCGCCAGCGAGACCCACCAGTTACCATCGTGGGACTGGTGGGTCTTGACGTCCCGGATACAAACCATTGTTTTAAGCATGACACGAATTCAAACAGGAGGCAGCACGACAGGTCCGTATGATTAAGGGGATTTCCGACATGCGACTGGCAAGTTCATTGATGACGACCCGGAGACGAAGGACCGGATCTTCACGAGGACGTCGTGTCGGTATTTCCGTAATCGTGTTGACCTTCATTCTCGTCGTAGGCCCGTATCGCGTCATGTTCGACGGACCGTCGCCGACGCTCGGCCCGCAGGCCGCCTGTGCCAAAGACGGCGGGAACGGCAACGGCAATGGCGGAAACGGGAACGGGAACGGGAACGGGAATTCAGGCAATTCGGGTGGAAACTCCGGCAATTCAAACTCGAACGCTGGAGCCGGCAAGGGCAAAGCAAAGTCGCAGGACGACAATCCCCCTGATCCCGCCCCTGCGGTAAACCCCGACAGCAAGCCAAAACTCTTTGTCAACGCGACCACAGGAGACCGGGTCGAGGTGCGTGGGCCGAGCATTGGCGTGGTGCATTCGAACGGCCTCAGCGAACGCATCGACAGCGGCCAATATGAAATGCGGGATGCCAAGGGCCGCACCATCATTCGGCGCCTGGCGACGCGTTCCGATCGGGACAGATTGCTTGAAATGATCAACTGAGGGCCAGTTCACATAGCTGCGCTGTGCGGCAATTTTGGCTCAAGCATGATCGCGAACAGGCGGATGCCGGCGCTCAGTCGCGTCGCGCAACGTCATTGCGGCTTCGGTCCTGTTGCTGACGTTGAGCTTGGCCAGGATTCGCGTCATGTGGTGCTTTATCGTTTTCTCATGCAGGTTCAGCCGAAGCCCGATCCGCTTGTTGCTCAGTCCCGCGGCAACCAGCGTCAGGATCTCCCTTTCGCGGCTGGTGAGTTCGGCAAGTCCGTCAGCTTTCGCCGGCTCTTTTGATTGAGCCGACAGATCGGCCAACAGGCGCGCCGATAATTGTGGACAGACATATCGTTCGCCCGACGCTACCGTGCGCAGGATCGCAGCCAACGTCCTCGACCCGACCCCCTTCAAAACATAGCCCCTTGCCCCGCTCTGCAACGCGGTCATCACGTGCTGGTTTTCTTCCGAAACGGTCAGCATCACGATTTTCAATGCCGGCTGCCGCTCCAGGGCCGGTCCGATCACACCAAGGCCACCTCCGGGAACCGAGATGTCCATCAGCAGAATGTCGGGCCGCTGGTCTTCGATTATCCGCAGGGCGTCATCTCTGCTGCTTCCTTCACCGACTATCTCGAATCCGCCGATCTGATCGAGCGTGCGCACAACGCCTTCCCTGAACAGAGGGTGGTCGTCGACGATGGCAAGCTTGATGGCTGCGGTCATGTCTGCCCCATTTCAACGATGTTGAGAGCCATTTTCACGATCGTGCCACTTTGTGAGGAAGTCACGGTAAACTGGCCCCCGAGGCTTTCCACCCGCTCGCGCAGCCCAACGAGCCCCAGCCTCTCGGGACGCACGATTTGTGGGTCAAAGCCAGGGCCGGCGTCGGAGACTTCGATACAAACGCGCTCGCCGTCGAAATGTTTCTCGACCGACTGACCTTCACCTCCGGCATGGCGAAATCCATTGTTCAGCGCCTCCTGGACGAAGCGGAAGATGCAGATCTTGGCCGCCGGCGACAACGTCGCATGGCCGCCGGTCATCGATAGCGCCACTTTGGCTCCGGTTCGTTCTTCGTGCGCTTGCACGGCAAGCTCGAGAATTTCGGCCAACTCGGCATGCTCGATATGCGGCAGGACAAGGCCCTTGCTGATACTCCTGATCTCGCGCATGGCTTCGTCCAGATGTGCTTTGACGGCTAGCAATTCCTGTGCACGTTCGGCTGACGGCGTAGCGGGATCGGCAATGACGGGGCTGTCGATCCCCAGCGCTGCGAGAGCAACCAGTTGCGCGGGCCCATCGTGCAAGTCCGCACCGATGCGCCTGAGATAGCGTTCGTTGAGTGCGGTGGCGCGCTGCGAGGCACGCTGCACCTTCAGCCTCAACAGTCTGTTTTGAGCAAGCAGGTCGGAGAGTTCAGCAATGCGCTGCTTCAACGAGCGGCTCTGCGAACTGATCGTGCGGCTGCCACGGAACACGATTGCCGACAGCCCGAGAAAGAAGGCCGCTGTGACGGCGGCAACGTCCAGCCAGGTTCGAATGAGTGCCTGATGCAGGTTTCTTTCGAAATCAGTGGCGACCTCGTAGAATTCCGAAACGGCCACCACTTCCCCCGACCATGGCTGCAGCACCGGGTTGTAGATCTCGAGGAGATGCAAGCCGCTGGCTCTTTCGGCCTCGCTGTCCGGATCGTCGAGCTTGTCGAACTCCGAAACCATTTGGCCTGCAAACGCCGCGCGGAGATTGCCGCTGGGTTCAAAGCGCTTGCCGATCAATGTCTTGTCGGTCGAATACAGGATGGTTCCGTCGCGACGCCAGAGCTTGAAGGATTCGAGCCTTGTGCCGAGTGCCCCTTGTCCCAGCGTTTCATCGAGCGCGTGGGCGACGCTCTCGTCGAGGACTTCGCTCTTGCGCATATCCGGAAGCAGCGGCGCGATAACGCTGTCCACGTATAGAGCCGTAGCGGATGCCGAATTCTGCGTGACCACGGCTTCTATGTGGCTCGTGACTGAAATCCCCACCACCACCATGGCCGACAGGGAGAATAGACCACCCGCGAGCAGGAACTGCGTGGCCAGCGACAACGCGTTCCAGCGGCCGACAAGGCTTGTCATCCAGTGTGGCCTAGTGTTCCGAGTGGCCCGCTCGGCAACACGCCGCATCAGTGGCGCGATTCTGGAGAACCGGCTAATTTGCTGTCGAACGTCGCTAAAAGACGCCATCCTTGGTGTGTAACCGATCAATTGCGATGGAACTAGGGCCTGATGAGAGGGCGAACAGCGCATCCGGCGCTTTTTTGCGCAACTGTCTCATTGCGTCGTTCGGTAAAGCTCGGACGCGGCCTGCTTCAGTGCCGCCCGTCCATCCGGCCTCAGATACATCATGTGCCCGCCTTCCAGCACCTCGGCGCGAATGGGCTTTGCGCCGGCAAGCGAAGGAATTTGACCAAGCAGGTAGCGCGAGCCCATGTACGGCGTCACCAGGTCGCTGTAGCCGTTGACGATCAGCACGCCGAGATTGGGGTTCAGCGTGCGCGCCTGCTGAAGGTCGTCCATGACACCCGCATAGCCCTGACGCGTCGGGCTCGTTCCATAGTCCCAATTGCCGCTAACTTCGCGGTTGAGAAGCCGATAGCTGATATCCGTACGGAAGTTCAATTCATCACGCACGTAGCCGACGAAAGCAGAGGTGAGCGCCGGCACGCTTCGGTCGAGCACCGGATCGGGACCCTCGACTCCCAGGCTCTCTGGCGCCACGTCCGCCGTCGCGATGTTGCCGTCATAGGCGCTGAGAACATTGCCCTTTGCCCGTGCAAACTCCTTGGCAAAGAGCCCTATGGGAATGCGTGCAAAGTGCCGCTGGACAAGGTTGAGCGGCAGACCGGTGATTTCGGCGACACGCTGGCTCGCCAGCCGTCCACCTTGCTCCAGTCCACCGGCTAGCGCGGCCAGATAATCGCCGAGCGCATAGCGTTCGACTTCTGCCAGCCGCTCCTGCAGAGCCGGGCCGGAAACGCCTTCGCTGTGCAGGCGCACTGCCGCCAGCGACGGCAGTTCCAGCGCCCAGTGGAGCGGCTGGAACTCGTCCGGGCGCACCAGCGTGAATTCGAGCGCTGGCGAAATCAGCACGACGCCGCTCGGGCTGATGCCGATGTCTTCCTGAAGCTTCCTGGCGAGCAATGCCGCCCGAAACCCGCCATAGCTTTCGCCGGCAAGAAACACCGGCGATGCCGTGCGGTTGGTCTGCGCCAGATAGAGCCGGATGAACGCGCCTATCGACGCGGCGTCCTGACTGACGCCCCAGAAGCTGTGTGCCTCCGTGCCGGGCGCTTCACGGCTGTAACCGGTTCCGACAGGGTCCACAAAGACCAAGTCGGTCATGTCGAGCCAAGTGTCGGGGTTATCGAACAGCCTCTGTGGCGGCGGCAGGAAACTTCCATCGGCCGCCGTCGCCAGGACCCGCGGACCGAGCGCGCCGAGGTGCAGATAGGCGGAAGCTGCTCCCGGACCGCCATTAAACACGAAGGTGATCGGACGCCGCGGATCCGGTCCCGTTTCTTTTCCGGGATGCAGTGCATAGGCGACATAGAAAATCTCGGCGGTGATATCGCCTTTGCCGGACGGCAATGACAGCGTGCCGGCCTTGGCCTCGTAATCGAGCGTGCGTCCGGCGATGACGATCGAATGATCGGAAGTCTGCGGCGGCGGCAGGAGCGAGAGAACCCCGCCTGTGGGCGGCGGCCGCTGGGCCGCCTCCGCATGACTGGCCCCAGCGCCGGCGACCAACAGCAGAAGAGCGAGGGCGATTTCTTGCAGCTTGATAAGCATGACGTCTCCGGAGCAATTGGCTGGAAACTAGCACACCGTCGGCCGAACCAAAGTCACAGCACCGTGCGCCAGTACTCGGCGTCCAGGCGGAAGACAGGGTGCGAGGGTCATGGCAGCAGCGTCAACCCCTTGCAGCAGATGCGCGGCGGTGGCGCACCAAACGACTTCGTGAATTTCTGCCGGTTGACTCGACTGGCTCACTTCCTAGGTTGGCATTCGGGGCTCCCATGCAATCCGAAGTTGGTATGACATCTTTCCACACACGAAAGCTTGCCCTTCTCGTTCTATCCGTAAGCGCCGCCATCCTGTCCTCCTGCGTCATGCCCGACGACACGTCGAGCACTGCGAAGGAGGACGCCACGGCGGCGGCAGCCCGCAAGGAGATGGTCGGCCTTAGCGAAGCGGATGTTCGAATGTGTGCCGGCTTTCCGACAGCCACCGCCGATGTTGGCAGATCCGGCCAGATCTGGACCTATCAGCGCGTCGTTCAACGCGGCAATCTCAACATTGTGGTTCCGACCGTGGCCATTGGCCCCGTCCCGGCGCTCGGAGGTTCCGTCAACGTCGCCCCCGGCGGCTATTGCAATACGCAAATTCGAATGGTTGACGGCCATGTTGCCGAGGTCGCCTACGCCGGCGACAACAACCTGCCGAACAACCGCGACGGACTCTGTGTCAGCACGGTGGACGCCTGTGTCGCCTATGCCCGTCAGCGCCATCCAGTCAAGGCGATGGGTCGCACGCGGTAACCGGGATCAGACGCGCCTCTGATTGATTTGCCGGCTAATGGATGCTGCCGGATCTCGATTTGAGCACCAACGACTTACCTAAATTTCTGCTCTCAACCGCCGATCCCATCACGAATGGCGCAGAAATAGCGGTCGGTTCCGACCTGTCCGCCCTTGAGGGCAATTTCCAGCCCGTCAATCGCCTCGATGCGCGAATGCGCGAGACAAAGCGGCGAGCCCGGCGATGCCGGCAGCGGCATTCGCACCGTCAGCGCATCGACGCCTATCTGGCCAAGTGCGTGGCTCGACGTATCGCCGCCGGCGATGACCACGCGCAGTAGCTTCTCTTGAAGCGTCAATTCGCGGAGAAGCTCGCCAAGGCCGCGGCCAAGCTTATGGCGGGCGCCTTCCCGGAGATCGATTTCAGCACCGCGGTCGGCCGCCGGTCCGAGCGCGGTGTAGAGGATGACGCTGCGCCCGGCCTTCAGGCTGGAGCGGCCGGTTGCAACCGCGCGCGCAATAGCGTCGTTCGAAGCCTCAGAAACCAGTTCGACCGGGTCGATCTCGATCCCGTCGAAGCCATCGGCTAGAGCATGCCGGATCTGCCGTTCCGTCGTCGGCGAGCAGCTCCCCGAGACCACGGCGATCCTGTCGGCAGCGCCCGGCGGCGAAAACGCGAGTTTGGCATCCACGATCCGGTTCGATGCCCATTCGGCCAGCAAGGCATATTCGATGCCTGAAGAGCCGACGACGAAATAACCGCCTGGCCTGCGAGCGCGCCATATCTCCTTGCCGGCAAGCGCCTGGGTTTCCAGGCTGTCGGCATCGAAGAGCACGATGTCTGTGCCATTCTCCACAAGCCGGTCGAATGCTTCCGACCGCGACGCCGATTGCAGTGTCGCCAGGTCGACCAGCCCCGAGCTGAGGTCTGTCTGGCGCGACAGATGGATCAGCAGGTCGGATTCGTCCATCGGCGTGGTCGGATGGCGGCTCATCACGGGATGGCGATCGATACGGAAATATTTGTCGCGGTAGGCCGCGAAGAGATGACCGAAGGCGGTGTAGCGCTTCAGCTGCGGCGCGCCGACCACCAGCGGCACGCCGCCTTGCCGGAAAACCGAGCGGCCGATCTCGATCGCCCGGCCGATGCTGCCGATTGCCGGGCTGGAATCGAAGGTCGAGCAGACCTTGTAGTGGCAGATCTCGGCGTTGAGGGTCTTCAGCCAGGCGAAGGCATCTCGCAGATGCGTGTCCATCCACTGCGGCGTCTCGCTTCTGCTGGTGCCGGCCAGCCCGATGGCGCGGCAATGCGCAAATTGCGAAAGCAGCGCCTCGTCCGGCTGCCGCATGAACAGCACGGTCGGCACGCCGCCGAGCTCGAGCGCCTCCATCACATCGGTCGAGCCGGTCAGGTCGTCGCCATAATAACTCAGAAGCAGGTTTTGCATGGCGTCAGGCCGCCTTGCCGTCGCCGAACTTCTCGATCGACCGCGCCAGCTCGACATGGCTCAAGGCATAATCCGCCAACGGGATGTCTTGGACCGCCGCCTTCCAGGCCTGCTGCACGGCGCGCACGCCGGCGCCCGGCCCGTCCGGGTGGCTGACGATGCCGCCGCCGCAGAGATAGAGAAGATCGACCGTCCGGCCGGTTCGCTGGAAGGTTTCAGGCGCCTGCCCGCCCCACTGGCCGGAGCCGGCGACCGGCAATGCGCAATCGGCCGGCGAAAAGATCGGCGTGGTCACCGCCTTGAAGGATTCGACGAAGGACCAGTCGGGTTCCCAGTATTTCGAGGCGATGCCATTGATCTGGAATTGGTCGACGCCGAGCAGCCGCCAGAACTGCTGCCAGACCTTGAAGTCCATGCCGAGGCCAGGATGACGGGTGAGAATGTCCCAGCCATTGCGGTGGGCATGAAGCACCAGGCTGGAGCGCTTTCGGAGGTAAGCCATGCCGCCAAAACCTATCGAATTGATGTTGACCACAGCACAATTGCCGCCGGCCTTTGCCACCAGGTCGTGGTTTCGCATCATCTCGTCGGGATCGACATGTGAGATGCCAAAGGCATACATGACCTTCTTGCCGGTCTTCTGCTCGTGGTCGAGGATCAGCGGCATGATTGCCCTCACCCGCTCTGACAGCGGTGAATAGGCCGGGCTCATCAGCTTCTCGTCGTCCTTGATGAAATCGACGCCGGCGGCAATCAGCTCTTGCACCATCGAGGCCGTCTCGTGCGGGCGGAGTCCCAGCGCCGGCTTGACGATGGTCCCGATGATCGGACGGTCCGCGACAGCGGTGAGCCTGCGGCTGCCCGTGACGCCGAATTGCGGGCCGGGATGCGCGCCCCGGTACTCCTCGGGTAGCTTCATGTCGATCACACGAATGCCGGACAGGCCCTTGATCGAAAACGTGCCGCCGATGGCAATGGTCATCAGCGCTGACAGGTCGGTGCCGATGGCCTCCAGCGGAAAGGCAATGTCGACGTCGGCGCGCTTGACCGGGCCATTGCCGGCTTCGGGACCGGTTTCGGGAAGAGACGGCCGATCCGCATCCGGCAGATGCCGTATCGCCAGGACCCGCGCCGCGACCCTGGCCTTGAGCTCTTCGGTCTCGCCGGCTAGCGCGACGAAGGTTCCGGTCGACTGGTCGCTTGCGATCTTGGCCGCCAGCGCCTCGATACTGTCCGGCGTTTCGATGCGATAGGTGAGAACAATCATATTTGCGCGGCCTGCCGGGGTGGTTCGAAAAAGGTTCCTTGGCCCTCGAAGTCTGGTATAATGAGTACATAAGCATTGCAAGCCCTGTCCGGCCTGGCGAGAAAAGGCGGGCGGGCGACAGGCGTTCCGGAACTCGCGGTGGAAATGCTAGATAGAGGCCGGTCATAGGAGTGATTCGCGACGATGAACCGTTCGGAGCCGATCGTCCGGCGCAAGCTTTCCGACGAAGTATTCTTGAGACTGAAGCGCCTGATCACCAGCGGCGAATTGCAGCCGGGCGACGACATGCCGTCGGAGCGCGAACTGATGGAGCGCTTCGAGGTCGGCAGGCCGGCGATCCGCGAGGCGATGCAGGCGCTGAGCAATATGGGGCTGGTAGCGATCTCGCATGGTGAGCGGGCCAAGGTGCTGCAGCTGACCGCCAAGTCGATCATCAAGCAGGTCGATGGCGCGGCGAAGATCATCCTGTCATCGTCGAAGGATACGCTCGAGCACCTCAAGAACGCGCGCATCTTCTTCGAGCGCGGCATGGTAAAGGAAGCTGCTGAAAAGGCCACCGCCGAGGACGTGCAGCGGCTGCGCGCAACGGTCATCGAGCAGCGCAGCTTTCGCGGCGACTCGGAAGCCTTCATATCCGCCGACATGAAATTCCACACCCAGATCGCGGCAATATCCGGCAACCCGATCTACGTCGCCGTCAGCGAGGCAATGCTTGGCTGGCTAAAGGAATACCACACCGAAATGCTGATCTGGACCGGCAAGGAAAAGTTCACGCTGACCGAGCACGAAGAGATCATCGAGCGCATCGAAGCCAAGGATGCGGATGGCGCCGAGAAGGCGATGATCAAGCACCTCGAACGCTCGCGTGCGCTCTACGTGATGAATTCCGGCAACTGAAAATCAAGCGCAGGTCTCTACCGGCGTCGCGGTCGGGACTGTGTTCTCGGCCTACTGACTGACCACAGGTCAGCCTGAGTCGGGACCGGCGCAGTTTGCTGTAGCCGTTTGAATCCGATGTATGTGCCGCATTGTTTTCATTCAGTGATTTCAGCATTTGCATCTTTCCAGCCATGATTTCCGCGGCCGCTTTCGTCAGCGAGCCCGTATACGGCCATCCTGGAGGCGCCGCTCTTTTTCTAGAATTGGCAATTTTGACAAAGACTATGCTAGACTTGCCATCCGGCGAGAACGACACCGGGAGTACCGCAATGGCTGTCAGGAGCCTCCACGTTGTGATCTGGCTGCCGTCGAATTTCTATTCGGCCGTTGTCTCGACTCTGGTCGAAATGTTTCAGCTTGTGAATGACGTCTGCCGTTCACAGGTTCTTTCCTGTGAGTTCGTTTCAAGGGGCACGCCGTCGACATCAAGCACCGGAATTTCCTTCCCGACAAAGGTTCGACCATCGCGAAAAATGGATGTCCTGATTCTCATTGCGATGCCGGGTGTCGAGATTCCGGAGCTTCTGCGCTCGCTCGACGAGGAGAGTGAGCATTCAAAACCGCTGATCGCGCTCGCGCAGCAGCAGGAGGCAATCATCGCAGCACATTGCGGCGCATGTTATCTGCTCGCCAATTCAGGATTGTTGGACGGCAAGCGCGCAACGATATCCTGGTGGCTGAAGAACGAGGCAAGCCGCCGGTTTCCGCAAGTGCGATGGGACGCTTCCCGCCTGCTCATTCGCCAGGACCGCCTTTACACATGCGGAGGCGGGTTTTCCGGACTGGAACTCGCCAGGGCTTTGCTGATCGATCTGGGCTTCTCGAAGGAAGAGCGGATCATTCGAAAACTTCTGGTTCTTCCTCCGCCGCGCACATTTCAGAGTCCCTACGAATTTCCTCTCGACGAAATATCGAACGAGGCCAGCCCATTCGAGAACAAGCTGCGCGAACTCTCGAAAGACAAGATGTCGGAAATCGATTTGAACTTTCTCGCAACCGAATTTGCGATGTCTTCGCGAACCCTGTCTCGCAGGTTTTTCGACGAGTTCCAGACAACGCCGGGAAAATGGATCCAGGAAAGGCGGCTGGAGTTGGCAAAATCCATGCTTGAGGAAACGAAACTGAGCGTTTCAGAAATTTGCTATCGGGTGGGATATCAGGACGTCGCCTCGTTCAGCCGTCTTTTTTCCAGGACGACTGGAATGGCACCAGGCGAGTTTCGAAAGCAAATCGGGTGACAAGCCGGCAGCGGACATGCTGCGGCTAGGGGCAACCGTTGCGGAATTGCGGCGATTCATGAACCCCGGCATATGACTTCAGCCGATCCGGACAATTGCGTAAGGCGTCATCACAAGACGGTCTCGGCCCGACGCGTCGCGCTGAATCTGGCGTGACGTTCGTCCGTCCCAGATCTTCAGAAAACCCTGATCGGAGCCGAGCCCGGAAACATCGACTGGAACGTCGACCGGGGTAAGGTTCGCCAGCCAGACGATGATCTTGCCTGTCTGGGCGCGGCCGGCCAGTGCCAGCACGCGCGTCTCATCAGTCGTTGTCGCCGCGACATGCGCATGGCCGGCCAGATCGCAAAGTCCTTTCACCGCGTGGAAAATCGGCCGGGGTGTACCTTCTTCGACAGGTTCGCCCGACGAGGCCAGTACGCCGAATGGTCCGGTGAGGCTGCAGAGCGTGAGCATTTCGAGCCCGGCAGGGGCGAGGCGTGCGGCATAGCCGATCGTCCACGCGGCCCCGAACAGTCCGGCATGGCGAGGGTCGCGGTCGGCCATGGCAATGCGCTGACTGTCGGGATTGGCCTTGGTCGCGCCGCCATAAGGGTTCTGGCGCATGGCAATGGTCGACGGCCCGATCCGATAAGGTTTTGTTCCGAAGATCGCCCGTACAGACGCGGTGATGAAAGGCAGCGCCTCCAGCGATTGCATGACGCTGAGATCGTCGGCGGCATGCACGATCGGGCAAGTGCAATGCGTGACGAAATCGAGCGGGTCGGCCGGCACACGCTTGCGGTTGAGTTCGGTGAAATAGCTGAACATGCCGCCGCCGAGGCGGGTGTCGGGAAAGGCACGCCGCGCCGCGGCATAGACATCTTCGAGCGGCGGGCACTGCGGCCATGCGCTGCCCGGCGGCGTCGACTGCCGGTCGACCGAGGGCGAAACGGCAATGGCCGAGAGCTTGAGCCCGGCCTTGCGCACCCTGTCGGCGACGCCTGAAAGCTCGACGTCGAGATCGCCGTCGCCGGCAATGACACATTCGAGCGTTGTCCGAGCCGGATAGGCGGCGGCCAGCCTGGCGTAGGACCGCAAGGCGTCGAGCCCGTGGCCGCGCGTCGGGTCAAAGTGGAACATCAATTGCTGCGGGCCAAGCTCGGACAGCACCGACAGCTTGCTCAGCGCGGCCTCGACCTCATCCGGGTAGATGATAATGCCGACATCCGGCAGCACCGGTCCGGCTTGGCCGAGCGTGACACGAATCGGTTCGGCGGTTGCCGCGGCGTGCGGCACTTTCCCGCCACCCTCCACCCGCAAGCTGATGGTCTGGCGGAAGGGCTTGCCGGCAGGCAGCACGTAGGGCCATGGCAGCGCGAGCGGGCGGACATAGGTCTTGTAGGAGGCATCCGACCAGTTGCGCTGGTCTTCCATCTCGAAGGCATCGCCTTCCATACGGCATTCGGCGGTGACGCCCGCCCGGACCTCATGGGTGATCGCCCGCAGATCCTTGAACGGCTGCCAGGGATCGATTAGTTCTGGGAGCCGCGTTGCGACCACGCTGCCGTCGGTAGGCTCGACCGTGACCGGGCTGCCGGCCAGGCCGGCAATCGGATGCAGGATGCAGAAGCCACAGCGATTGGTTTCGAAATCGCTGTCGGGACGAGCGCTCACGTCGAAGACCAACTGACCATCGGCGGAGCTCTTGATGGTCGCGCGGAAGCCGAGTCGACTGCCGTCCGGTGCCTGGCAACTTGCCGAATAGCTGACGGAAAATGCCTCGGTATCTTGCTCGATGGCAAGGTTGGTGAGCGCCGGCTCGTAGGTGCCCCAGTCGCGATCTCTGACGATATAGGCGATGGCGCGCAGAACTTCGGTGCCGCCCTGCCGAATGTTGCGCAGATTGCCGTTGACGAAGTCCGCCGTCAGCGCACCGGCGCGCAGCCTGACCGGTTCGACTTCAACCGCATGCGTGCCGTAAAGGAGGAAGGCGTCGGCTGTCATTTCAGCAAGGCGTCGAGTTGCACCGGTTCGCGGCTTGCGGCGCCGGCATAGGCCGCCTCGACCAGCGCCAATGTCTTGAGGTTGTCCGCGCCCGAGGTCGCGGGCTCGGTTCCGTTGGTCAAGCAATCGACCCAATGCTCTTGAATGGCGACGACGCTTTCCTGGATGTTGTGCCACGGCCGCGATGCCCAGGGCAGCAGCGGCGGCGAGACGTCGCTGACAGCCGTTCCGCTCCTGCCGGTGACGGTGAGCCGGTAGCCCTGCGCCAGCCGGATCGTGCCGTCGCTGCCGTCGATTTCGATCAGCGTCTGCGGAAACGGCTCAGTCGCGAGCTTGCTCGCGTAGCTGCAGTCGACCACCGAAGTGGCGCCGCTCGTGTGGTCCATGAGCATCGTCGCAACATCCTCGCCGGCAATGGCAGGGTTGACGCGCGCCGTTCGTGCAGTGACCGTCGAGACGTCGCCCAGCAGAAAGCGGGCGATGTCGAGGATGTGGATGCCGAGGTCTTCGATAATGAAGCGCTTTCCCGTCGCCAAATAGGGCTGGCCGGAAAACACGTCGTAAGCCGATCGAAACGAGATCCGTCCGAAGAAGGGTGTGCCGATGTCGCCGCTGTCGAGCACGGCACGCACCGCCTGGATCGGCGACTGCCAACGAAAATTTTCGTGCACCATCAGCGGCACACCGGCGACGGCGCATGCCTTCACTATCGCCTTGGCGTCGGCAAGCGTCGGCGCGAACGGTTTTTGGCAGATTACCGGCACGCCGTGCTGCGCCGCCATCTCGACGAGGGGACGGTGGCTCGGCGCGGTGGTGGCGATGTCGACGAAATCCAACCTTTCGCCGGCAAACAGTGCTGCCGCGTCGGTATAGCGCCGCGCGACCCCGAACTGGTCGCCGACGATCCTCAACCGGTCCGGATCGCGGTCGCAGATGGCAGCGATCGAGGCACCCTCTATGTCGCGCCAGGCATGCATCTGGTTGACGGCGAAGAAGCCGCAGCCGATCAGCGCTCCCCGCAGTTCCGTCATGTCAGCCGGCCTTTGCCATCTGCATCAGCGTCACCCGGCTCTGCAGCCGGCGCTGTGCCTGGTCGACGACGACGGCGACGATGATGACGAGGCCCTTGATCACCATCTGCCAGAACGAGCTCACCCCCATCATCACCAGCCCGTCCGAAAGAATGCCGATGACGAAGGCGCCGACAATGGTGCCGCCAATGGTGCCGCGTCCGCCCGACATCGAGGTGCCGCCGAGCACTGCCGCGGCAATGGCGTTGAGTTCGAAGCTCTCTCCGGTCGCCGGATGCGAGGCCATCAGTTCGGACGAGATGATCAGCCCGACGATCGCCGCGCAGAAACCGGAGAACATGTAGACGAACATCTTCACCATGTTGACGCGGACGCCCGAAATCCGCGCCGCCCGCTCGTTGCCGCCAACGGCGAAAATGTGGCGGCCGAGCGGGGTGTACTTGGCGAGATAGGCGGCCCCTAATGCAACAACGAGCAAAATCCACAGCGCGACGGGCAGGCCGAGCAACCGGCCGGCGCCGAGAAAGCCGAATCCGGTGGTGCCAAGCTCCGGCTTGCCGACGAGATTGGGGAAGGTGCGCCCGTCGGACGACAGCAGCGCCAGGCCGCGCGCGACATAGAGCACGCCGAGCGTGGCGATGAACGGCGCAACGTTAAGCCTGGTGATCAGCAAGCCGTTGACGGCGCCGATCAATATGCCGACGGCAAGCGTGATCAGCGCGATCTCGAAGACGTTGAAATAGATGGTATAGCCGACCTGCAGGTCGATGCCGTTGAGCACGAGATAGCCGGCCACCATGCCGCACAGGCCGACGATCGAGCCGACCGACAGGTCGATGCCGCCGGTGATGATGACAAAGGTCATGCCCATTGCGAGGAATGCGTTCAGCGCCACGTGCTTCGACATCAGGATAAGATTGGCGGCCGAGAGGAAATTGGGGGCAGCTATCGAGAAGAACAACAGCACGGCGATCAGCGCGATGAACGTCCTCGCCTTCATCAGCGTCAGCAGGACCGAGCCGCTCGAAAGGGAGGTGACCGCCGCCTTGGCTGGAATGTCAGTCATGCGCCTTGCTCTCCGTGCGGGACCGGTCCGTGGCCGAGCGCCGAGGCAGCGACGATTGCGGCCTCTGTCGCCTCGGCGCGGTCGAACATGCCGGTCAATTTTCCATTGCTCATCACCGCGATGCGGTCGGACAACGCCATCACCTCATCGAGATCCGAGGTGGCAAACAGGATCCCCAGGCCGTCCCGCGACAGCTTGCGCATGGTGCGGAAC
Source organism: Mesorhizobium sp. M1217 (assembly GCF_040318275.1). Taxonomy (NCBI): domain Bacteria; kingdom Pseudomonadati; phylum Pseudomonadota; class Alphaproteobacteria; order Hyphomicrobiales; family Phyllobacteriaceae; genus Mesorhizobium; species Mesorhizobium sp. M1217. The sequence goes on along the minus strand of NZ_JAMYMA010000003.1, from coordinate 185,292 downwards.
ACGTCGGCCTTGGCGCCGACGTCGATGCCGCGGCTGGGCTCGTCCATCAACAGCACCTTCGGCCCGGTGAGCAGCGCCTTGCCGATCACCACCTTCTGCTGGTTGCCGCCCGACAGCGACGAGACTTCCTGCGCCGGATCGGCGACCTTGATCGCCAGTTCGCGCACGGTCTGGGCCACCGCCTGTCGTTCGGCGGCACCACGAATGTGGAACAGGCGGACGAACCGCGACAGGCTGGCCAGCGTCAGATTGCTGGCGACGGAGAGGATCGACACCAGCCCTTCGCGCTGGCGGTCTTCGGGGATCAGCGCCAGGCCGCGGCGGATGCGTCGCGTCGTGTCCCGCTCGTGCACTTTTTTGCCGGCAATGAATATCGTTCCGGTCGAATGGCCGTGACGGCCCATGATGCAGTCGAACAGCTCGCTGCGTCCGGCTCCCATCAGGCCGTAGATGCCGAGAATCTCGCCGGCGCGCAGCGACAGCGAGACGTGGTCGACCGCGAGCCCGCCGGTGACACGCGGCAGGCAAATGTCCTCGGCACGGAATATCTCTTCGCCCGGAACATGGCCGTCGGCCTTGGCGAAGTCCTTGGCGTCGGAGCCGATCATCTGCCGCACGATCCACTGGGTATCGACGTCTTTCATCTCCGCCTGGCCGGTGATGCGCCCATCGCGCAGCACGGTGATGGTGTCGCCGATGCGGATCAGTTCCTCGAGCCGATGCGAGATGTAGACGATTGCCACGCCGCGCGCCTTGAGGTCGGCAATCACCTTGAACAGGATCTCGACTTCCGCCGCGCTGAGCGCCGAGGTCGGTTCATCCATGATCAGGATGCGCGCGTCGAGCGAAACCGCCTTGGCGATCTCGACCAGTTGCTGCTGGCCGATGCGCAGATCCTCGACCAGCATGTCGGGCCGGATGCCGGCTTCCAGGCGTTCAAGGAACTCCGCCGCGCGGCGCTCCTGCTCTTTGCGGTCGATCTTGCGGAAGCGGTTGGTGATCTCGCGGGTGGCGAAAATATTTTCGGCGACAGTCAGATTGCCGAACAGGTTCAGCTCCTGGAACACCATGCCGATGCCGCGATTCACCGCATCCCCGGATGACGAGAAGGAAACCTCCTCGCCGTCCAGCAGAATGCGCCCGAGTGTCGGCTGCTCGACGCCCGCGATGATCTTCATCAGCGTCGATTTGCCGGCTCCGTTTTCGCCGACCAGCACGTTGACCGCGCCCTTGCGCACCTCGAAATTCGCCCGCTTGACTGCGACGGTGCCGGAATAGACCTTCGAGACATCCTCCAGCTTCAGGATGACATCTTGATCGCCGCTCATGGCTTCGGCCCGATCTCTGCCTCCGCCGGCGTCACCAGCGGCAGGTCCTGGCCACTGCCCGGCGTATAGGCGCCAAGTACCTCGACGCTGCGGCCCTCGAGTGTCTCGCGCGGCAGCTTGGAAAGCACGGTCTTGTCGGCATAGGCGTTGAACGCCTTGCCGAACTGGGCGAAGTCGATCTGATTGGTGAAATCGTTGAACTGGATGAAGTCGAGGCTGTCGCGCAGGGCGGTCCCACGCATGGCGGGGCCGATCTGCACCCGCGCATCGGCCTTGCCGTCGCCGTCGGCATCGATGTCCATCGTCGCCGCCCGTGACTGTGTGTTGGCTGCAACGACCTTGCCCTCGAGCCGAACGGCGAAGGTCCATGGCGAATTCGCCTGCTTCTTCGGGTTGCCGTATTTCGCGCCGGCAGCGGCGGGGTCGGCCTTGGCCAAGGCATGCACCTCGGGAAACGGCCCGGCCTTCTGCTGCAGATAGGGTATCACCTTCGTCGCCCAGATGTCCTCGACCAACTTGTCGGGATTGAACGCGGAGCCAGTGCCGCCGTTTTCCGCCGACGGCGTCGGCAAGATCTTGCAGGCGGTCAGGCTGACTATTGCTGCGAGGAACAACGCGACAAAGATCGGCCGGGTCAGCGTGTTGAACATGTCGGCTCGTTCGGCATGGCGGTCAGGAGCACCCAGAGAAATGGAAGCAAGGGCGAAATGGAAGCAAGGGACGAACCGGAGGCTCGTCCCTTGCTGCCTGATGTTACGCCGGCTCAGTTGGTGAGCGCGAACGTCTCGAGCTTGGCGGCATTGTCGCCATTGACCAGGACGCAGTCCATCAGCTGCTTTTCTTCGGCGGGAGACTTCTTGTTCTTGATGAAGTCGTTGGCCTGCTCGACCGCCATCTGCGCCTGCGCGAAGGCCGGCTGCAGGACTGTCGCCTTGATGCCGCCGGAGGTGATCGAATCGCGCACGTCGTTCGACCCGTCGAAGCCGACGACTATGACGTCCTTGCGGCCGGCAGCGGCGAGTGCCGCATAGGCGCCCATCGCCATCGTGTCGTTGCCGGAGATCACGCCCTTGATATCGGGATTGGCCTGGAGGATCGATTCCATCTTTGAATAGGCCTCGGTCTGGCTCCAATTGGCCGACTGCTGCGCCACCATCTTCAGGTCCGGATAGTCGTCGATGACGTCGTGGTAACCCTTGGAGCGGATGCCGGCATTGGTGTCGGATTCCTTGCCGACGAGCTCGACGAAATTACCCTTCTCGCCCATCAGCTTGACGAATTCCTGCGCGCCGAGCTGGGCGCCCTGATAGTTGTTGGAGACGATCTGCGCGACGGCAACGCCGGTGGCATTGATCTCGCGATCGATCAGGAATGAAGGAACACCTGCGTCCTTGGCCTTCTGCACGGCGGCAACGGTGGCGTCGGCGCCGGCATTATCGAGGATGATTGCCTTGGCGCCGCGGCCGATCGCCGTGTCGATAAGTTCGGACTGCTTGTTGGCATCGTCGTCATGGACGAGTACCAGCGCCTCGTAGCCGAGTTCCTTGGCCTTGGCCTCTGCGCCGACAGCTTCCGCCTTGAAGAACGGATTGTCATGCGAGGGCGTGATGATGGCGATCAGATCCGCCGCATAGGCGGGTGCGGCCGTGCCAAGCGCCAGCATGCCGGCGAAAGCCGCAAGCGTCATTCTGCGTGTCAGTTTCATGTATTCCTCCCGTTGAAAACCGTGCCTTGATCCCAAGGCTATATGCATTCAATTCGTTAGCCAGCGCGGATCGCGGATCGCGTCAGGTTCACAAGCCCTTTGCCGGCTTCACCTCGATCGATCGTTTCCCCGCTATCCTCCACTCGTCCAGGCCCTGAGCTTGCTGCGAAGCTTTGACGGTCCGAGCCATTGAACAGCTAAGCCAACTGGTATGATGAGTCAATGACAATTTCAGGTGATATGTTCCGGAAGACGCGTCGCGCCCTCAGGTGATGCGCTGAATGCTCGCGGCAATCTCCTCCGGCTCGAACACCCGCTTCCAGTCGTCGCGCATCAGCACCGGCTTGCCGAACTCTATCGCCTTGTTGCAGGCGTCGGAGAACACGCCTTTGGTTTCGCCGAAGATGACGGCGCCAAGCACGTTCATATGGCCAAGCAGGAAGTCGAGCGCCGCCTGCTTGTCGACCCCGCGCGCCACCACCTCGTCGACGGCCTCCTTCATGACGACGAGCAGCGAAGCGCATACCGTTTCCGAAAGGCCGGGCTCGAGCAGCGCCATTTGATCGACAGTGACGCGATGCGAGCGCATGACCGGGGCCCAGATGATCTTGGCGATCGCCTCACCCTTGGCGAAATCTTCCTCCGGTCCCTGCATCAAGGCGCTGACCATGTGCTGCTTGGCCTTGACGCCGCCGAAATAGTCCTTCTTGGCCGCCATGTCGGTCTCGTCGTTGAAGATCGGCGGGTGGCACGGGTGGGTGACGAAATAGGTCAGGTCCGGTCGCTGCGGCAAATGCCCGGCGAAAGGTGCCGCGGCGTCGAGCACGACGACCATCGTGCCTGATGGAAGCTTGCTCTCGATGCTCGCCGCGACCTTGCCGATATGCGTATCCGGCACCGCCAGGATCACCACATCAGCGCCATCAAGCGCCTCATCGGCGCTGACGGCATCGATGCCGAGGCCCGACTTCAGCCGCTCGCGGCCGACGTCGCCGACCTCGACATGGCGTACCGTATAGGGAGATCCGCGAAAATTGGTCGACAGGCGGTAACCCATTTTGCCGCCAGCACCAAACAGCGCAATCGTTGTCATTGTCCGTTACTCCTGATTTCCAACGACGGCCCTGCCGATCGTCATCCCATTGACTTGTATGCACATTGCCGCCGGCTGGCGGATTAGAAAAGGCGGGGAGCCGCCGCTCAAATGACGATGCCTGGACGATGTCCCGGGCGCTCGGATGTCCAGCACAGCGCAGCTATGCGGGCATGCTACCTCAGGTACATATTATACCAGCATACCAAATTGGCAAGCGGCCGTGGCACGGCTCTGCGCCACCGGCGAGCCGCAGCAATCGCTTGGGTTTGGCCGTCGTTTACCTCCTGTTCAATGGCAATGAGCGATCATCGCGCTGAACTGCCAATCGGGCGGGATGATTCGCAGCGAACAAAGGCCCATGCTCGAGACTTCACTCTACAGCCCGGTCAAGACCTTCCTCGAAGGCCTGGGATTCATGGTCAAGGGCGAGATCGGCGGCTGCGATCTGCTGGCGCTGAGTGCCGACTCTCCACCGATCGTCGTCATCTGCGAGCTAAAGCTGAAGTTCAATCTCGAGCTGGTCCTTCAGGGCGTCGACCGTATGGCGGTGAGCGACGAGGTCTGGCTCGCAGCATGCATGTCGGGCCGTGGCAAAGGCCGTGAGAGCGATGTGAGGTATCGCAATCTCTGCCGTCGCCTCGGCTTTGGCCTGCTTGGCGTGCGGACGAACGGCGAGGTTCAGGTGCTGCTCAGCCCGACGGCATTGGCTCCGCGTAGGGATTCCCGGCGCCGCTCGAAACTAATCGACGAACATCAGCGTCGGCAGGGCGATCCTGTCGCCGGCGGCGGCTCGCGTGCGCCGATCATGACCGCCTATCGCCAGCAGGCCCTGGCATGCGCCGCAGCACTCGCGGACGGCCCAAAGCGGCCGCGTGACTTGAAGCCCAACCTGCCGAACGCGCCCAAAATCCTGCTGCACAACGTGTATCGCTGGTTCGCGCGCACCGATCGCGGGATCTACGAACTGACCGCTCAGGGCCGTGAAGCATTGCAGCGCTGGCCGCAGCCCGATCGCAGCCACACCGCTGCCTGAGACAGGCAACGCCGGATTTCGCACTCGCTTCCGCGACAATCACGGCTTCGGCAAGACAGCAACCTCGGTGACGGAACCATATTTCGACACGATGGTTGTGTCGTCACCGAATTGATCATCCCTGAGCAAAACGGAAGGAAAGGCCATGCGGCTATCGACGACAATTGCCACACTCTCGGCACTGGCTCTTGCCTCGCCGGTCTATGCGCAATCCGTGGGACCAGAGCTTGTCCCTGTCCCGCCGACGGCCCCGCAAACCCTGCCAGAGCAAGCCACGCCCGAAGGGGCCACTCCCGACCAGGCTACACCTGACCAAGCCTTCTCCGCGCAGAATTTCACCGCAGTGACAATCGTGGCGATGGAGGATCTGCCTCCTGACATCAAGGCACAGGCGGAGGCCGTCGTCACCCAGACCAGCGCCGAGGATTTGCGTATCCTGCAAAGTTCGATCGACGCATCGCCGCAGGCGGCATCGGCACTGGCAGCGAACGGGCTTAATTCCACGCAGGTCGTGGCCGCCAATATCGACGGCGACGGCACGCTGACGCTGATCATCCAGACGACGACGTGAGCGGCTGAAAGCGGACAAGCCGGTTCCGGCATGGAACCGAAGCCCGCCTGGATCGCGGAGGACTGTCATGGCCGAGGCTGCAGTTCGCAACTTCACCATCAATTTCGGGCCACAACATCCCTCCGCTCACGGCGTCCTGCGGCTGGTGCTCGAACTCGACGGCGAGATCGTGGAACGCGCCGATCCCCACATCGGCCTGCTGCATCGCGGCACCGAAAAGCTCATCGAGTACAAGAACTACCTGCAGGCCCTGCCCTATTTCGACCGGCTCGACTACGTCGCGCCGATGAACCAGGAGCACGCATTCTGTCTCGCCGCCGAGAAGCTCCTTGAAATATCGGTTCCGAAGCGTGGGCAACTCATTCGCGTGCTTTTCTGCGAAATAGGCCGGCTTCTGTCGCACCTCCTCAACGTCACCACCCAAGCCATGGACATCGGCGCGCTGACGCCGCCGCTCTGGGGTTTCGCCGAACGCGAGAAGCTGATGGTCTTTTACGAGCGCGCGTCCGGCGCCCGCATGCACGCGAATTATTTCAGGGTCGGCGGCGTGCATCAGGATCTGCCGCCGGAGCTCCTCGACGACATCTGGAATTTCTGCGATCCGTTTCTCAAGGTCTGCGACAATCTCGAAGGGCTGTTGACCGAAAACCGCATTTTCAAGCAGCGCAATGTCGATGTCGGCGTGATCGGCCTTGACGATGCCTGGGCCTGGGCCTTCTCCGGCGTGATGGTGCGCGGATCGGGCGCCTCCTGGGATCTGCGCAAGGCGCAGCCATACGAATGCTATCCGGAGATGGATTTCGATATCCCGGTCGGCAAGCATGGCGACTGCTACGACCGCTATCTCGTACGCATGGAGGAAATGCGCCAGTCGGTCCGGATCATGCGGCAATGTCTGGAAAAGTTGCGCTCGCCCGAAGGCCAGGGGCCGGTCGCGATCCCGAACCGCAAGATCACGCCGCCGCCGCGTGCCACGATGAAGCGCTCGATGGAAGCGACGATCCACCACTTCAAACTTTATACAGAAGGCATTCGCGTGCCGCGCGGTGAAGTCTATGCCGCCGTCGAGGCGCCGAAGGGCGAGTTCGGCGTCTACCTCGTATCGGACGGAGGCAACATTCCCTACCGATGCAAGATCCGCGCACCTTCCTTCGCCCACCTGCAGGCGATGGATTTCCTGTCCCGAGGCCATATGATCGCCGATGTTGCCGCGATCATCGGCTCGCTCGACATCGTATTTGGAGAGATCGACCGCTAAAGTGGGTCGAAGGGTATTTGGAGAGATCGACCGCTAGAGCGGATCGAAGGGTGTTTGGAGAGATCGGCCGCTCACCAGGTCGAAGGATCTTCCACGATCGCGGGATTGTTGTCCCTAGCCAGATCGCACATGCCTGGACGGCGCTCGAACGCCCGTCGGACGAAGGCTCTCAATTGCGGCGGGCCAACTCAAATTCTCGGATCAAAGACGGACGCATGGCCGCGACAAGGCGCAGCCAAGCGTCAAGGAGTTTCACAATCTGCGCGGCCTGACGGGGCACGAGTCCTTCCAAGTTCGGAAGCGCTCCCCGCAGCGCGGAAAGAACGCGTGTTCCGCCGTTCCTCGTATCGCGTCAATGCACGATCAAGCCCTTCATCCAGGCAACAAATCTGTTGCCGCGAACTATCCCGCGCACCCTGGCAGCGGCCCATCGCGCTTGCATCGTGGCGCCAACGTGGCAATGGCAAACGATTTGGTGCAACTGCCGGTCGCTCAGTTCGAAGAAGCGCTTTGCCTCACCATAGGTATCGTCGTTCAAGCCCATGGCACGCAGAACCGGATCCTCGAAAGCGACAGTGAGCGGCGTCCCAGCGCCACGCGATCTGTCGCGCGCTTCCCTGTTCATATATTCGGTGCCTGGAAGCGCCCCAAGGCATCGCGTCGGGTTTTGCTCGAGAAGTTCTGCCCAACGTTCAATCCGCTGGTTTCGGCTCATCGCCGGATACGCCGCGAAGGACTCAACTTCCGCGACGGCATGCAGTTGGTCGAGTGTTTGATGTTTCATGGTCGGCTCCTGTCGACAGGTGAATTCGCCCACGCCTATATGAGCAATTATCGCGCCGTGGAGCGCTGACAAGGCCGGATCACCGCAACATGAGGCGTACGGATCACCTGCCCGGTGAAGCGGCGCTCGGTTCCAACGCGCCGGCGCCGCTCAGTGGGTTCGACGTCGCCCCGTTAACCGAACCCATTCCGGGCAGGAACTTTTGCGGAAGCTCGCGGTTTGGCTTTGCGTCCGCCCCGGCGGCTGCAATATCAGTCTTGAAAGCCATTCCGTTGGACACGAAGCCTCAAAGCGTCGAACAAGACGTCGAGCCTGTAAATGAAACTCGGGAGCAACCGGCCCGGGTTCGAGAATCTCGTGAGCGATCGGCAGAGCCGCGGCAGGAAAAGCCCGACGGGGATGCCTCGCAACGAAAGGCCGGTCTGCTCGGCTTTCCCAAGCGCCATCCCTATGCGACGGCGGCGGTTGCGCTTGCGCTGTTGCTCGTCGCGGCAGGCGTCGTGATCTGGTGGCTGAACGCTCGCCAGTACGAATCGACCGACGACGCCTTCATCGACGCCCGCACGGTGACGATCGGCGCCCAAATCGCCGGCCGCATTACCGAGCTGGCGGTTAGCGACAATCAGCACGTGCAGGCAGGTGATGTCCTCCTGCGCATCGACGACAGCGACTATCAGGCAAATCTGAAGCAGGCCGATGCCGGCGTCGCCGCGGCCGAAGCCGAAATCGTCAATGTCACCGCTCAGATCGAGGCTCAAAACGCAAAGGTGAACGCTGCCCAGAGGCAGGTTGCACAGGCCAAGGCAGCGCTGGATTTCGCCAAGGCTGAGGATCAACGCAATCGCGAACTCCTGGCCAAGGGCACGGCAACGCAGCAGCAGGCGCAGCAAGCGGCATCGACGCTGCGTCAGGATCAGGCCGCGCTGGACAGTGCCGAGGCCAATGTCGCCTCAGCAAAAAGCCAGGTTTCGGTCTTGCAGGCGCAAGCCAGGAGCGCCGAGGCGCAGCTCGAACAGGCCAAAGCCAGCCAGGAGCAAGCCCGCACGACGCTGTCGCGCACGACCATCACAGCACCCGCAGCCGGGCGGGCAACGAGCATTTCGGCCGCTGACGGCACCTACGCCCAACCCGGCCAGGTATTGATGATGTTCGTTCCCGACGAGGTCTGGGTGAGGGCCAATTTCAAGGAGACGCAGCTCGACCTGATGCGGCAGGGACAACCGGTCGACATCGATATCGACGCGTACCCGGACAAGTCGTTCCATGGCCGCGTCGACAGCATCCAGGCCGGCAGCGGCACCGCCTTCAGCCTCTTGCCGGCCGAAAATGCCACCGGCAATTACGTCAAGGTGGTGCAGCGCGTGCCGGTCAAGATCGTCTTCGACAAGCCGCCGGATGTGCTTCTCGGCCCAGGGCTGTCGGTGGTGCCGACGGTCAAGGTGCGATGAACGGCGAAGCAGCCAGAAATCAGGGCGAAAGCCGATCCGCCGCCGGGACGCACAATCCCTGGCTCATCGCCATTGTCGTTTCCATCGCCACTTTCATGCTGGTGCTGGACACCTCGATCGCCAATGTCGCCCTGCGCAACATCGCCGGCAGCCTGGCGGCCGGAATGGACGAAAGCACCTGGGTCATTACCACCTATCTTGTGGCCAACTCGGTGATCATCCCGGTCAGCGGCTGGCTGGCAAGCGTCATCGGCCGCAAGCGCTACTACATGCTTTGCGTGGCGACCTTCACCGTCGCGTCGCTGCTGTGCGGACTGGCGCCCAACCTGGAACTGCTCATCCTGTTCAGGATCCTTCAGGGCCTCGGCGGCGGCGGCATGGCGCCAAGCGAGCAATCGATCCTTGCCGATACCTTTCCGCCGGAAAAGCGCTCGCAAGCCTTCGCGCTTTACGGCATTGCCGTCATCGTCGCACCAACGGTCGGGCCGACGATCGGCGGCTGGCTGACGGACCATTTCTCCTGGCACTGGATCTTCTTCATCAACGTGCCGTTCGGCATCCTGTCGCTGGCACTGGTGCAATGGCTGTTGGTCGAACCGGACGTACTCGAACGCGAACGCAAGGAACGGCTGAAAGGCGGCCTGAAGATCGACGGGGTCGGGTTCGTCCTGGTGGCTACCGCACTGGGGTGCCTCGAGATCTTCCTCGACCGAGGCCAGCGCTACGATTGGTTCGCCTCGAATTTCATTACGACTTTCGCAGTGATTTCCGCGATCGCGTTCCTGCTGCTTATCCCATGGGAAATCAGTCGCAGCGATCCGGTCGTCGACATGCGCCTATTGTTCACGCGCCAGTTCGGCACGGCCTTCCTGGTTATGATGGCGGTCGGTGCTATCCTGTTCAGCACCACCCAGATCGTGCCGCAGCTGCAGCAGACGACATTTGCCTACACCGCGACGCTGTCGGGCCTTTCGATGATGCCGGGCGGCATCGCCATGCTGATCTTGATGCCGGTGTCCGGATTTGTAGGCAGCATCGTGCAGCCCAAATACCTGATCATGGTGGGCATGTCGGTGGTCGCAGTCGCGCTTTGGCACATGACCTCGCTTACCCCGGACGCCAGCTTCCGCTTCTTTGCCTTTGCCCGTGTCTTCCTGATGGTCGGGCTGCCGTTCCTGTTCATTCCCATCTCGACCGCGGCCTATGTCGGCCTGCCCCCGCAACAGACCAACCAGGCATCGGCGCTGATCAACGTTGCACGCAATATCGGCGGCAGCATCGGCGTCTCGCTGTCCAACACCGTCATTGCGCAAAGCTCCCAGATCCATCAATCGAATCTGGTTGGCCACACCGTGCAATCGTCGCCCGCCTATCAGCAGGTGCTTCGGCAGGCGACCGAGCATTTCGTCGCCCAGGGTTCGCCGCTGGTCCAGGCGAAGCAGCAGGCGATCGGCTGGCTCGGCCAGTTGATCGCCCGCCAGGCCACGCTGCTCGCCTACGTCGATGTCTTCCGCTATTGCGCGGTGGCAACCGCCCTGCTCGTTCCGCTTGCCCTGCTGCTGCGGTCAGGCAAGTCGGGCAGCAGACACGAGAATCCGGAGATGGGCTGACCCGCAGGCGCGACGGTGTGGTTCCAAAAACGAGGAAGCCGGGAACCAGCTGACCCATTGCGTTGTTCTGCGCCAAGAGGAGATGATCACGATGGCCACTATTCCCACACCCGAGCCAACACCGACCCCGGTACCACCGCCTCCCATCCCCGATCCCAAGCCCGTGCGTGAGCCGGACCCCGACAGGCTCCCCGACGAGGACCCCATTCCCAATCCGGATGAAAACGATATTCCGCCGAAGCGGATGTCTTTCAGCCGGCAGTTGCCGTGATCGTTCTGCAGCCTGTCTGGCGATTGCTTGCGCCAGCGGCGCCGCCTGTCAGATTTCGAGCATGGCGTAGGGGCGGCCGGTCGGCTTGGCGACATGCATGGCAACGTTATAGACCGACGCTCCGCCCGGCGTACGGCCCTCATAGGCGCCACGATGCGCATGGCCATGCACCACTGCGCTGACCTGGAACCGGTCTATTGTCTCGGCCAGGCGTGACGAACCGAGAAACGGGAAAATCTCCAGCGGCTCGCCTTCGACCGTCTCGACGACAGGCGCGTAGTGCAGAACGACAAGCGTGCGTTTGGCGCGGACCTGCCGCATCGCGTTTTCAAGCCGCATCGCTTCGTTCACGCTTTCCGCCACCATCGACTTGATCGCCGGTTCGCCAAAGGAGCCGAGCATGCGCGATCCAAAACCGCCAACGAAACCCTTGACCCCAACGAACCCGACCTCGTGAATCTCCGTCGCCTCGCCGTCGAGGAGATGAACGCCCGCCTGACGCAAAATGTCGGTGACCTGCTCGACGGCGCCTGACTCATAGTCGTGGTTGCCAAGTACGGCGACGACCGGGATCGTGCAGGCACGCAGTTCCTCGGCAAGGATTTCGGCCTCCCGAGGCTTGCCGAGATTGGTAAGGTCGCCGGTCAGCACGAGAACCTGGGCTTCGCGCGACATCTCGCCGAAAAGATCGCGGTACGACGCCTGGTCCTCCTTGCCGACATGCAGATCGCCGATGGCGGCGACCTTGAGTGTGCCGCCGTTTTCGGCCTTTGCCGAAGCAGATTCGAGCTCGTCAGCCATCGCTATATTCTCCTTCACCGCCGACGTCGGCAAAGCCCCATTGCTTGACGTCGATCTCATAGTCGGTTCGTGAAAGCATGCGCCCGCGGCAGATCCGCATCCGGGAAGGCGGCAATTCGCGCTGCTTGGCCAGCCGGTCGAGCAACTCGTCGAGCAGCCACGCGGGCACACGGTCTCGCTCCGTCGGATAGATCCATCTGAAGTTCAAGAGATGCATCAGCAAGACTTCCCAATGAACTTCCATGTAGGAAAGCAGCCTTTGCCAGTCGATCTGGTCGTGCGCCTTGAGGATGGTGTGCGCGACGTCGGCGCCATCATGCCGGCCGCGGTCCTGGATGAAGCATTTGGACCAGATAAGCTCGGTTGGGCCGATGATCCGCACGTGGCTGCCCAGCAATTCGGCCTGGCGAGCATGCTCCAGCCACTGGTCGTCGACAGGCATTGTGCCGTTCATCGAGGTGAAGATGACGTCGAAAAAATGCGTGCCCCTGAACACCTTGCCGAGCCACCGGTCGTCCTCGACCACGACCGCATAGCCGATCTGCTTGAAATGGGCGAGGATGCGCGGGCAGTCGCCGGCCTTGCAGAAAATGTCGAGATCCTTGGTCGGGCGGATGATCCCGGTATAGGCGCTTACGGCATAGGTGCCGGCGACGAGAAAGGGGATGCCCGTCGCGACAAGCTCGCGGATCGCTTCGATATAAAAGACCTCCGCTTCGGCATTGCGAGGCGTCGGGGCGGCTTTTGGATCGACGGACGGAACGGATGCCGGGATGGCGCTTTCCGGTGGGGGATTGATGATCATAGCACATGACTCCTGGCCCGGCAGACCAGCAGCCGCCTGTATCTAATAGCCAAGCATGCCCGATGGTTCCCGCCGCTGCGTGCCACCGCCGCTCTCGCCTGCTGCATCAGGCGAACACGCCGCGGTGGCGGGCCTTCGAAGCGGTCGTGGCCCTCGGCCGCGGCGGCAGCCATAAAGAGACATGTGAGCGGTTATTTTTGGCGTCAAGATCGCAGCGCGCTTCGGCCTCAAGCGCGTCGAGGCGTAGTGGGCCCGCTATCATTCTCGGGTCCGGAAAGGATTGGTTTCAACATGGTTCCCGAGCTGTCGGAGGCGCTGCGCACCCGGCGTAACAGCCACTTGAGCGCCCGTAGCCAAACCGACTCTGTTTTCCGGAACGCTGCAGGCGGCGTGGCGAAAAGGCCATTCTCCATTTTGTAGTTCCTCACTGTCTCAGTCCAATCAGCGTTCTTCAACGAGCAAAACTTGTGTTGGTTCCGTGTCGCCATCGGCGGGAGCACGGGCTGGACAGGCGAAGCCATCATTGGTGGGTTCAAGCAGGCTAGCCTTCTGCAGCGAGATCAGCGCCTCGCGAGATCAGGGGCCTCGGCGATCAAGTCGCGGAATTAAGCCACTAGCCGGCGGGATTCAGCTCGTATCCTGATGCGCCGGCTCTGGACACGGCCCGCGAAGGCTGAAATTGTTACCGGCATTTCCAGTTGCAAATTTGATTGGGCGCGGCGGGGATGGCGCTGGTTTCTGAAGACATTGCCAGCCATCCGGCACTGCGTCGCCATGTCCAGGCTCAGTCGCGGACGCTTCTCCAAACCTATGAAGCGAACCCGCGGCTGGCCTCCGTATTCGCCGCGCAACAGCGTTGGCTGATGGCCCATATCGGCCTTGGCTTGTATTTCAATCGAGAGCCGGACGATCATCGCAAGGGACTTACGTCTGCACGGTTCATGGACGACATCTGCCGGCATTCGGTGGCCAGCCGCAACACCGCCGACGCCTTCCTGAAGGAGATGCTGCATTACGGTTTCATCCGGCATCTGCCGATCAAATACGGGCGCATCCGCCCCTTTGAGCCGACCGCGGGCACTCTGGAGACGGTTGCCGGCTGGGTCATGGCGCATCTGAAAACGCTGGACAGCCTGGACAATGGATTTCGACTGGCTGCATTCGTCGCACAACCGGACCTGCTCGCCAAACTGCAGCCGCTGGTGGCCGACGGCCTGCTTTCGTCGCATGCCGTGCGGGAGCCGAGACAGACCTTTTCCTTGTTCACCTGGCTCGACAATGGCGGCATCGTCATGGATTGGCTGATGTCTGGCGTCGATCCCGATCATGCTGACCTGGACCGAATTCCGACCGGTGTCGTCTCAATCGGAGATTTCGCGAACTGGCTCAAGCTTTCCCGGACCCACCTGTCACGCAAATTGCGCGATGCCGAGGAACTCGGCAGCATCGGCTGGTTGGGCCAGCGGGGTCACTCGGTCATGTGGGTGTCGAGCGAGTTCTATCAGGAATACATGACCGCCCAGGCGGTCAAGCTCGCCATCATCGATGCAGCCTTCGACAATTGTGTTGTAACTTCCGAAGCCAGCTGAACGGCGAGCCGAACGCCGTCGTGGCGGCTTTGGCGCCGCCGCGACGAAGGTTTGGCATTTCAATCGATGTCGAACGAAACGCCCTGGGCGAGCGGCAGCGCCTTGGAATAGTTCACCGTATTGGTAGCGCGCCGCATATAGGCCTTCCAGGCATCCGAGCCCGACTCGCGGCCGCCGCCGGTTTCCTTCTCGCCGCCGAAGGCGCCGCCGATCTCGGCCCCCGAAGTGCCGATATTGACGTTGGCAATGCCGCAGTCCGAACCGTCGACGCCGAGGAAGCGCTCGGATTCCTGCAGGTCGCGGGTGAAGATGGACGACGACAGCCCGGCGCCGACCGCATTGTGCTCATCGAGCACGGCGTCGAAATCCGAATATTTCATCACATAGAGGATCGGCGCGAAGGTCTCCTCCGTCACCGGCGAAACTTGGCGCGGCATTTCGACCAGCGCCGGACGCACATAGTAGGCCTCAGGCTGGCCGTTCTCGACCCGCATTCCGCCGGTTATCTTACCGCCATGCGAAGCCGCCTCCTCCAACGCCTTCTGCATGTTGTCGTAGGCAGCCTTGTCGATCAACGGGCCGACGAGAGCGCTTGTCTCCAGCGGATTGCCGACCGAGACGCTTTCATAGGCCTTCTTCAGGCGCGGAACGAGCTGGTCATAGACGCTCTCATGCACGAACAGGCGCCGCAGCGTCGTGCAGCGCTGGCCGGCCGTGCCCATCGCTCCAAAGGCGATCGCGCGCAGCGCCATGTCGAGATCGGCCGTCGGGCAGACGATGCCGGCATTGTTGCCGCCGAGCTCCAGCACGGCACGGGCAAAGCGCTTCGCCAGCCGTGGGCCGACATCCCTGCCCATGCGCGTCGAACCGGTGGCGGAGACCAACGGCACCTTCGGATGGTCGACCAGGATCTCGCCGACGGCGCGATCGCCGATCAGCACGGGCGCCAGCCCTTCCGGCGCATCGCCGAAACGCTTTGCCGCGCGCTTGAAGATCGCTTCGCAGGCGAGCGCCGTCAGCGGTGTCTTCTCGGACGGCTTCCACACCACCGCGTCGCCGCAGACCAGCGCCAGCGCTGCATTCCACGACCAGACCGCCACCGGGAAATTGAAGGCCGAAATGACGCCGACGACGCCGAGCGGATGCCAGGTCTCCATCATGCGGTGGCCGGGGCGCTCGGTGGCGATGGTCAGGCCGTACAATTGCCGGGAGAGACCGACGGCGAAATCGCAGATGTCGATCATCTCCTGCACTTCGCCAAGACCCTCGGATGGAATCTTGCCGACTTCGATCGAGACCAACCGGCCAAGCTCGGCCTTGTGTGTGCGCAATTCCTCGCCGAGCAGCCGTACCAGTTCGCCGCGCTTGGGAGCTGGTACCTGCCGCCACGCCAGGAAAGCTTTATGGGCATTGTCGATGGTCGTTGCCGCGTCGGCCGGCGAGATGGTTTTCAGCGCGGCGATCTGCTCGCCGGTCACCGGGCTACGCACGATGAGATCGCCGCCTGTAAGCGCGCCCTCGGCAACACCCAGTTTCGCCAGAAGCCCGGCCGTTTCCTTCGCAATCGTCATTTTCATCCCTTTCAGATCCCGCCGCTCATATGGCGTCGGTCAAAGCCTTGTGCCACGCCGTCTCTGTGCCGGTCGGCACATCAGGCACTGTCATGGCGTGGCATTACTCGTTTCAGGGAAAAATCGCCACCCCGGCATGGTCTAAGCAAAGGTCAGACCGTTGAACCAGGCGGAGGCGTCGGATCAATGCGCCGTTTGCTTGGCGCCTTCTTTCATCAGCCGGTCGATATGCATGCGGATATGCGCCGCCTCGGCTGCCGTGTTGGCAAGCGCGATGGCGCGGTCGAAAGCGACACGCGCCTCGTCGCCGCGGCCAAGCTGCATCAGCAGGCCGCCCTTGAGGCCGAAGAAGTGGAAATAGCCGGAAAGCCTTTGCTCCAGCGGCTCGATCATGGCGAGTGCGGCTTCCGGTCCACGCACCTTGGAGACGGCGACGGCGCGGTTGAGCGTCACCACCGGCGACGGCTGCATCTGCTCGAGCAGGCCGTAGAGCAGGTCGATCTCGTTCCAGTCCGTATCCTCGGGCTTTTCCGCCCGTGCATGCAGCGCGGCGATCGCCGCTTGCACCTGGTAGGGACCGGGCTTGCGATGGCGCAACGCCTTATCGACCAGCGCCAGGCCTTCATCGATCATCTTGCGGCTCCACAGGCTGCGGTCCTGGTCTTCGAGCAGCACGATCTCGCCGTTCTCGTCGAAGCGAGCCGGCGCGCGTGCATGCTGCAGCAGCAACAGCGCCGTCAGTCCCATGATCTCCGGCTCGGTCTGGAATAGCCTGAGCAGCAGCCGGGCCAGCCGGATCGCCTCTTCGCAAAGCGGCGCACGCGCCGACGCCTCGCCGCTGTTGCTGGAATAGCCTTCGTTGAAGATCAGGTAGACCATGGCAGCGACGGCGGCGAGCCGTTCGGAGCGCTCGACCGCTCCCGGCGTCTCGAACGGCACCCCGGCGTCGGCGATGCGCGCCTTGGCTCGAGTGATACGCTGCTCCATGGCGCTTTCACCGACGAGGAAGGCGCGGGCGATCTGCTTGACCGTCAGGCCGGAGACGATGCGCAACGCCACCGCGATCTGCTGCGTGGCCGGCAGGTCGGGATGGCAGCAGATGAACAGCAACCGCAAAATATCGTCGCGGTAATGCGCACCGTCCAGCCGCTCGGCGATGTCGCTCTCGGCATCTTCGAGATCGGAGATCTGGTCCTCCTCCGGCAGCGGCGCCTGCTTGGCGCGCTTGCGCACCGCATCGATGCCGCTGTTGCGGCCGACGAAGATCAGCCAGGCTGCCGGATCGCGCGGCGGGCCATTTTTCGGCCAGTTGTTCAGGGCCCTCAGGCAGGCGTCCTGGAATGCTTCCTCCGCCGCGTCGAGGTCGCGGAAGTAGCGCAGCAATGCCCCCATCGCCTGCGGGCGAGCGGTGCTGATTGCCGTGCTGATCCAGGCAAGTTCGGTCATGCGGAAACCTTGGCGGGGTTGAAGAGCGAGACCGGCCGGATCTCGTAGGAGCCGCCGCTCGGGTTGACCTCGGAAAGCTCGCGCGCGAAGTCGACGGCCTCGTCGAGGTCGGCGCATTCGAGCGTGTAGAAGCCGAGGAACTGTTCCTTGGTTTCGGCAAACGGGCCGTCGATGACGATCGATTCGCCCTTGACCTTTCGCAGCGTTGTCGCCGCGGTCGTCGGCAAAAGCCGCGCCACCGGCCCAAGCCGGCCGGCGTTGGCATATTTCTCTTGTACGCCGATAAGCTTTTCCATGACGGCATCGTCCTGCTCCTTGCTCCAGGAGCAGACGACGTCTTCGGAGGCATAGCAGAGGATCGCGTAAAGCATGGGTCGTCCTTTTCTCTGTCAAAGGACGAAACACTAGGACCGATGCCGACATGGCGTCGACAAAAAAATACGCCCCCGGTCCTGCGTCATTCCCTCGCCTTCAGCCATCTCAAGACCAGAGCCTCCTCGTCGTCGAGCCCGACGATCGAGCGCTTGCCTTTGTTGGCATCCGCCATTTCGTCGAGCAGCTGTCCTTCGGACCAGGCGCGGAAGACTTCCGGATGGATGTAGCAGCGGCGGCAGACGGCGCGTGTATTGCCGAGCCGCTCGGCGACCTTGTCGATGACATTGTTCATCACCCGCTTTTGCTGCGCCTGGCTTTCGGGACGTTCGGTTTGCGCAAACAGCGACGCCGCGTGGATGGTTCCGCCCCACGTTCTGAAATGCTTGGAGCTGAACTCGACGCCGGCATTCTCCCTGATATAGCGGTTGACGTCGTCGGAGCGCACCGGATGCCTGTTTCCTTCCTCGTCGAGATACTGGAACAGTTTCTGGCCCGGCAGGTCCTGCGCTCCACGCACGATCTTGGCGATCCGGCGATCGACAAGCTTCAATCTCCATTCCTTGCCGGATTTGCCGATGAAGGCAAAACGCAGGCTCGAGCCCTTGATGTCGACATGGCGGTCGCGCAGCGTGGTCAGCCCAAAACTCTTGTTATCGCGGGCGTAGGCGGCGTTGCCGACGCGGATCATCGTGTTGTCGAGCAGCCAGACGATGGCCGCAACGACGCGTTCCAGCGGCAGGCCGTGACGGCGCAGATCGGCATCGATCTGCCGTCGCAATTCGGGCAGGCTTTCGGCGAAGGCGATGAGGCTCGAGTATTTGACCCCGTCACGCTCCTCCGCCCAGTGCTGATGATAGCGGTATTGCTTGCGCCCGCGCTGGTCCCGACCGGTTGCCTGAATGTGACCGTCGGCATCCGCCGAGATCCACACATCCGTCCAGGCCGGTGGAATGGCGAGCGCCTTGATGCGTGCCAGCGCGTCCTGGTCGACGGCACGTCCGTCGGGCCCTTTGTACGAGAACCCGTTGCCTGAACGCAGCCGGCGAATACCGGGTTCGGTGTCGGCGACATAGTTGAGCGAGGCCCGAACGGCCGAGGCGTGCGCGCCGTTCTCCAGCGCTCCGTTCCGCGGCACCCCGTTCTTTGGTGCAGCTTTCCTAACAGCCGATCGGCCAGACGACGACCCGGATTTGTCCAGCATGTCCTCTCCACGGAATTTCCGTAGATAAGCCGCCTGCTGGCTGCGGGTTCCACCGCCTTTTGATTGCCAGGACAGATTAACGACGACGCCGTGCAACGAGGAGGTGCCGTCACGCCTTTTCGAGCACGACCGGTATGACGTCGACTGCCTGCTCGCCAACCTGCCCGCCCGTGGTTTTCAGCACGCCGACGATCGGCGCCACATCGGAGTAGTCGCGGCCATAGCCGACCGTGATATGATCGTTGCTTGCCCGCATGCCGTTGGTCGGATCGAATTCCTGCCAGCCGGCATCGCGCCCGCACCACACCTTGACCCAGGCATGCATGGCGTCGGCGCCTTCGAGCCGCGGCTTCCCACGCGGCGGGATGGTGCGTAGGAATCCGCTGACATAGCCTGCAGGAATGCCGAGGCCACGCAGGCCGGCGATCATGATATGGGAAAAATCCTGGCAGACGCCGCGCTTCAGGCCGAAGGCGTCGCTGGCCCGCGTCTGCACCGTGGTCGCCTCGCCGTCATAGGTGAAATCGCGGTGAATGCGGTTGCACAGAGCCATGGCCGTGCCGACCGTCGAACTGCTGGCACTGCCTTTCGCATAGGCAGTGATTGCCGGGTCGATGCCGGCATGATCGCTGGCGGCCAGAAAGTGATGCGGCGAAGCCGGCGCCAGCGAGTGCACCGCGCCGAGTTCTTCCCTCAGCCGGCGTAGGTCGGGCGATACGTCGAGCCCGGGCTCCGGCCGCGACACTGAAACACGCGCGCTCATCCTGATGTCGAGCGCATCATGTGCGTCACGAAAGGCGATCGAGGTGACACTGTTGCCGAAAAAGTCGGAAAAGTCGGAGCGTTCGCTGGGCGCCGGCACAAAAGACAGTGAAGCGGCGATGACGCGCTGTACGCCAGGGATGGTCGGCGGCAGCACACGCACCTGATGGCGGCCGCCGCCGGCCGCCGCATCATAGTCGTAACGCAGGTGAAGCCTGATGTCGTAGAGCATGCCGTCTCTATCCGAAATAGGCTTTGGAGAGGCTGTTGTAGAGGCCGCCGATTTCATTGGCGAGATCGCTGAGGGCCTTGGCCGTCATGTCCGAGGGCTCCCTGATGGCGATCGACGTGTTGAGCTGCAGGATTTCCTTGGCCGCCGGCGACATATGGCCTTCACCGCCGACAGAGGGCAGCAGCGCGATTTCGGCCTTCAGCCGTTCGAGCTGGAACAGGATTGAGCGCGGGTTGAGCGAATCGAGCGCCAGAAGGTCGACCACGGTACGCCGTCCCGCCTGCACCGGATATTGCCGGCGGTGGGTCATGACGCTGTCGCCGATCTCCAGCATCATGTCGAGCGCGCCTTCCGGCGCCTCGGCCCTGGTCAGTCGGGCGAGCGTGCGGGCGATCTGGATGCCGCGTTCGAGCCTGCGGCCGATTTCCAGGAAACGCCAGCCGGCAAAGCGGTACATGTTCTCGTGCAGCAGGCCGGAAAACCCGGCCAGCTTGCGCAGGATGACCGTCATTGCCCTTGTCGCGTCGTCGCCCGGCGCCACTGTCACGGCAAATTGATGGATCGTCTTCGACAGGTCCTTCAATGCCAGCCAGCCATCGGGCGAGAAGCGGTCGCGGATCTGCCCGGCGCTGTACACGGCGCTGTCCAGCGTGCCGATGAGCCCCAACGGGATTGCCGTCTCGACGTCGATACCGAACGGCGCGAGATAGTCCCTGATGTCGGCGAGCAGCGGCATCTCGGGATCGGATGTCTCGGCCAGCCGCACGTGGTAGGCGCGCAGGATGCGCACCGTGTCTTCCGATCGCTCGATATAGCGGCCGAGCCATGTCAGGTTTTCCGCCGCGCGGCTGGGCAGGCTGCCCGGCAAGGTTCGGGTGAAGCTGTCATGCTCCTGCGGCAGCAGCGTCTCACGCTCCACCGGCCTGTCGCTGACCACCCAAACATCCGCCGCCTGGCCGCCGCGCTGCATGGCGATGGCCGTCGGGTCGAGCGAGAAGCCGACACGGGCAAAACCGCCCGGCATCACGGTCCAGCCTTCCGGCGTCCGCGCCAGATAGACGCGCAGGCTTGCCGGCCGCGGCTCCAGCCAGCCGCTGACATAGACAGGAGTGGTCGACAGCGTCACCGCTTCCTGGCCGACAAAGTCGCCGCCGTCTTGTTCGATCCGGGCGACGAGCTCGGCCCGTTCCTCGGCCGACAGCGCTGACCCGAGCTTGGTCGAGCCGTCGTCCTCGAAGGCAAGCCGCGTCGACAGTGCCGGGCCGATCACCATGCTATCGATATTGGCGAGCACATGTTCGCGCTCCGTATCCTGCCCGCACCACCATGTCGCGACGGTCGGCAGCAGCAGTTCCTCATTGCGCAGGGCGCGCGAAATCTTCGGCAGGAAGGCGAGCAGAGCGCGCGTCTCCATCAGGCCGGAACCCAGTGCATTGACGGCCGAAACCGCCCCTTGCCGGACCGCTTCGACCAGCCCCGGCGTGCCGATCTGCGAGTCCGACCGCAACTCGAGCGGATCGGCAAAGGCAGCGTCGAGCCGTCGCCACAAGACGCTGACCGGCATCAGCCCCGAAACTGTGCGCACCATCAGCCTGCCGCCGGAGACAGTCAGGTCCTCGCCCTCGAGCAGCATGATGCCGAGATAGCGGGCGATATAGGCATGTTCATAATAGGTCTCGTTCAGCGGTCCCGGCGTCAGGATGGCGACACGGCCGCCGGCTTGCTTGGCCATGCCGATCAGCGCATCGCGAAAACGGCGGAAGAAACCGGCCAAGCGGTGCACATGCATCTCGCCGTAAATGTCGGACAGTGCCCTTGTGGTGGCGACGCGGTTTTCCAGCGCAAAGCCGGCGCCCGATGGCGCCTGGGTGCGGTCGCCAAGCACCCACCAGAGGCCGTCCGGGCCACGACCGAGCTCGAAGGCGCAGAAATGCAGGAAATGGCCGCTGGCAGGCCTGGTGCCGACGACCGGCCGCAAATATTCCGAGCTGGCCGCGATCAATCCAGCCGGCAGAATGCCTTTCTCGACCAGCCGGTTCGGCCCGTAAATGTCGGCGATGGTCTCCTCGAACAGATCGGCGCGCTGGACCAGGCCGGCGCTGATGTCAGCCCATTCCTCCTCCTCGATCAGCAGCGGCACATGCGCCAGCGGCCATTCCCGCTCATTGGCGCCGGCCTTGTCGTAGACGCGGTAGTAGACGCCGGCATCGCGCAGGTACTGGTCGGCGCGGGCAAAACGCTGGGCAAGCTTTTCCGGCCCCAGGTCCTCCAGTGCCTCGATGAAGTGCCGCCAGGCCGGCCGCGGATTGCCCGACGCATCGACCATCTCGTCGACGACGCCGTCGATCGGTTGATAGTGCTCCAGCAGACTGTGGGTCTGCGGCTTGCTGCGCAGCTTTTTGTGATTCCCCTTCGCCATGGCTGATCAGAGTCTTTGCGGCCGCCGAAGGTCAAGGGTCATCGGGAAATCTTCAGAGACTTCTTCGTTGCGCAGCACATAGCCGGACGGAGTATGGCCACGCGGCTCGAAGCGGGCGAGCCGCCGCGCCTCCGCTTCATTGCCGTTGACCGGGAACGTGTCGTAGCTGCGCCCGCCGGGATGTGCCACATGGTAGACGCAACCGCCAACCGCGCGGCCCGACCAGCGGTCATAGATATCGAAGACCAGCGGCGTGTTGACCGGCAGCGCCGGATGCAGGCCCGACGCCGGCTGCCAGGCCTTGAAGCGAACGCCGGCCACCGCGATCTCGCGGTTGTCGGTCACCTTCATCGGCACCCGGCGGCCGTTGCAGACGACGGCGTGACGTTCCGGGTTGAGCCCCTCGGTCTTCACCTGCAGCCGTTCGACGGAGGAATCGACAAAGCGCACCGTGCCGCCGATCGCGCCTTGCTCGCCCATCACATGCCAAGGCTCCAGTGCTTGCCTGAGCTCCAGCTTGATGCCGGCATGCTGGACCTCGCCGCAGAACGGAAAGCGGAATTCGAGCTGGGCGTCGAACCATTCCGGACGGAACGCAAAGCCGTTCAGCTTGAGGTCGTCCAGCACATCGAGAAAATCCGCCCAGACATAATGCGGCAGCATGAAACGGTCGTGCAGCGAGGTGCCCCAGCGTACGAAGCGGCCGTCGAGCGGGTTCTTCCAGGCCCGGGCGATGATGGCGCGCACCAGCAATTGCTGCGCCAGGCTCATGCGCGCGTTGGGCGGCATCTCGAAGCCGCGGAATTCGACCAGCCCCAGCCGGCCGGTCGGCCCGTCCGGCGAAAACAGCTTGTCGATACAGATTTCGGAGCGATGCGTATTGCCCGTCACGTCGGTCAGGAGGTTGCGGAACAGCCGGTCGACCAGCCACGGCAGGGGTGCCGCGCCCTTGTCCGGATGCGGCACCTGCGCCATCGCGATCTCGAGTTCGTAGAGCGAATCGTGTCGTGCCTCGTCGAAGCGCGGCGCCTGGCTGGTCGGGCCGATGAACAGGCCGGAGAACAGATAGGATAGCGACGGATGCCGCTGCCATTGCAGCACCAGGCTCTTCAACAGGTCGGGGCGGCGCAGGAACGGACTGTCATTGGGCGTGGCACCGCCGACGACGACGTGGTTGCCGCCGCCGGTGCCGGTGTGACGGCCGTCGATCATGAACTTGTCGGCGCCAAGCCGCGTCTGCCGCGCCTCTTCGTAGATCGCCGTGGTCGTCGCCACGCAATCCTGCCAATTCGCGGCGGGGTGGATATTGACCTCGATGACGCCGGGATCGGGTGCGACACGGATGACATTGAGGCGCGGATCGTGCGGCGGGCCGTAGCCCTCGATATGCACCGGCAGGCCGATAGCCCTTGCCGCGTTCTCCGCCGCCGCGACCAGTTCGAGATAATCCTCCAGCGCCTCGACCGGCGGCATGAACACACAAAGCCGTCCGTCGCGCGGCTCGACCGAAAGCGCTGTGCGCACGGCGCCGCCGATCTCGGTAATCTCCTGTTCGACGCGGTCTTGCTGGCCGGTAACGGCCGTGAAGGAGACCGCCTGCTGGCGTCGCGCCATTTCGTCGGCGCCTTCCAGTTCGGCCGGAGCGGGCGAAGAAGCAGCACCGGGCAAGATCGCCTCACGCGCCGGCAATGGTCCGCGCGGCAGCGATGGATCGACCGGTACGATATAGGGGAACTGCGCCGGCGGCACATAAGGCAGCGTGCCGAGCGGCAGGCGGTAGCCGACCGGCGAATCGCCGGGCACCAGGAACAGCCTGCCGCGCCGCGTCTTCCACTTCTCCGAGCGCCAGCGCGGTCCGGAAGCCTGGCTGTTCCAGCGCTGGACGGGCAGCACGTAGCCCGACGGCTTGGTCAGCCCGCGTTCGAACACCCGCGCCATGCGGCTGCGCTCCTCCGGGTCCTCCAGCTTCGAATTGGAGGGATCGACATTGTCCGGCAGCTTGCCTTCCTTGAGCAGCCATTCGGCCGGATCCTCATAGGCTTCGCTGACCATCGTCTTGTCGATGCCGAGTTCGTCGGCAATCGCGGTCAGCAGGCTCTCGGCCTGCTTCGGTCCGACATCCGCCTCGCTCTTTTCATGTGCGATCAGTGACGGATCGCTCCACACCGGCTCGCCGTCGGTGCGCCAGTAAAGCGAGAACGTCCAGCGCGGCAGGCTTTCGCCGGGGTACCATTTGCCCTGTCCGTAATGCAGGAAGCCGCCCGGCGCGAAGCGTTCGCGCAGCCGGCGGATCAGCGCATCGGCCTTTTCGCGTTTTGTTGGCCCGACGGCGGCGGTGTTCCACTCGGCCGCCTCGAAATCGTCGATTGAGACGAAGGTCGGCTCGCCGCCCATGGTCAGCCGCACGTCGCCGGCCTGGAGTGCTGCATCGACCTCGACGCCCAGCGCGTCGAGCGCCTGCCAGCTCTCGTCGGAGAACGGCTTGGTGATGCGCGGATGCTCGGCGATGCGGTCGACCCGCATGTCGAAGCCGAATTCGACATTGGCGAAGCTCGCCATGCCGGAGATCGGCGCGGCATTGCGGAAATGCGGCGTTGCCGCGAGCGGCACATGGCTTTCGCCGGTGAGCAGGCCGGAGGTCGGGTCGAAGCCGATCCAGCCGGCGCCCGGCAGATAGACCTCGCACCAGGCATGGAGGTCAGTGAAATCGGTCGCCGTGCCGGGCGGTCCGTCGAGCGCGACGAGGTCGGGTTTGAGCTGGATCAGATAGCCAGAGACGAAGCGCGCGGCGATGCCGAGGTTCCTCAGTATCTGCACCAGGAGCCAGCTGGAATCCCGGCACGATCCCTTGCCGGCGGCCAGCGTTTCCTCGGGCGAGAAGACGCCGGTTTCCATACGCACGATATAGGCGATCTCGCGCTGCAGCCGCGCATTGAGGTCGACGACAAAATTGACGGTATTGGTCGCACTGCGGTCGATGGTTTTGAGGAACGCCTGCAACAGTGGCCCTGCCGGTTCCGGCGTCCGGTAGATGGTCAGATCGTCCCTGATCTCTTCCGGGTATTCGAACGGAAACGTCTCGGCCGACGGTTCGACGAAGAAATCGAACGGATTGTAGACCGTCATGTCGGCAACGAGATCGACCTCGATCTTCAATTCCGCTACCGGCTCGGGGAAGACGAAGCGGGCAAGGAAATTGCCGTAAGGGTCCTGCTGCAGATTGACGAAGTGGTTTGCCGGCCCGACCTTCAGCGAATGGCTGAGCACCTTGGTGCGGGAATGCGGCGCAGGCTGCAACCTTATGACTTGCGGGCCCAATACGACCGGCCGGTCGTATTTGTAGTGGGTCAGGTGATAGACGGCTGCCAGAATTGCCATGGTGCCCCTGAAGTCGGCGTTTCAAAAGGAGTTCGCTGAACCCTGACACGAATGCTGACCATTCTCCAAGCAGAGATGTTGCGCTGCACCTAAATTAAGCAGCCTTCACAGCCTCACAAACGGGGCGCCGACCCTGGGATTCCGCAGCGTGGCGGCAGACGTTGCAACGCTGCAGAGCCGAAGGCCGGTGGGTCAGCACCGGGCACTGTCCCGCCGATATCGATGATCGGCAACCCGCGCGACGCTTGGTCCAAAAGAGCTGAAAAGAAAACCCGCCTCGGTGGGCGGGTCGTCGGTGCCAAGTAGCACCATAGCCAAATTAGTAGCATAGCTGCCGGCACAAAGCAAGAACAAAATGTGGCACCGTCGGCAAAAATTGCCGATCTCCCGCTTTGCGAGGGGAGATGCGAAGCAGTGGCGTCCTGGAAGCGGAGGACATCTGCCAATGCTAAAAGAACGCCTGCAACCCGGTCTGCGCCCGTCCGAGGATCAGCGCATGCACGTCATGCGTGCCCTCGTAGGTGTTGACGGTTTCCAGGTTCTGGGCGTGGCGCATGACGTGGTAGCCGATCTGGATGCCATTGCCGCCATGCATGTCGCGGGCCTGGCGGGCGATGTCGAGCGCCTTGCCGCAATTGTTGCGCTTGACGAGCGAGATCATCTCCGGCGCCATCTTGCCTTCATCCATCAGCCGCCCGACGCGCAGGCTGCCCTGCAGGCCGAGCGCGATCTCGGTCTGCATGTCGGCGAGCTTCTTCTGGAAAAGCTGCGTGCCGGCCAGCGGCTTGCCGAACTGCTTGCGGTCGAGGCCATACTGGCGGGCGCGGTGCCAGCAATCCTCCGCCGCGCCCATGGCGCCCCAGGAGATGCCGTAGCGCGCCCGGTTGAGGCAGCCGAACGGCCCCTTCAAGCCCGATACATTGGGCAGCAGCGCATCCTCGCCGACCTCGACGCCTTCCATCACCACTTCGCCGGTGATCGACGCTCGCAGCGACAGTTTGCCGCCGATCTTCGGCGCCGACAGCCCGTTCATGCCCTTTTCCAGGACAAAGCCGCGAATCTCGTTGTCATGCGCGGCCGATTTTGCCCAGACGACGAAAACGTCGGCGATCGGCGCGTTGGAAATCCACATCTTCGAACCGGAGATCCTGTAGCCGTTCGCAGTCTTTTCGGCCCGCGTCTTCATGCCGCCCGGGTCGGAACCGGCATCCGGCTCGGTCAGGCCAAAGCAGCCGATCCATTCGCCCGACGCCAGCTTCGGCAGGTATTTCCTGCGCTGTTCTTCCGAGCCATAGGCATGGATCGGATACATCACCAGCGACGACTGCACACTCATCATCGAGCGATAGCCGGAATCGACGCGTTCGACCTCACGGGCCACCAGCCCGTAGGTGACGTAGTTGGCGCCGAGCCCGCCATATTCCTCGGGAATGGTGATGCCGAGCAGACCGGCCTCGCCCATTTCGCGAAAGATCCCGGCGTCGGTCTTCTCCTCGAGATAGGCTTCCTCGATCTTCGGAGCGAGCTTGTCGGCGGCAAACGCCGCGGCGCCATCGCGCACCATGCGCTCGTCCTCCGAAAGCTGGTCCTCAATCAGGAAAGGATCATCCCAGACGAATGCGTTCTTATCGGCGGCCATGGCTCTCGGTCTCCCAAACTCATGCATGTCGCCCAAAGCTTGCCCGCGGGCCTGACCCGAGGGTGTTCGGCAGCTTGGAGATAACGACATGCATCGAAACAGAAATCTTGAAACGCGCGGCTTATCGGCTCCCGTCCTGAAAAAATCAAACGAAATAGCTTCGCCGATCCATGAGCATTGGTGATGGATCATCTATGTCGAGCGCCGCCTTCTGGCCTGGCGGCGCAGCCCGGCTCGCGAAATTACTTGCGCTTCAACGCATCGGCCAGAGCGGCGCCGAACGCGCCCTGCTGCGTCGGCCGCTCCGGCTGGCGTTGGGGCGCGGGCGCGCGGTACCGGCCTGCTGCCATTGTCGCGCGGCTTCGGGGCGGCGCTGTCGCCGTCCTTGCGCATCGACAGACCGATACGCTTGCGCTTGATGTCGACGTCGACGACGCGCACCTTGACCACGTCGCCGGCCCTGACCACCTCGTGCGCGTCCTTGACGAACCGATCCGCCAGTTGCGAGACGTGCACCAATCCGTCCTGGTGCACGCCGATATCGACGAAGGCACCGAAGGCCGCGACATTGGTGACGGTGCCTTCAAGCTGCATGCCGGGCTTCAGATCCTTGATGTCGTCGATGCCGTCGGCAAAGGTCGCGGTCTTGAAGCCGGGGCGCGGATCGCGGCCGGGCTTTTCCAGCTCCGACAGGATGTCGCGCACCGTCGGCAGGCCGAAGCGTTCATCGACGAAGACGCGCGGATCGAGCGCCTTGAGTGCGGCGCTGTCGCCCATCAGCGAGCGGAGGTCGCGCCCGCAGGCGGCGACGATCTTTTTCGCCACGCCATAGGCCTCCGGATGCACGGCTGAGGCATCGAGCGGTTCGCTACCATTGGGAATGCGCAGGAAGCCGGCGCATTGCTCGAACGCGCGGGGTCCGAGCCGCGCCACCTTCAACAGTTCGCGGCGGCTGGCGAACGGGCCGGAGGCATCGCGATGCGCAACGATCGCTTCGGCCAGCGATGTGCCGAGACCCGAAACCCGCGCCAGAAGCGGCGCCGACGCCGTGTTGAGATCGACCCCGACGGCGTTGACCGCATCCTCGACCACCGCTTCCAGCGAGCGGCCGAGCCGGTACTGGTCGACATCGTGCTGATACTGGCCGACGCCTATCGACTTCGGCTCGATCTTGACCAGTTCGGCGAGCGGATCCTGCAGGCGCCGCGCGATCGACACCGCCCCGCGCAGCGACACGTCGAGGCCGGGAAATTCCGCCGCCGCCGTTGCCGACGCCGAATAGACCGAGGCGCCGGCCTCGCTGACGATCACCTTGAGCGGCTTCGGCCCGGACCCGGCCGGCATATCAGCCAGCATGTCGGCCACCAGCCTTTCGGTCTCGCGGCTGCCGGTGCCGTTGCCGATCGAAATCAGCTCGACCTTGTGCAGCCGGATGAGCTTCGCCAGTTCGGCCTGCGTGCCGCGGACATCGTTCTTCGGCGGGAACGGATAGACCGTCGTCGTCGCCAGAACCTTGCCGGTGCCGTCCACCACCGCCACTTTGACCCCGGTGCGGATGCCCGGATCGAGGCCCATCGTCGGCCGTGAGCCGGCGGGCGCGGCAAGCAGCAAATCCTTGAGATTGCGGGCGAAGACATGGATTGCTTCCTCCTCGGCCCGCTCGCGCAAGTCCCGCATCAGATCGAGCGTCAGGTGCAGCGACAGCTTTATGCGCCAGGTCCAGCCGGCGACCTCCATCAGCCAGCGGTCGCCTGGCAACTGGCGGCCGATGGCGTAGGCGTCGGCGATCATCCGCTCGACCGGTTTCACCGGTGACACATCGTCGGCATCGACCTCGATGTCGAGCGACAGCACCTCCTCGTTGCGGCCACGCAGCATGGCCAGCGCGCGATGGCTCGGCACGTTGGCCCAGCGCTCGACATGGTCGAAATAGTCGGAGAATTTCGCGCCGGCCTCCTGCTTGCCGTCGATGACGCGCGAGCGCAGGAAGGCGCGTTCCTTCATGTAGGCACGCAGCTTGCCGACCAGGTCGGCATTCTCGGCGAACTGTTCGGACAGGATATCGCGCGCTCCCTCGAGCGCTGCCTTGGTATCGACCACGTCTTCGCTGATGTAGGCCAGCGCCAGCTCGGCCGGCACGGCCGCACGATCGGCCAGGATAGTTTCCGCCAGCGGTCCCAGTCCGCGCTCGCGTGCGATCTCGGCCTTGGTCCGGCGCTTCGGCTTGTAAGGCAGGTAGATGTCTTCGAGCTCGGCCTTTGTGATGGCCGCAGCGATCTTTGCCTCAAGCTCTTCCGTTAGCTTGCCCTGCTCGCGGATCGAACCAACGATGGTGTCGCGGCGCGCGTCGAGCTCGCGCAGATAGGCGAGCCGCTCGGCGAGGTCGCGCAACTGCGTGTCGTCGAGGCCGCCGGTGACCTCCTTGCGGTAGCGGGCAACGAACGGCACGGTCGCACCGTCGTCGAGCAAGCCGATCGCCGCCGCGGCCTGTTCGGGCCGGGCGCCGATCTCGGCGGCTATGATGGTTGCGATGCGCTTGATGTCGGATGCCATGTCGATCCTGCTGTTTGTCGAAAAGAGACGCGACCATAGGCGCAGAGCACCGATGCGCCAACCGCGCCATTTTCAACCCGGCGAGAGGTCCACAGGAAAGGCGCGGCTGTCTGGATCGGATCAGACCATCCGGCTCAGCGCCTCGAAGAAAGAAAGAATATCCAGATCGAGCGGATCGTCGACCGGTACCGGCTGCGACGACATCTTTGCGATTACCATTTCGGCCTTCGGACTGACGTAAAGCCACTGGCCGTGGATGCCGATGCCGCAGAAGGCGCCGCTTGCCGCGCCCGTCTGGTACCATTTGTTGCGATAGCGGCCACGCGGAAACAGGAACGCCATCGTGCCGCGTTGCCAAGCCTCGGCGTCACCGCCAGTTTCGGTCGTGTCGCGCACCCAGCTCTCCGGCACGATACGGCAGCCATTGGCCATGCCGCCTTGCCGCATCATCTCGCCGACCCGGGCGAGGTCGCGCGGCGTCACCGAAATGCCGCCGGCCGTACGCGCCGTGCCTTCCATGTCCACGGTTACCGAAGCTTCGCTGACAGCGCCGAGCGGCTCCCATAATTTCTCGCGCATCAGATCGGCGAAGCGCCGGCCCGACGCACGTTCGAGCAGGATGCCGAGCAGGTCGGAATTGGGCGAACGGTAGCGGAACGTCCGGCCATGCGGCTCGGCCAGGCCCTGCAGCGTCATGAGGAAAGTGGCCAGGCTCTCGGTGCCCCCGCCTGGATTCCACAGCATGGCGCGGCGATAGCGGGCGAAGGCGCTTTCCGGATCGAGATAGGCCTCTTCGAAGTCGAGGCTGACACTCATGTCGAGCACGTGCCGCACACTCGCATCGCCATAGGCCGAGCCGGCAGCTTCGGGCAGATAGCGGCTTACCGGAGCCTGCGGATCGAAAATCCCCTCGCCTGCCAATATCCCGGCAACAATCGCGGTCAGCGACTTGCTGATCGAAAAGACGATGTGGCGCGCCCCGAATTCCATATGCGGTGCGAACCAGTCGCCAACGAATTTGCCGCTTTTCATGATCGTCAGCGCGTCGGTATCGGAGCGCTTGAGAAAAGCTGCGACAGTCTCCGCGCCGCCTGCAAGAGCGACCTTTTCACCAAGTAGCTCGCCGAAATCCCGCGCCGGCGCCTCGCTGCTGCCCGGCTTTGCCGCCACGGCAGCGCTCGGCACCAGCTCGCCGGCATTCTGGAACGACCACCGGCTGAACGGGCTTTCCCGCCAATTGCCGAGCAGCACCTGGTTTCGGGCAAAGCCATATCTGGTTTCGAACGCGGTCTTGCCGGCCATGGCGCTTCCTTCGGTCTTGGCGTTCTAGGCGAGCGCCGCGGCGATCGCGTGCACGGCTTTCAAAGTCGCCACCGAATAGGCGACGTTGGTAAAATCCGGATAGCTCGAAAGCTTCACCACGACCATTTTCATGTTCCAGTCGATATGGATCAGCTGCCCGAACACGCCCCGGCACATCAGTGCCCGCGAGCGCGGGTCCTCGATCCAGAACTGGTTGCGGTAGCTGCCTTCCGGCAGGCTGGGACTGAAGTCCGGTCCATGCCTGCCATTGCGCGTCGCCTCGATCCAGTCGGCCGGCACGACGCCGCCGCCATTGTCGAGGATCAGCTGGCCGAAGCGGCCATAGTCGCGCAGCGTGGCGTTGAAGCCCCCGTCGGCAACTGCATAACCGGCGCTGTCAACGGTGAAGCAGGCACTTTCATCCGCGCCGAGCTTTTGCCAGAGCTCTTCCGAGACCAGCTGCGCCAGGCGCTTGCCGCTCACCCGTTCCATGATGAAGGCAAGCACGTCGGTCTCGATCGAGCGGTATTCGAAGGCAGCGCCGTGCCGTCGGCTCTTTTCCTTAAGCCCCAGGATCAGCTCGAACATGTGCGACGGCCAGCGGAAGGCCGGATCGCTGTCCGGCGGCACCGGCTTCCAGCCGGTGGCGACATCGACCTGGCCGATGTCCGAATAGGGATCGGTGTATTCCTCGGAAAAGCTCACCCCGCTCGTCATGTCGAGCGCATGCTGCACACTGGCGCCTGCCCAGCCGGTCGCCTCCAGCTCCGGCAGATAGGTCGTCACCGGCAAAGCCGGATCGATCAGCCCGCGTCCGACCAGTATGCCGAACACCGATGCGGTGACCGACTTCGCCATCGACTGCGACAGATGCAGCGTGCGCTCGGTCATGCCGTTGAAGTAGCGCTCATAGGCGACCTTGCCGTCCTTGAGCACGAGGAACCCGTCGGTGTAGGTCTCGTCGAGCAGCCCGGCCAGCGTCGTCGCCTTACCCGTGCTGTCGCTCACCGGCAGCGCATCGAAATCGACCTCGGCCCGGTCCAGCCTGTGGCGATGGCCGTTGCCGCGCCAGACTTCGACGGTCGGCAGAATTTCGCGGATATGCTGGAACGCCCATCGGTTCCATGGCGGCCGGTCCCAGTCGAGCTTCGGCGGAACCATCTGCGGCGGCGAACCCTGCATGATCGGCGGCGCCGGTTCGCTGTTGCGGTAAGATTTCATCCAACCCCCTTGCGCAAGGAAGGGAGGCCGAAGCCTCCCTTCAGTCTGATCCTAGAGCAAGGCTACTTGCGCAAATTGGTCCAGATCTTGTTGTAGATCTCGACCACTTCCGGTGGGCAAGGCGGTACGAATTCCGCCGCCGGTGCATCGGCCGGCGGATTGATTTCCGGCGCGCTGGCGAAATCGGGCGGCAGGAACTTGTGACTGCCGGCAATGCCGTTGTCGTAGCCGGCGAATTCCGAAATCAGCGCCGCGTTTTCCGGAGCCATGACGAAATCCTGGAACAGCTTGGCGTTTTCGAGATTCTTGGCGCCCTTCAACACGGCGACATTGTCCATCCAGCCTTCGATGCCTTCCTTGGGATAGGCATATTTGATCGCCGGGATTTTCTGGCGCGCACGATAGGTTGCGCCATTCCAAGCCTCGGTAACGATCACGTCGCCGGAGGTGATCTTGGTGATGGTGTCGTAGCTGAAGGTCTTCCATGACGGCTTGGCGGCCATCAGTATGTCGTTGACCTTCTTCAGATTGGCCTTGTCGGCGCCGCAGCGCGGCACGCCGGCATAGCGCTCGGCCGCATGCATCACAGTGTTGACATCGTCGAGCATGTTGATCTGGCCCTTCAACTCGTCTGGCGGATCGAACAGGATCGCCAGCGTGTCGATGTCGCCCTTGTATTTGTCGGTGTTGACTTCGAACGCAGTGGTGCCGAATTGCCACGGGACGGTGTAGTGACGGCCATTGTCCCAGTAGATGTCGACGAAGCGCGGGTCGAGGTTCTTGCCGTTCGGCATCGCATTGGGCTCGGTCTTTTCGAGCAGGCCCTCATCGATCATGATCTTCACGGTGTAGTCGGAAGGGACGACGATGTCATAGCCGGAATTGCCGGCGCGTACCTTCGACAGCATCGTCTCATTCGAATCGTAGTCGTCCAGCGTCACTTTGACGTTGTACTGTTTTTCGAATTTTTCGATCAGCTTCGGGTTGGTGTAGTCACCCCAATTGTAGATGTGCAGCTCACCGTCGGCGAGCGCAGGCACCGCCCATAAAAGCGCCGCCGTCGACACGGCAGCCATCATTTTCCTAGACATCACACTCTCCTTTGCCTTCGCATTGATTCACTGGCCTATAATTTACTTGGCGCGTCGGCGCGCGATCAGGAACGAGATTGAGACGAACAGGATCGAAACCAGCAGCAGGATGGTGGAGATGGCATTTATCTCCGGCGTCATTGGCCGCCTGATCTGGTTCCAGATGTAGAGGGGCAGCGTCGTCTGCCCGGGGCCGGCGACCAGCTGCGTGATGGTGAAATCGTCGAAGGAGACGATAAAGGCGAGCGCCCCACCTGACAGGATGCCGGGAACCAGCAATGGCAGCGTTATGCGCCTGAAAGCATGCCACGGCGTGGCATAGAGGTCGGCCGCCGCAGCTTCGAGCGTCAGGTCCATGTCCTCGAGCCGCGCCCGGATCGGCATATAGGCGAATGGAATGCAAAAAACGGTGTGGGCGAGGATCAGATTTCCGATGCCGAAATTGAGCCCGAAAGTGCCCGCGATCAGCGCAAAGAAAGAGAGCGTCGCCACCGCTGTGATGATTTCCGGAACCATCAGCGGCAGGTTGATGACCATGAAGGCGGCCGACAGCCCGCGCCACGGCTTCACCCGGGTCATGCCGATTGCCGCCAGCGTCGCGGCGATCGTCGAAACGATCGTGGCGGTGACAGAGATGATCAGCGTGTTCTTGGCGGCGTTGTGGAATTCCTGGTTGAACAGCGCACTGCCATACCAGCCGAACCCGATGCCCTCCCAACGCGTCACCAGAGACCCTGTATTCAGCGAAAAGATCATCAGGATCAGGATCGGCGCGTAGAGCACGCAGAGGCAGATGATGGCGATCGAGCGGAACCCCGGCTGGTCCTTGATATCGGCACTGCGGGGGTCAGCCATGCGCCATCTTCCCCGACGTGTTGCGGACATAGAAGTAGAGCGCCACCAGCACCGCGGCCATCAGGATCAGCGCCTGCGCGCAACCGAGCGGCCAATTGCGCCCGGAACCGAACTGCTGGGCGATGAGATCGCCGATCATCAGATGGATGCCGCCGCCCAGGATCAGCGGCGTCACATAAGCGCCGAGGGCCGGAATGAAGACCAGCAGGCAGCCGGCGATGATGCCGGGCCGCGACAGCGGGATGATCACGCGCCACAGCACCTGCCGACGTGTCGCGTAGAGGTCGTAGGCGGCCTCGACCAGCCGGAAATCCAGCTTCTCCAGGCTGGAATAGAGCGGCAGCACCATGAACGGCAGGAACGAATAGAGCAGGCCGAGCTGGATGGCGAAGTTGGTGTAGAGCATGGTGATCGGCTTCTCGATCACCCCCAGTGCCATCAGCGCGTTGTTGATGAGGCCTTCGTCGCGGATGATGAACATGATGGCGAGCGTGCGCACCAGAAGGTTCGACCAGAATGGGATGGTCATCAGCAGCACCCACCAGTTGCGCTGCGCCGGCGGTCGCGTCGCCATGAAATAGGCGGTCGGAAAGCCGAGCAGCAGGCAGATGATCGTCGTCACCACGGCAAACAGAAACGAGCGCAAATAGATGATCAGGAAATCCGGCGTGAACTGCAGCGTGTCGTCGAAAATATCGCGCTGGAACAGGAAGTTCAGATAGGCGTCTGTCGAGAACTTCCACTGCACCCCGCCATAGGGTGCTGCGGCGAGAAATGAATAGATGAGGATGATGAGAAGCGGCAGCACGCCGAAGATGCCGATGATTACCAAAGCCGGTAGCGAAAGCAGGCGGTGGCGCCTTGCAGTGGCTTTCTCCGCCTCCGCTTCGAATACCGCCGCCTTGGAAAACGTGACTGCCATCAATCCCTCAAAATGCGCGCGCCATCGTCCTCGAACACGACACCGACCTTGGCGCCCGGCTCGAATGAGACGGCGCCCGAGCGGCTGTTCTGGTGGCGCACGATGAAATCGTCGCCGCCGTCGAGCTTCACGTGATAGTGGGTGTCGGTGCCGAAATAGACGACATTTGCCAGGGTTCCCGAGACCATGCCCTTGGCGGCATCGGCGACGAGATCGGCGTGTTCCGGCCGCACCACAACAGTCACCGCGCCGGAAGGGTCGAAGTTTTCCGGAAATCCCGCCGCCACCGTCGCTTCGGAGGCGATCTTCACCATCGCGATACCGGATTTCTTCGACACGACAGTGCCCTTGAGGAAATTGGTTTCGCCAATGAAGTCGGCAACGAAGCGCTCGGCCGGCCGGTCGTAAATATCGCGCGGCGTGCCGACCTGCAGGATCTTGCCGGCCGACATCACCGCGATGCGGTCCGACATGGTCAGCGCTTCTTCCTGGTCATGGGTGACGAAGATGAAGGTGATGCCGGTCTGGTGCTGCAGCCGTTTCAGTTCGATCTGCATTTCCTTGCGCAGCTTGTAGTCGAGTGCCGACAACGGCTCGTCGAGCAACAGCACTTTTGGCTGCGGTGCCAGCGCGCGCGCCAGTGCCACGCGCTGCTGCTGGCCGCCGGAGATCTGGCTGGTGCGGCGGGCACTCAGCGCCTCCATCTTGACCAGCTTCAGCATCTCGGCGACGCGCGCCTTGATTTCGGTCTTCGGCTTGCCCAGCATCTCCAGGCCGAAGCCGATATTCTCGGCCACGGTCATGTGCGGGAACAGCGCGTAGGACTGGAACACGGTGTTGACTGGCCGCTTGAACGGCGGTAGCGGCGCGATGTCGTGCCCGTGCAGCAGGATTTCGCCTTCGCTGGGAAAATCGAAGCCGGCGATCAGCCGCAGCAGCGTCGTCTTTCCGCAGCCCGACGGCCCCAGCAGCGTGAAGAACTCGTTCTCGCGGATCGACACCGAAACCGTGTCGAGAGCGGCGACTTGGGCGTCCCCGGTACCGAACACCTTGCGGACGCCGCGGACCTCGATTGCACTCTTACCCGGTTGATCCGGCACGCATTACCCCATTTTCATGTCCGCTCTTGATGGCGGATCCAGTTCCCATTCGATTGTCAGCATATGCCGGTCGGCTTGGCAACCATGCATCTGGACCTCGGTTCAGAATGCAAGCTCCGTGCCATCGTCAGCGTCATCATCAACCCTGGTAAGTGATCTTGCCGCCGCAGATGGTGCTGACCGGATGCACCTTGTGTAGCAAACCCGGTTCAGTTGCCTCGATATCGGCCGACAGCACCACCAGATCGGCCAGATAGCCTGGTTTCAGCCGGCCTTTGCGGTGTTCCATGAATTCGGCATAGGCACCTTCGACCGTATAACCGGCAAGCGCCTCGATCAGCGAGAAGCTCTGGTCTGGATCGCCCTCTGCCCAAGGCTTGCGCAGCACCGCCGCCTGAATGCCCAGGATCGGGTCGACCCGCGACACCGGCCAGTCGGAAGCGAAGACGACATGCGCGCCCGCCTGTTTCAGTGTCCGCCAGGCATAGCTCAGCGGCCATCTTTCGCGGCCGATGCGCGAAAGCGTCGGCTCCAGCGGGAAGTCCATGGCGCCGGGCGGGTGCGGCGGCTGCATCGAGGCGACGACGCCGAGTTCGGCGAAGCGCGGCACGTCGGCGGCAGTGGTGACCTCGATGTGCTCGACCCGGTGCCGGCTGTCGCGCCTGCCGTTCTTCCGCTGCGCCGCCTCGTAACCGTCGAGAACCGCGCGCACCGCGCCGTCGCCGATCGAATGCACGGCGATCTGCAGGCCGCGCCGGTCGGCCTCCAGCGCCACCTCGGCGAAATGCTCGGGCGTAAACAGCGGCTCACCGCGCCAGCCCGGCCGGTCGGCATAGTCGTCGACCATGACCGCGGTCCAGCCTTCCAGCACGCCGTCGTAAAACATCTTGACCATGCCGGACGACAGCCATTCCGATTGGTAGGAGTTGGCCATGCTCGATGCCTTTTCCAGCACGTCGAGCGTCATGAAATTCTTGAAATGAAAAGGTATCTTGGTGCGGCAGAGCAGCCGCCCTTCCTGTTCCAGCCCGGCTAGCAGCTGGAGCTGGTAAAAATTGCCGTCCATGTTCTGGATCGAGGTGATGCCGTGGCGGGCGCACCATTCCAACCCGCGATGCATCAGGTCGCGATCGGCAGCGACTTCGGCGGCGGAAGGGTACGGCTCGGGCTCGCCGCCTGTCGCAAGGCCGAGCCGCACGCGGTTCTGCCCGGAAAGCTCGAGGATCGGCCCGAACGCCTCGCCCTCGCGCAATTCGCCCGCCGCCAGGCCATCCGCTCCCATGACGATCTCGTTGCCGGGACCGAGTTGCTTGCCGTGCAGGATGCCAGCCAGTTCCAGCGCCTTTGTGTTGGCCCACATCGTGTGGTGATCGGAAGCCGACATCGCGAACGGCCGGTCGGCGATGATGCGATCGAGATGATGGCGGGTGACCGGCTCTTCCTTGGAAAGGATAGTGTAGTCGACGCCGGCCCCCAGCAGCAATTTGGCGTTCGGCCGTGCCGCCGCGTAGGCGCGGATCGCGTCGCTCAGCGCATCGAAGCCATGCACGCCCTGAAGGTGCAGATTGTCGAGTTCGGCCGCGCCGCCGAAAAGATGCATATGCGCTTCGATAAAGCCCGGCACCACCGACCCGCCTTGCGCATCGATGACCTTCGTGGCCGGCCCTTTCAGCGCCTCGATCGTCCGGCGATCGCCAACCGCCAGGATGTTGCCGTCCTTTATCGCCACCGCTTCGGCCGTCGGATTGCCTTCATCCATGGTCAGCACGCGGGCATTGGTGACGATCAGGTCGGCATTTGAACTCATGATTTCCCACGGTTTGGTTGCGCTGCCGGCAGGCTAGACGACCGGCTGCCGTGCCAGCAAGCCATGGCTGGTTGGCCCAGCGCCTTGTGAAGGGCCATGCAGGACGGTTAGGGTCGCCGCGTCTCACCACGGAAAGATTTCATGAAGACTGTTTTTTCGCCTCTCCATGCCGGCCATTCCGGCAATGTCGAACTGATCGCCGGCGCCATCGTGCCGGCTTTTGAAAAGCCCTCGCGCGCCGAGTTCATCAGGGCGCGGGTGGAGAGCGAAAAGCTCGGTCCGATCCTGTCACCGGAGAGTCACGACCTCGCCGCCGCCAAGAAGGTTCATGCCAGCGACTACATCGATTTCCTGCCGACCGTGTGGCCGCTCTGGGAAGCGTCGGGCCGCACCGGTTCGGCCATTCCCTTCACCTGGCCGACGCGCGGCCTGCGCGGCGACGTGCGCCCGAAAGGCATCGATGCGTTGCTCGGCTTCTACTCCTTCGACGGCGGCGCGACTTTTGTCAAAGGCACATGGGACGCTATCAAGTCGTCCTATGATGTCGCGCTGACAGCCGCCGCGCTGGTCAAGGCCGGTGAGCCTTCCGCCTTCGCGCTGTGCCGCCCGCCGGGGCACCATGCAGGGGCGGCCTTCATGGGCGGCTATTGCTTCATCAACAACGCCGCCGTCGTCGCGCAAAGGTTTCGCGACCATGGCGCCGGGCGCGTTTCGATCCTCGACATCGACTATCACCACGGCAACGGCACCCAGGAGATATTCTATCGCCGCGGCGACGTGCAGGTGCTGAACCTGCATGGCGATCCGATGACCGAATATCCGTTCTTTCTCGGCCATGCCGACGAACGCGGCGAGGGCGACGGCGAAGGCTTCAACGACAATTATCCGATGCCCTTCGGCACCGGCTGGGACGTGTGGAACGCCTCACTCGAGGAGGCCTGCACGAGGCTTTCGGCTTATGCTCCTGACGTCGTCGTGGTTTCACTCGGCGTCGACACTTTCGAGAAGGACCCGATCAGCCAGTTCAAGCTGAAAACGGAAAACTATCCCAGAATCGGCCGCCGCATCGCCAGGCTCGGCCTGCCGACGCTGTTCGTCATGGAAGGCGGCTACGCCGTCGAGGAGATCGGCGTCAACGCCGTCGGCGTGCTGACCGGCTTCGAGGACCGCTAGAAGTGCCGCCGGTGCCTGCAATCATGTAGCGGCGCTCGGCGTGGCAAGCGGTGCGGCCTGCCCGCGCGAGCGGCCAAGATAATAGACCGCCGCCGCCGCGATGACGCCGGCGGCCAGGATGCCTGCCGCCAGCACCGGCCGGTACCAGAACCAGGCGATCGCCATCGTCGTCGTGCCGACCAGGATCGCCAGGAAAAAGGCAATGATGCCGGTGCCCATCCGCGCCACGCTGCCGAGCAAAGGAATAATGTCGAGGACGACGCCAATCGGGCTGAGCAGCAGGGCAAAGCCGATGGCCAACAGCAGCAGGCCGGCGGCGCGCAGCAGCCAGGTGATAAGCGTGTTCTGGCTGACCGCGTCGGCGAACATCTTTTCCGCCGGCACATTGCCGATGTCGACCATCAGCAACTGGTCGCCGGCCTTTGTCTGGTAGGGTTCGAGCCCGCCCGCTGCCTGGCGCGCGACGACGCTGACCAGGCCGAGCGGCGCCAGCTCGTAGCCAATGCGATAGTCGCCCAGCGCCGGCGACGTGGTGTTGAAGCCGAGATAGATCTTTCCGTCGACGATGTTGACCCGCTTGGTGCCGGTGTAGGCGGCATCGATGGTAGCCGACTGGTCCGGTGACAGTGAAAACTCCTTGTCGCCGCCGATCAGGTCCAGCACCGGCCGGTCGAGCGTGAAGGCACCGAGCTTGCCGTCCGGGATCTGGAACCTCGTGCTGTGGATCTCCATCGGCGGATTCTCATGGCCGTCCGGCTTCTTGAACTCCGACGAGTTGATCTGGCTGTCGTCCCACACTTTCGAATAGCTGTAGGTCGTCACCGTCTCCTCGCCGCCACCAAGCTTATTCGTCGTCTCGGATTTCTGTTCTTCTTTCCACTGGTACATCTCGGCGCTGCGCGACAGCCGCAATCCTTGCGCCGAAATGCCAAAGTCCGGATCGGCAAGGCCGCTCCTCGCCGTCACCGCCCCGGTGACATGGACAAGCTTGCCGTCATTGCCAGCATCGATGCTATCGGCGCCAACCGAGATCACCGCGCCCGACCCCTCGGCCAGCGAACGCGCCGTCTGCACGGCGCGACCCTCGTTCCAGAACAGGCCGATCACCATCAGCACGATCAAGAGCAAGCCGAAAACGATCCCGCCGACCGCGCGCTTGATCCGCCCGAACCACGAGACGGACGTTATTTCCTGAATTGAATCGCCCATTGTTTCCCCCAATTCCCCAAAGCCAGTTTCACGAATCCGCGCTCTGTCGCGCAGTGGCATGCAACCGGCGTTACCCCAAACCGAGACAGACGCCCCATCCGTCCCGACAGCAGGAGCCTATCGCAATCGACGAACTGCCGATACGGCACACTTGCAGTTGGATCCGACCGCCGCAAAGCACACGGGCGCTTCGAAAATGTACCCTCGGAGCGCCTCGACCGATGGAATTCGTTTCAGTCAAATCGCGTTTGATGTCGGATTCGTCTACGGTTAGATTGTAGCCGAATCAGCCGTTCCTCGGGGGGCGCGGCGACCACCAAAACCTCATGTTCCGGAACCATTCCGGAGCCGGATTCGCGCTCCCTGCAACAGGTGCGATTTTGTGCGCGGCGTCGCGTGGTGGTGTCCCTGGTGAAGTGATGCGTATTCGGCAGCTGGCGATGCCAGCATCTGGATCAAATCTCGCAACTCGATCTGTTGAGTTTCCTGACCTGACAACGCCGACGGAGCGGTAGAGCAGCAACGATGTATCAATTCCCCCGAGCCGAAATGCAGACCGCTGCCGGGGCCAGGCATCGGCAGCTTCTTAGCCGTTCGATCGACATGCTGTTGGCGGCGGTGATGATTGGCCGTGATTCGCTGGAAGCGGCCGAGGCCCTGCATTTCACCAGTCGCGTCTGGACCGCCTTCGTCGAAGATCTCCGCTCTGGCGACAGCGCCCTGCCCAGGGAACTGCGCGCCAATCTCATCTCGATCGGTTTGTGGCTGCTGCGCGAAACCGAAGACATCCGCCAGGGCCGCACCGACAATTTCGAAGGCTTGATCGAAGTGGCGGAGATCGTCAGGGACGGCATGCAGTGAGCCCGCTATGGCGCGCCCGGACGGGCTCCGCGCTCGCTATCTTGTTGTTGGACCATGATCTTTCTCGAGAATGCGTTCGCCCTTTGCGCTGTGATGTTCTATTTTTTGAATCCTTGGCTTGAGGGGCCGATTCATCGCAAGAACAAACGCATTTGAGCCCGGGAAAGCATCGATGAACGAGGACACACCGGAAAGCGAAAGCGCCTCGGCGCTGGCGCCGTTCCGGCACGGCATCTTCCGGGCGGTGTGGTCCGCCAGCCTCGTCTCCAATTTCGGCGGCCTCATCCAGGGCGTCGGTGCCGCCTGGATGATGACGACGATCGCTACCTCGTCCTACCAGGTCGCATTGGTCCAGGCCTCGACCACTTTGCCGATCATGCTCTTCGCGCTGCTGGCCGGCGCCATCGCCGACAGTTTCAACCGGCGCAAAATCATGCTGATCGCGCAGATCTTCATGCTCGCCGTCTCGGCTCTTCTCACCGTCTTCACCTATCTCGACCTGATGACGCCGTGGACGCTGCTCGCCTTCACCTTCCTGATCGACAGTGGCACCGCGCTCAACAGCCCGTCCTGGCAGGCTTCGGTCGGCGACATGGTGCCTCGTCCCAAGGTGCCGGCGGCGATCGCGCTCAACTCGATGGGCTTCAACCTGACGCGCAGCGTCGGCCCGGCGATCGGCGGCATCATCGTTGCCGCCGCAGGCGCCGCCGCGGCCTTTGCCGTCAACACGCTGAGCTATGTCGGCCTCATCGTCGTGCTGGCCCGCTGGAGGCCGGAACTGCCGGCATCGACCTTGCCGCGCGAGACGCTGGGCGCCGCGATGGGCGCTGGCCTGCGCTACGTCGCGATGTCGCCCAATATCGGCAAGGTGCTGGTCAGGAGCTCGGCCTTCGGCTTCAGCGCCGGCGCGGTCCTGGCACTGCTTCCCCTGGTCGCGCGCGACGTCGTCAAGGGCGACGCCTTGAGCTACGGCATCATGCTCGGCGCCTTCGGCATCGGCGCCGTCGGCGGCGCGCTGACCAGCGTCAGGCTGCGGCAGCTGCTGTCCAGCGAAACCATGGTGCGCATGGCATTCGCCGGTTTCGCGCTCTGCGCCTTCAATGCCGCCGTCAGCGAGAATGCCTGGCAGACCTCACTCGGCTTGCTGGTCGGCGGCGCCTGCTGGGTGACAGCGCTTTCGCACTTCAATGTCACCGTGCAGATGTCGACGCCGCGCTGGGTGGTCGGCCGCGTGCTTTCGGTCTACCAGACCGCAACCTTCGGCGGTATCGCGCTCGGCAGCTGGGTCTGGGGCGTGGTTGCCGACGCCCATGGCGCCGAAGTCGCCCTGATGGCGGCCAGCGTCGCGATGCTGGCGGGAGGCGCCATCGGCCTGCTGCTGCCGCTGCCGCAGCAGGCCGTGCTCAACCTCGATCCGCTCAACCGCTTCCAGGAGCC
The DNA here is from genome assembly GCF_040318275.1 of Mesorhizobium sp. M1217. NCBI lineage: Bacteria > Pseudomonadati > Pseudomonadota > Alphaproteobacteria > Hyphomicrobiales > Phyllobacteriaceae > Mesorhizobium > Mesorhizobium sp. M1217. Next base: position 142,439 of record NZ_JAMYMA010000003.1, on the reverse strand, counting down.
GCATCTGGCACTTGATCTGAAGCCGCGCAGTGGTCCCATCGCCATCATGATCGAATACGTGATCCGCAACGAGGACGTGCCGGAATTCCTCGCCACCATGGCCGAGCGCGGCCGCATCCGCCGTCGTGACGGCGCCCGCAACTGGACATTGGCGCGCGATCTCGAAAATCCCTCGATATGGATCGAGCACTACCACACGCCAACCTGGGTCGAATATATCCGCCACAACAGGCGCGCCACCTACGCCGACGCGGTCATCGGCGAGCGCATAAGGGCCCTGCACAGCGGCAACGAGCCACCCCGCGTCCGCCGCATGATCGAGCGGCCGACGACAGCCGGCACGGCGCTGGTGATGCCGAAGGGACCGATCGAGCATTAGTGGCTGGCGGCGCGTCCAGTTGGACGAGCAAATGAAAATTGCGGCGCCTGGCCCAATCCGCGAATGTACGAATGGGATGGCCATTGTGGAGAGACGGTTTATATCAGTTGATGTGATTATGACCACTAAGGGGAGACGATGCGTTACATACGTCCGCTTTCAATTGAAGACGCCGCCGGCCTGTTGGCCGGCTCAGCCGGCACGGCCGCCATCCTTGCCGGAGGCAGCGACCTCTTGGTGAGAATGAAAGGCGGCTTTATCGAACCCGACCTGATCGTCGACATCAAGGCGATCGATGGGCTTGGCGAGATCAGGGAAACAGCCGAGGGCTTCAGCATCGGCGCGGCGGTCCCGTGCGCCATGCTGGGCGAGAGCAAGGCCCTGAAGAACGCATGGCCCGGCGTCGTCGAAGCGGCCAAGCTGATCGGCTCGAAGCAGGTGCAGGGACGCTGCACCATCGTCGGCAATCTGTGCAACGCCTCGCCGGCCGCCGACAGCGTGCCGGCGCTGGTAGCCGCTGGCGCCAGGGCGGTGGTCGTCGGCCCGGGAGCCAGGCGCACGATTGCCGTGGAAGCGGTACCGACTGGGCCGGGCAAGACGTCGCTGACCAAGGGCGAGATCATCGAGGCAATCCTGCTCGACAAACGTCTGCCGCGTTCGGGCGATGCCTATCTGCGTTTCATTCCGCGCACGGAGATGGACATCGCCGTGGTAAGCGCCGGCGTGAACCTGATGCTCGATGAGCAAGGTCGCGTCAAATTCGCCCGCCTGGCGCTGGGCGCCGTGGCGCCGACGGTGATTCTGGTCGAGGAGGCCGCCGAGGTTCTCATCGGCTCCAAGCTGGACGAAGCCACGCTGGAAAGGCTCGCCAAGGTCTGCTCGGGGGCCTGTCGTCCGATCGACGACAAGCGAGGCACTATCGAATTCAGACGGAAAGTTGCGGGTGTGCTGGCCAAGCGGGCCGCCACGACCGCCTATGCACGTGCAGGAGGCAAATAATGGCTGGTGTGGCAGTATCAACGACAATCAATGGCGACAATGTCGAGTACCTTTGCCAGCCGGACGAGACGCTGCTCGATGTCCTGCGCGATCGCCTGGGGCTGACGGGCGCCAAGGAAGGCTGCGGCACCGGCGACTGCGGCGCCTGCAGCATCATTCTCGACGACCGGCTGGTGTGCTCGTGCCTGGTGCTCGGCGCGGAGGCTGAAGGCCGGCGCATCGAAACCATCGAGGGCATGGCGCATGGCGACAAGCTGCATCCGCTGCAGCAGAAATTCCTGGAACACGCCGCACTTCAATGCGGCATCTGCACGCCGGGCTTCCTCATGGCGGCCAAGGACCTTTTGGCCAAGAACCCCGATCCGACCGAGGAGGAGATCCGCTTCGGCCTCGCCGGGAACCTCTGCCGCTGCACCGGCTATGACAAGATCGTGCGTGCCGTTCAGGACGCCGCGAGCGTGATGAAAGGAGCATGACGATGAATTTCGATCCACGTTACTCCGGACGCAATTTCACCTCTGTCGGCACGCGTCCCATCCGTCCCGACGGCGTCGACAAGGTGACGGGCCGCGCACGCTATGGCGCCGACTTCAACATGGCCGGGCAACTGGTCGGGCGCGTTCTCAGAAGCCCCCATGCGCATGCCACGATCAGGAAGATCGACACGTCGAAGGCGGAGAAGCTCGCCGGCGTCAAGGCGGTGATCACCGCGGCCGACCTGCCCGACCTCACCGACGGCGATGCCGCCATGTACGACATCCTCGACAACTGCATGGCGCGCAAGAAAGCGCTCTACGACGGCCATGCTGTGGCCGCGGTCGCTGCAGTCGATGCCCGCACGGCGAGGCAGGCACTGAAGCTGATCGAGGTCGACTACGAGGTGCTGCCGCATGTCACCGACGTCGACGAGGCGATGAAGCACTCCTCACCCGTGCTCAACGACGCCATCTTCACCGAGGGCCTTGAGCAAAAGCCCGTCAAGCCTTCCAACGTCACCAAGCGCACCCAGTACGGCCATGGCGACATCCATGAAGGTTTCGGCCAGGCCGATTTCGTCGTCGAACGCTCCTTCAAGACCGAGCAGACGCACCAGGGTTATATCGAGCCGCATGCCTGCGTGGCCAATGTCAGCTCCGACGGCACCGCCGATCTTTGGGTCTGCACGCAAGGGCATTTCGTCTATCGCCAGCACTGCGCGCAGCTGCTTGGCATGGAGGCCTCGAAGCTGCGCGTCACCTCGTCGGAGATCGGCGGTGGTTTCGGCGGCAAGACCCATGTCTGGGCCGAGCCGGTGGCGCTGGCGCTGTCGCGCAAAGCCGGCCGGCCGGTCAAGCTGGTCATGACGCGCGACGAGGTGTTCCGCGCCTCCGGCCCGACTAGCGCCACCTCGATCGACGTCAGGATCGGCGCCCGTAAGGACGGCACGATCACGGCGGCCGAGGCCACGCTGCGCTATTCCTGCGGCCCCTATGCCGGCATGTGGGCTGAGATCGGCGCCATGACCGCCTTTGCCTGCTACAAGCTCGAGAACGTCAGGACGGTCGGCTACGAAGTGCTGGTCAACCGGCCCAAGACGGCGGCCTATCGCGCGCCGTCGGCACCGATGGCGGCGTTTGCGGTGGAAAGCGCGGTCGACGAGCTGGCCAAGGAGATCGGCATGGACCCGGTTGAGTTCCGGATCAGGAACGCGGCGCAGGAAGGCACCAGATCGTCTTACGGCCCGGTATACGGCCCGATCGGCATCGGCCCGACGCTGGAAGCGGCGAAGAGCCATCCGCACATGAAGGCGCCGCTCGGCAAGAACCAGGGCCGCGGCATGGCCTGCGGCTTCTGGTTCAACTTCGGCGGCCAGACCTGCACCGACCTCAACATCGGCATGGACGGTTCGGTCTCGCTTGCCGTCGGAACCGTTGACGTGGGTGGCTCGCGCGCCTCGCTTTCGCTGGTGGCGGCAGAGGAGCTCGGTATCCCCTATGAGCAGGTCAAGGCGGTGGTCGCCGATACCTCCAGCCTCGGCTACAACGATATGACGGACGGCAGCCGCGGCACCTTCTCGTCTTCGATGGCGACGATCTCCGCCGCCCGCAACGCCATCAAGATCCTGCGGGATCGCGCCGCGCAGACGTGGGACATCCCGGTCGACGACGTGGTCTGGGAAAAGGGCCACGCGATCGCTAGGGGCGAGAAGTACGGCAACCTTGCTGCGCTGTCGCTGAAGGAGATCGCGGCCGCGTCGGGCAAGACGGGCGGACCGATCGCCGGCCACAGCGAGCTCGTCGCCGACGGCGCCGGCGTCTCCTTCGCCACCCATATCTGCGATATCGAGGTGGATCCGGAGACCGGCTTCACCAGAGTGCTGCGCTACACCGTCGTTCAGGACGCCGGCAAGGCGGTGCATCCGACCTACGTCGAGGGGCAGTACCAGGGGGGTGCCGCGCAAGGCATCGGCTGGGCGCTCAACGAAGAGTACATCTACGGCAAGGACGGGCGGCTGCAGAACCCTGGCTTCCTGGACTACCGCATCCCGGTCTGCTCGGACCTGCCGATGATCGACACACAGATCCTCGAGATCCCCAACCCTAACCATCCCTACGGGGTGCGCGGCGTCGGCGAGACCTCGATCGTGCCGCCGCTGGCGGCGATCGCCAATGCAGTCTCGAATGCGGTCGGCGTGCGCATGGCGCATATACCGATGTCGCCGCCGCGCATCCTGGCGGCGATCGAGGCGGAACGGGAAGGCTGATGGTTGAAGTAACGCTCTGGGGATCGCTCGGCGCGATCGCCGGAGGCAAGAACAAGGTCGAGATCGAGGCGAAGGATATTCGGGAGCTGTTCAGGAAGCTGGCTGAGCAGTATCCCGGCCTCGAGCCCTACATCGATCGCGGCATCGCCGTCGCTATCGACGGTACGATCTATCGCGACACCTGGTCGAAGGAACTGCCGGAAGGGGCGGAGATATTCCTGCTGCCGCGTCTTGCCGGGGGATAACTGGACAACCGTGTCCCTACCATCGACGACCAAGACTTGGCCTAGGCTCGAGAAAAACCTTGGCTATCCACGAGAATTCTTGGCCAGTTCAGCCGGCGAGTTTGGCTCCTTTTCGATGACTGCTTCTGTGTCAATCACAGACATAGAGGCGAGCGAGCTACACGTCTGCTTTGAGGCGAAAGCAGCCGCCCGCAGCGTAGAAGTCAAATGGCTTGGATCAGAACCTACCATTTACCAATGTCAGCTTCATGATTCATAGGCACAGTCTTGGGAGTCAGATGCGATGGCGGAGCGCCTCAATGATCACCGCCATCGCAGGCGAGAGCTGTCGCCTGCTCGGGTAGTAGAGGTGATAGCCCGCAAATGGCGGACTCCAGTCGTCAAGCACGAGCCTAAGGCATCCCTTGGCGATGTGGTGGCTGACGAGGTTTTCCGGGACATAGGCGATCCCGAAACCGCTTATCGCAGCCTCGATCATGGGAATGGACGAATTGAAGGTGAGCTGGCCTTCCACGCGCACACGAAGGTCGCGGCCATCCCTGGCGAATTCCCAGGCATATAATCCGCCGAACGTCGCCTGCCGCATATTAATGCAGTCATGATTGACCAGATCCTGCGGTGCGGTCGGAACCGGATGGCGGGAAAAGTACTCCGGCGAAGCCACGGCCACGAGCCTCCAATCCGGCCCGATGCGCACTGCGATCATATCCCTGTCGATGCTCTCACCAAGCCGCACGCCTGCGTCGAAGCGCTCCTCCACAATGTTCTTCATGCCGTTGTCGCTGTAGAGTTCGACGCACACGTCAGGATAGTCGCTGAGCAAGGGCTGCAGCTTCGGCCAGACGGTCGTCTGGAGCGCATGGTCGGAAAGCGTGATACGGACCGTTCCGGAGGGCTTGTCGCGAAAGGCCACCAGGCTTGCGAGGTCCGCTTCGATTTCCTCGAAGCGGGGAACAAGAGATTGGAAAAGTCGCTCGCCGGCCTCGGTCGGTGCGACGCTCCGCGTCGTACGTGTCAGCAGGCGGACGCCGAGACGAGCTTCAAGCTCCTTGATTGTCGAACTCAGGGTCGACTGCGAGGTTCCGAGCTTGGCCGCCGCCTTGGTGAAGCTCCGTTCCCGCGCGACCGCCACGAACCATAGCAGATCCTTCATGCCATCGCGCTGCATAGGGTACCTCCCGTCGGATATTTATATCATGAGCAGATAAGTCCATGCGAATTACTTAGTCTAATAGAATGGGTTCCTCTGCAATATCTTCTGGCATCGCGACGGCGTTGGCGGCTGATCCGCCCGGTCGCCCTGCAAGGATGCCAATTATGGAAACGACGTACGACACAAGGCTTGTCGGTGACCGTGCCGCATGGGGCGCGGTTTTGGCGATGGCGCTGTGTGTTTTCGTGCTCATCGCGTCGGAATTCATGCCGGTCAGCCTGCTGTCGCCGCTAGCGGCCGATCTCGGCATCACCGAGGGCCGCGCGGGACAGGCGATCTCGATTTCGGGCGTTTTCGCCGTCGTGACCAGCCTGCTGGTCGCCGGCCTCACGCGCCATATCGACCGCCGACTGGTCGTGACCGGCTTCACCCTCCTCCTCATCGTGTCCGGTTTGGCTGTCACCTTCGCGCCGAACTACGCGTTCCTCATGGTCGGCCGGGCGCTGCTCGGCATCGCGATCGGCGGGTTCTGGTCGATGTCGACCGCGATCGTCATGCGCCTCGTGCCGCAAGACATGGTTCCGAAGGGTCTCGCCATGCTGAACGCCGGCAATGCCATTGCGGCCACCATCGCCGCGCCGCTGGGCAGTTTTCTTGGCGCCTATGTCGGCTGGCGCGGCGCTTTCTTCCTCGTCGTGCCGTTTGGGCTTCTGGCGCTGGCCTGGCAGTGGACAAGCCTGCCGGCGCTGCCCCCGCGCCGGGGGAAGCGTTCAGGCAATCCACTGGCGCTCCTCGGCCGTCTTCCCGTCGCCCTCGGCATGGCGTCGATCATGATGCTGTTCATGGGCCAGTTCGCGCTCTTCACCTATCTGCGGCCCTTCCTCGAGGGCGTCACCCGGCTCGACATCGCTGCTCTCTCGGCGATCCTGCTGGCGATGGGGCTGGCGGGGGTGCTCGGCACATGGTGCGTCGGCCGGCTTTTGTCCACGCGTCTGTTCAGCATCCTCATCGTCATCCCGCTGGTCATGGCGGCCTTGGCCGCTGCGCTCATCGCCCTTGGTGCCCTCCCCGTTCCCACAGCGCTGCTGCTCGTTGCCTGGGGCTTCTTCGGCACGGCCGCGCCCGTTGGCTGGGGCACGTGGCTCAGCCGGACGTTGCCAAACGACGCAGAGGCCGGCGGCGGGCTGCAGGTGGCAGTCATCCAGCTCGCCATCACCGGCGGCGCCGCGATCGGCGGCACGCTCTTCGATACGGTCGGCTGGTGGGGAGCGTTCACTCTAGGTGCAGTGCTGCTCTGCGGATCGGCGCTCGCCGCCCTTGCCGCATCGCATATGGCCCGGAGATCTTTGCCATGATCATCGAGCGTGCGCCGCTTAACCGCCGGACATTGCTCGGCGCCGCGCTCGCGGTGGCGGCCCTGCCTCGAGCAGCCGCCAGCCAAGAAGGCGAAGCCCCAGTCAGCCAGGAGTCAACCAACATGAAGATCAGGATGATTTTCAACGGCCGCATCATGACCGCCACGCTCTACGACAATCCGTCGGCGCGCGATTTCTTTTCCATGCTGCCGCTCGATCTCAAGATCGAGGACTACGCGCATAACGAGAAGATCGCCTATCTGCCGCGCAAGCTGACAGAGAAGGGAAGTGGTCCGTTCGCCAACGAGCAGCCCTACGACCTCTGCTATTTCACGTCCTGGGGTAACCTGGCCATGTTCTACGCCGACTATCGCCATCCCGGGCTGATCAGGCTCGGCCGCTTCGACGAGGGCGAGCAGGCCCTGCACATTCGCGGCGAGTTCCCGCTTCGCATCGAACGCACTTGAGGACACAAAGGAGATCACCATGGACATTCTTCGCGCTGGCACGAGGCCTTCCGGCAAGGGACCACCTGACTGGTTCACCGGAACGGTGCGGATCGATCCGCTCTTCAATCCCTTCGATGCCGGGCGGGTTCAAGGCGCACAGGTGACCTTCGAGCCCGGCGCCCGCACCGCTTGGCACACGCATCCGCTCGGCCAGACGCTGATCGTCGTCTCGGGCCTGGGCCGCGTGCAGCGCGAGGCTGGCCCGGTCGAGGAAATCCGTGCCGGCGACGTCGTCTGGTTCGCGCCCGGCGAAAAGCACTGGCACGGCGCGTCGGCTCAGATTGCCATGACCCACATTGCTCTCCAGGAGGTCAAGGACGGCAAGGTCGTGGACTGGCTGGAACATGTCAGCGACGCCGACTACCGCGCTTGATCTTCTCCACTCGAAAGGAACCAAAATGCTCGCAACCGTTCTTCACAAACCGGGCGACATCCGCTGCGAGGAGATCGCTGATCCGCAAATCATGCGGCCGACGGACGCCATCATCAAGCTCTCGGCAAGCTGCATCTGCGGCTCGGATCTGTGGCCCTATCGCGGGCTGCAGCGGGTCGACGGCCCGATGCATATGGGCCACGAATATTGTGGCATCGTCGTCGAGGTCGGCGCAGAGGTGCGCACGGTGCGCCCCGGCCAGTTCGTCGTCGGCTCGTTCTGCCTCTCCGACAATACCTGCCCGCATTGCCGCTTCGGCTTCCAGTCGTCCTGTGTGCAGCGCGAGTTCATGTCGGGCGCGCAGGCGCCTTACGCCCGCGTGCCGTTGGCGGATGGCACACTGGTCGCCACCGCCGAGGTGCCGCCGGCCGAACTCATCCCTGACCTGCTGGCTGTGTCCGATGTGCTCGGCACCGGCTGGTATGCGGCCGACGCAGCCGAGGTCCGAGAAGGATCGACGGTGGTGGTGGTCGGCGACGGTGCGGTCGGCCTGATGGGCGTGCTTGCGGCCAAGGAGATGGGCGCCGAGCGCATCATCGCCATGAGCCGGCACGCCAGCCGCCAAAAACTCGCCCGCGAGTTCGGCGCGACCGACATCGTCGCCGAGCGCGGCGAGGAAGGTGTGGCCCGGATCAAAGAGCTCACCAAGGACGTCGGCGCGGACTCGGTGCTGGAATGCGTCGGCACGGCGGAATCCTTCGACCAGGCGCTGGCCTGCTCTCGCCCCGGCGGCACCATCGGCTATGTCGGCGTGCCGCACGGCGTGAACTTCGACGGCCAAAAACTGTTCTTCGGCCAGAAGCGCATGCTGGGCGGCCCGGCGCCGGTGCGCCGCTTCCTGCCCGACCTTATGGGCCGTGTGCTGCAAGGTCGGATCAAGCCCGGCAAGGTCTTCGACCTCAAGCTGCCGTTGGCCGAGGTCGCTGAAGGCTACCGCGCCATGGACGAGCGGCGCGCCATCAAGGTCATGCTTTCGGTGTGAGCGAAGATTGGGCGGACGGCCTGTCCGCACCCACAAATCAGAAAAGGAACAACGACATATGACGATGAGATTGAAGATTGCCGCCCTTGCGCTTTCGGTCGCCACGCCGGCTTTCTCGCAAGAGTCGCCGATCATCGGCGCATGGCGCATGAGGTCGCTCGAGGCCGGTGCCGAGGGAAGCCTCAAGCCCGTGCCATATTCCGGCCAAGTCATCTTCACCGAGGCCGGCACCCTGTCGGTGCAGGCGCAGAACCCCGACGCCAAGGCACCGGACACGCCTTACACAGAGAATGGCTACGAAGCCTATTACGGGCCGGTCGCTATCGACGACCAGGACAAGACCTTCGTCATCACGATCGAGTCCTCCCTGGTCCGCAACCTTGTCGGGAAGAGCATGAAACGCAAATTCGAAGTCTCGGACAACAAACTGGTCCTGACGCCGGACAATCCGGCCGAAGGCTGGCGCGTGACCTACGAACGTTACTGATCGGAACAGCCCGACTGTCAAAGTTTTATCGGTGGCCACAATGGCGCGGACTTCAGACCGAAATGGCGCGATAGCGGAACTGGTGCCAATCATGGCGGCTGTCTTCGCCGGCTTCCTCCTGATCGGCTTGGCGCTACCCGTCCTGCCGCTGCATCTTCACCAGCAGCTCGGCTTCGGCCCCTTCGCGGTCGGGCTGGTCACTGGCAGCCAGTTCGTCGCCTCGATGCTGTCGCGCATTGGGGCTGGAAACTATGCCGATGGGCGCGGCGGCAAGAGGGCCGTCGTCGTCGGCCTCATTGCCGCTGCCGTGGCGGGGCTATTTTACCTCGGCTCACTGACATTGCTCGACCGGCCGGTGGCGTCCGCATCGGCGCTGTTCGCCGGCCGGGCGGTACTGGGCGCGTCTGAGAGCTTCATCATCACCGGTGGCGTCGCCTGGGGCCTCTCCATTGCGGGCGGACAGAACTCCGGAAAGGTCATAGCCTGGGTGGGCACGGCGATGTTCGCAGCACTCGCGCTAGGCGCGCCGATCGGATCTGCGCTTTATGCGGCGAGCGGCTTCACCGCGATCGCACTGGCGACGATCGTCCTGCCGCTTGCAACGCTGCTTGCCATCCTGCCGATGCGCGGCGCCAGCGCCGCCGCGAGCAGCGTGCCGCAGTCATGGAGGAGCGTGGCGCAAGCGGTCTGGCTTCCCGGAGTGGGAGCAGCTTTCAGCAGTCTCGGCTATGGTGCGATTCTGGCCTTCGGCGCGCTGCTCTTTGCCGAGCGGGGCTGGCAGCCGGTCTGGCTTCCCTTCACGGCCTATGCCGCGTCGCTGATCGTGGCAAGGCTATGCTTCGGCCACCTGCCTGACAGGTTAGGGGGCGCACGGGTCGCCATGATCTTCGTGGCTGTCGAGGCTGCAGGGCTGATGCTGATCTGGCTTGCGCCCGGGCCCGTTCTAGCCGCCATCGGAGCGGGCCTGACTGGCCTTGGCTACTCGCTGGTCTATCCCGGCCTCGGTGCCGAGGCCGTGAGCCGTCTTCCGCCACGCAGCCGCGGCCTGGCCATGGGACTCTACACCGTCTTCCTCGACGTGGCGCTCGGCTTCGGCAGTCCGGCGCTCGGCTTGGTCGCCGCATCGGCCGGGCTGCAATTCGTCTTCTTCGCCGTCGCGATGGCGACGCTTCCGGCGTTGGGCATCGCTCTGCTGCTGGGTCGCCGTAACGCTCCACTATAGAGCCGGATAGTCTGGGCTCGAGATGTCGCGCAACTACGATCGCTCCCGCTTCGCGGGAAGCTGAGGCATCAGCCGAACCTGCTTTTGGTGGCGATAGAGGCCGATCAGGTCGTCGGATCGATCATGGCCGGGTATGACGGCCATCGAGGGTGGATATCGCGCATCGCTACCTTGCAGTCCCATCGCCAAAAAGGGATCGGCGAGGCCCTCATCCATGAGGCCGAAAGGCGGCTCGCCGGCCTTGGTTGCATAAAGATCAACCTCCAAATTGTCGCTTCCAATTCGACGGTTCTTGGGTTCTACCGAAAGTGCGGATACGAGGTCGAGGAGCGCATAAGCATGAGCAAACTGTTACCGAAAGTTTGAGGTGCTCCGCCGATTAACTCGTCGTCGCGGCTCGACGGCTCAGGTCCGTTGGAATCTTGCTGCCGGTCATTATTGTGGCAGGCGAACCTTTTCCGGGTGAATCGCGCTGCGGGATACGGCCGACGGCCGAAGCCGGGCGAAGTCCAGCCAGCCGGAGGGAGCCCTACATACGGTCGGATTACTGAAGCAGTGAGGACATGCATGCAGATCGCATCCAAGCCACGCGTCCACCTGGCAAGCCGTCAGGAACTGGATGGAATTGGGTTGCTCGTCTCAGAGGCTTTCGCATCGTTACGGCCCGTTCTGGCACCGCACATCTTCGAGCCCTACGTCAAGGATGCGCGGGATGTCGCGGGGCGTTGGGCGAAGGCTAGCGTCGCGGTGCTCGAAGCCGAGGGACGGCTCGTCGGGACGGTCACCTACAACGCCGATGCCGCCTTTGACCGCATGGGCTGGCCGCCCGGGCTGGCAGGCCTCAGGACCCTCGCGGTTGCTCCCTCGGCACAGGGCCGCGGATATGGCCGCGCGCTTTGCGAATGGTGCGTCATGCAAGCGCGTCGGCAAGGCTCAGGCGGCCTTGCGCTTCACACTGCCTCGTTCATGCCGTCTGCATGCAAGCTGTACGAGAGCCTTGGCTTCGAGAGACGCCCTGCTCACGACCTTTTCGCATCCGACATTATTGGCTTTGATCCAGCTCTCGGCGATCAGCAGATTATCGCCTACCTGCTGCCGCTCAAGCAGGTCGAGAGCAGCCACGATCGATAATGTTTGACCGCCGTTTGAACGGACGGGGGTATCATCTCGCTTCCGGACGCTGTCCTCAGCTTCCGCCGTTTGTCTCGATGCGAGCAGATCCTAGTCTTTCGTATAGTCAGGCCCAAAACGGGTCGGCAGGTTGTCGGCGAGTTTCAACCAAGGGAGCTTCTCCTCAAAGGCGACATGCAGCGTAGGTGCAAATTTTTCTGGCTCCTCCATCGCTGCCGCAAAAAAATGCATAACATCAGACATGTTCTTTGAGCGGAAGGACAGCGGCGTGCCACAGTGATCGCAAAATGTTCTTTCCACACCGGGAGAAGAGTTGAATATCTTCGGTAGCTTGCCCAGCCATCGCCATTGGCCGTTCAAGACGCCAATATAGGAGGTCATCGGCGCAGAACATTGCCGCCGACAACTTTCACAATGACAAACCACGCAGGCCTGTGCCGGGCCATCGACTTCAAAAGCAATAGCGCCACATAAGCAATGACCACGCATGCAAATTCCCCTTGAGTCAACAAGGACAGCTTCATGCCTGGGCGTGAGGGAGGCGCCATGAAATGCGTCGAGCTGGCGCCCAATTCCGACATTCGGCGCCAGCGATTGTCCTAGCGTGCGCTAGGCGTTCCTTCACTACCGCCTTTGCGGCATATTGAAAGTTCGTAAAGTTTCTTCGCCGGGCCGCTGAATTCACGGCCTAGCAGGTCTATCGCAACCCGAACACTACAGTGGAATTGCGGTCACTTCTTTGGCCGTTCGGATCACGAACATCGTTTGGTATCGCGCGACGTTGCTTCGGTCTCGGAACAGTCGCTCGCATAGCGCATCGAACTCTTCCATATCCGTCAGGCGGAGCATAAGGACGGCGTCGGTTTCGCCGCTCACGCTGTAGGCCTGAGTGACGGCCGGTTCCTGAGCGGCCAACTCGAGAAAGTCCCGCATATACTGCTCGCCATGACGCTCCAGTTCGACCGTGACGATCGCCTTCAAGCCCCGGCCAGCCTTTGCAGGTGCGAGAAGCGCGACAACGCGGCTAATGATGCCGCTTTTCTTCAGTCGTCGTATGCGGCGCAGGCAGCTCGAAGGGGAAAGCCCGACTAACCCCGCCAGTTTGGCGTTCGTTCGTGAGGCATCATCCTGGAGCAGGTTGAGAAGCCTTCTGTCGATCTTGTCCATCTCGGTCGCGCTCATCGTCGGTGTATTGCAATTTTATTGCACGAAATCGCAAACTTTGACCACAAATGCGAAGCGTCTCAGGTTACGCAGATGGCTCCAGGGATGATGGAGCAGCATGATGGCAATTTGCGCCGCCTTCAATCGCAAGACATTGGAAACGCTTGAAATCTATTGGGAACTGGTTCGCGTGATCGTTCCGGTTGCGATAGCCACGCGGCTCCTGCAGGACCTTGGCGTCATCCAGGCGATTTCTCCGTTCTTCTCCCCGCTCATGTTGCAGGTGGGGTTGCCACATGAACTCGCCTTTGCCTGGCTGACGGGATTGCTGGTCGGGATCTGGGGCGCGCTTGTGATCGTATTCACCTTGGTCCCGGTTTCGGCGCTCAGCACTGCCGAGATGACGGTTCTTTCGGCTCTCTTGCTGTTTGCACATGCCATTCCGATCGAGCAACGCATCATTCAGAGGGCCGGGCCGAGCTTCCTGGTCACCGCGGCGCTTCGTATTGGCGGGGGTTTGGTCTTTGCTATCCTTCTGCATCAGATATTCGCCATGACCGGATGGCTGTCAGGACCGGTGGCGCCGGCGTGGATGCCGACGAATGAAAGCACCGACTGGGGCGGCTTTCTCCTGGGCACAGTCAAAACCCTGGGCATCATGCTCATCGTTTTGCTTGCGCTAAGCTGGGTTATCGAGCTTCTCAAGATGGCGGGCATTTTGGAGTGGATGAACAGAGGACTTGCACCGCTCTTTCGGCTCGCCGGCATCGAAAAGCAGACGGTACCTTTCGCCGCTGTCGGCCTGTTTCTCGGGATTTCCTATGGCGCAGGACTGCTGATCCGCGAGGCGCGCACGCCTAGCGCGGAGCCGCGTCAGATATTCCTCGCCTGCGTGTTCATGGGTTTTGCCCATAGCCTCATTGAGGACACGTTGGTCGTTGTCGCACTTGGCGCCGATGCTACGAGCGTGCTTCTCGGTCGCCTAGCGTTTGCCGTGCTCGCGACCGCCGTGATCGCAAAAGTAATCAATGCGGTTCCCGACGCTCTTTTCTTCAAGACACTCTTCCACAAGGAAGAAGGCAGTTCGCGCAATCGGATTTCTGAGCCGGCGATTAGCGGACCGTTGACGTGAGCCGTCCTTACGCAGCAGCCGACATGTGTGTCGCATCACTATCGCGAGAGGACGCGAATCCGGCTCTGGAACTCACCACGATCGACATAGCATCCGCGCAGATGTCGCCGCCCGGTGTTCGGGTTGAACGATTGGCGGCCATGCAACACCCGGCGATTGTCGAAGACCGCCATTTCGCCGGCCTTCAGGCGGTAGGCTATTTGGAAACGCGGCCCGCGGATCATCATCATCAGCTTGCGATAAGCCGCATAAAAGGGCGCGCATAGGTCGGAGGGAAGGTCGATGACATCGACAAGATGGGCGTTGAACCGCAACTCCGTCACTTCCCCGTCGCGTTGCGTTACAATCACAGGAAACCGACCGCGCAGATCGTAGTTTTCATCGTGAAAACGATAGGGGATCTCGATCTCGCACAATAGGCGGTAGGCTTCCGGATCTTCCGCCTGTAGCGCGGCGACGACCGCAAACCCGTCGGCAAAGATCGATCCACCGCCCTCAGCGTCATTGGCGATACAATGCAGGAACTGGTAGCCGGGCGGCACCTCCTGGTTCGCGAGATCGGTGTGTAGCGGCAAGGCGACCGGCGTATAGGCCAGATTGTTCGGGTTCGGCATCGACACGACTTCGAACATCGTGCCGAAATTTGTCTGGCGCAGGAAACCAATCCGCTCGGCCGAACGCCGCCCCGCATCGGGATCATCGTCAAGCCCATCGACGATGGAGAGCCCGTATGCAGCCGTTGCCTTCAGCCAGGCGAGCAGATCGGCATCGCTTTGCAAGATGTCCCCGGCGGCGTGACGCGGCATGGTTTCAAGATTGATTGAGGCGTCCCAGAGTTTCGGAGCGATGTCGGCCGGATCGTCCCGCTTTCTGCCGGGACGGTAGGACTCAAAGAACTGGCTCGGGAATTCCTCCTCAGCCTGGTCGTTCTGCCAGACAATGCCCACAGCGCTGCCCCTGTCCCGCACGCTGATGGGTCTGAGCGAGGGGTCTACGCTGGTCAGGTCGAAAGTTCGTTCTTCGGTCTGCGGGTGAAACGCCGATGGTGCATTGTCCTTTAGCCAAAGCCAGGGGTAGCAGACTGTTTCGCCCGACACGAAAGTCACGGCAAGCGCGGTCTCCCGGGCTTCCACGGAAAGCAGGGTATTCATGATGATGTCTCTCTGAACACAGAATTTGATTTTCAGCTTGGATCAGGCCCGCAGGCCGTCAACCCAACGGTGGTGGCCACCACAAGCTCGGCTTCCCATAGCGATGGGATCCGGGATTTCTGTTCGGTTCTTCGAGCACGCCATCTCCAGGCGGAATCTGGCTCCAGATGAAATCTGGTTCAAAGCCACCGCGATGGTAGCGGTCATTCGCCGGCGGTGTCCAGCTAAATGCAGCGGGATCGCCATCCCCTCTCGGCTACCCCTCGCCCGACAGATCGCGCCGCGCCTTGTCGAGTTCCTCGGCATAGCGGCGCATCAGGTGGCCTTCGGTCAGCAAACCGACCACCTTGCGGTCGGTGAAATCCTCGACCACTGCCAATTCCTCGGCGCCGGCGCGCTGGAAGGTCTCGGCCGCCGACTGCACGTTCATGCTCGGCACCAGCACCGCATCCTAAATTTGGCGAAGGACAGCACCGGCATCTCGTCATCCGACAAATGGCTGTGCAATTCGGCGACGATCAGCACGCCGACATAGTGCAGTTCGGCATCCACCGCGATGACGCGCTGCGAGGCACCGAGCGGCACCTGCTTGCGGAATGTTGCAAGCGTCGTTGAGGCGTCGATGGTGCGGACATCCTTGCGCATCATCGAGCCGACCGTCAGGCTGCGCATCCAGCCTACATCATGGGCGCTGCGGATGGTTTCGCCGCGCAGGTGAAAGCGCCATGTCGAGAAGGAATAGCCAAACGTTTCTCGCACCAGGATCGCCGCCATGAGCGAGGCGGCCAGCACCACGCCGGTCAGCGTCAGGTCGCGGGTCGATTCCAGCGCCAGGAAGGTCATCGTCAACGGGCCACCGACGACGCCGACGGCGAGCGAGGTCATGCCGACGACGGCGGCGACGGCGGGGTCGATGCCGGTCGCCGGCGAGACGAACGCCATCGCGCCGGCGAACATCTTGCCGAGCAGGGCACCGAGGAACAAAGAGGCAAAGAACAGCCCGCCGCGGAAGCCGGAGCCGAGCGAGATCGCCGACGCCGACAGCTTCAGCACGAAGACGCTGGCCACCACGGCCAGCCCGTAATTCATCGCGAATTCGCGGTGCAGCGCGCCATGGCCGCTGGACAGGACCTGCGGCGTGATCAGCCCCAGCAGCCCGACCATCACGCCGCCGATGGCTGGGCGCAACGAGGCGTCGATCGACAGCCGCGCAAAGATGCGCTCGATCAGGCTCACCAGATGCATGATGGCGATCGAAGCACCGCCACCCAAAAGCCCGAGCAGCATGAACGGCAAATACTGGCTGACGGTGAGCGCCGGCAGACCCGCGAGCTCCAGCGGAAACGGCACGCCGCCGAACATTTCGGCGGTCAGCGAGGCCGAGATCGCGGCGGCCATCACCGGCGCGACATTGGCGACCGAATAGATGCCGATGACCAGCTCGAAACCGTAGAAGGCGCCGGTCAGCGGCGCATCGAAGGCGGCGGCGATCGCGCCGGCCGCACCGCAGCCGACGAGGATGCGGACATCGTTGCGGCGCAGCCTGAACAAGCGCGCCAGCCGCGACGCCAGGCCGGAACCCACCTGCGTGTAGCCGGCCTCGAGCCCGACCGAAGCGCCGAAGCCGCTCGAGATCATCGTCTGCCCGGCGATGATGAAAGTGTCGGTCAGCGACATGCGGCCGCCGTAAAGGGCGTTGGCTTCGATCGGATCGACCGGCGTGCGGAACTTCCGCTTTCTCAGCCAGATCACCGTCAGCCCGAGCAGGATGCCGCCGATCGCCGGTATCAGCGCTTGCTCCGGCCTTTGCAGCGAAAACATCGCCGAAAGCCGACCACCGGGCTGAACGCCGAACATAAGCCCATGCAGGACCTGCACCAGTTCGCTCATGCCGGTGACCAGCGCACCCGCTATCACCCCGACCAAAGCCGCCAGAATGACGACGGCGATGCCGCGCGCCTCGAGCAGCGGGATCGATCGGATCAGCACCGCGCGCAGTCGGCGGGCATAGACTTGCGGTTCGTTTCTGGAAAGCACCGGGGCGGCTCGCCGATATCAAAAGGGGAGTGGTGCCTGATACGCCCGGCGGCTTTGCATGGCAACAATGCCGGCCGCCAAGGTGTCATGCCCGCGTGATGCTGCGGCGATAAAGCCCATCTTCAGCTCGGGGAACCGCGTTGACGTAAACGTCAACCCGAAGCTATATGCGCCGACCGTGGCTGTAAAACCAGGCAAGCGGCTTCGGCCGGGTCGAAGCGCCAAGGCGCGACAAACGCAACCAGACGAGGAGAACCGCCATGAGCGTTCAGGAGATTGCCGACAAGATCAGGTCGCGCGTGGCGAGCGCCGGGTTCGATCGCTCCGTGAAATTCGACACCGGCAGCGACGGCGTCATCGTCATCGACGGCGCCGATGTCTCGACCACCGATGCACCGGCAGATTGCACCATACAGCTGTCGCTCGACGATTTGGACTCGCTGATATCAGGCGATCTCAACCCGACCATGGCCTTCATGTCCGGCAAGATAAAGGTCGAAGGCGACATGAGCGTCGCCATGGCGCTCAGCCAGCTGATCGGCTGATCGCTTAAGGTGAGACAAGCCGCCGCGCGCGACGACGGCGGCTTCGAACCATCAGGCAGCGAGCGACAGCCGCTGCGCCTTCAGCTTGCGCCCGGCCGCCTTCAACGTGCCCTGCGCGCCGTCGAGCGCGCCGACCACCAGTTCCCGCGCCAGCAGGCGGTGCCGCTCGTAAGGCCCCGGCATGGCCAGCGAGCCGGTCTTTGCGGCCGAAAACCCGAAGCGCTCGTAATAGGGTGCGTCGCCGACCAGCAGGATCGCCGCATGGCCAAGCCGCTCGGCCTCAGTCACTGCATGGCGCATCAGCGCCGAGCCGATGCCGGCATTTTTCAGCGCCGGGTCGACCGCAAGCGGGCCGAGCAGCAGCGCTGCCTTGCCGCCCTCGCCCAGCACCACGTCCCACAACCGCACGGTGCCGGCAACAGTGCCCGACGCATCGCGCGCGACAAAGGCAAGGCCCTCCGAAGGCCGGCGGCCGCGCCGCAGCTTTTCCGACGACTTTTTCCGGCGCTTCGGCCCCATGGCGCGATCGAGCAAAGCCTCGCGCGCGCCAACGTCGGCGGCGGTTTCGGCAGTGATGACAAAAGCGCCGGCAATCTCCCCCCTCGAGGGGGAGATTCCCGCGGCGCCTTCAACAATGAAATCCAAAACGTCCATTTCCGCGATCCTTCACGAGCGGATTGTTCCACAGGCGAGCCCGGGCGGGCGACAGGCGCCCACCTCGGGATGATCTGATCGGTTCTTTCGAACCGTCAGATCACGTAGGATCGGAGAGGTTCGAAGCCGTTGAAGGCAACCGACGCGTAGGTCGTCGTGTAGGCACCGGTGCCCTCGATCAGCACCTCGTCGCCGATGGTCAGCGACAAGGGCAGCGGATACGGCGTCTTCTCGTACATCACGTCGGCCGAATCGCAGGTCGGGCCGGCGAGCACGCAAGGCGCGGTCTCGGTGCCGTCATGCGCGGTGACGATCGGGTAGCGAATCGCCTCGTCCATGGTCTCGGCCAGACCGCCGAACTTGCCGATGTCGAGGAACACCCAGCGCACATTGTCGTTGTCGGCCTTCTTCGAGATCAGCACGACCTCCGACTTGATGACGCCGGCATTGCCGACCATGCCGCGGCCCGGCTCGATGATCGTCTCGGGGATCGCGTTGCCGAAGTGCTTCCTGAGCGCCGAGAAGATCGCCTGGCCATAGGCCTGCGCCACCGGCACATCCCTGAGATAGCGGGTCGGGAAGCCGCCGCCCATATTGACCATCTTCAGCACGATGCCCTCTTCGGCGAGCGTCGCGAACACCTTCTTGGCGTCGCCCAGCGCGCGGTCCCAGGCGGTCAGGTCGGTCTGCTGCGAGCCGACATGGAACGACACGCCATGGGCGGCGAGACCGAGCGCCCTGGCATGGCGCAGCACGTCGACCGCCATCGCCGGCACACAGCCGAACTTGCGCGACAGCGGCCATTCGGCGCCCTCGCCGTCGGTCAGGACGCGGCAGAACACGCGAGCGCCGGGAGCGACACGGGCGATCTTCTCGACCTCCTCGACGCAGTCCACCGCAAACAGCTTAATGCCGAGCTGGTAGGCGCGCTGGATGTCGCGCTCCTTCTTGATGGTGTTGCCGAAGGAGATGCGGTCCGCCGGCGCACCGGCGTCCATCGCCATCTCGACTTCGGCAACGGAAGCGGTGTCGAAGGACGAGCCCATCGCAGCAAGCAGGCGCAGGATTTCCGGCGCCGGGTTTGCTTTCACCGCATAGTAGATCTTGGAATCGGGAAGCGCCTTCTCGAAGGCGCGGAAATTGTCGCGCACCACATCGAGGTCGACGACGAGGCACGGGCCGTTCGGACGTCGGGTAGCGAGGAAATCAAGGATGCGCTGGGTAGCCATCGGGGTCTCTCCATCAGCGCCTTTCGGCGCGCACAAAGGCTTGCGGACGCGGGCTCTCGGCCTCGCGAACACGCGGTGGACAAAGGCGGGACGGAAATCCATGGAACCAGCCGGTGGAGACCCCGGAACCATGAAGCGCCGTCTCGCGGCGGTGAACCTTGGCCTTGCCCGGCCTCGGTTCGCTTTGTCTGCCTTGGCTTGGATGGGAGACCCGTCCGCACTGCCGGCAATGAAGGTGTGCCTCTTCAGTAACCCCGGTCTTTGGACGACCGGCAGAACACCAGAAAGGCCCGCACCGTCGTTGCTTCAAGGTGTCCTCGGTTGGCGGTTGGCCGCTAAACCGACTGGAGGGGTTGGCTCCAGTTACCTTACCGATATCCCTCACCATTCGAGGATCGGCGGACACCCACAGGCACGTGCGACTTTGGGCAAGCGCGATATAAGAGCGAAAGATTTCACAATCAATAAAAATCGTATGGCAGGTTGTAAAATTTGTGGCATCGAACAATGCTGCGGCAACCAGAAGAACAATGCTGCGGCAAGCACATCCGGATATCGAACGCATGACAGGCACTCGCGGCCCGCTGAACGCTTTTCTCGACCTTGATCAAGCCCCTGTTACCAATGCGCAATCCGGCCCGCTTGTCGGCTTGCGGCTGGCCGTCAAGGATATCTTCGACGTCGCCGGCTACCGCACCGGCTGCGGCAATCCGCAGAAATACCGGGAAGCTTCACCGGCCACGGCGACCGCGCCGGCCGTCCAGGCGCTGCTTGATTCGGGCGCACGCTTCGTCGGCAAGACGCAGACCGACGAACTCGCCTTTTCCCTGCTGGGGCTGAACGCGCATTTCCCGTCGCCGATCAATCCGGCGGCACCCGACCGCGTCACCGGCGGCTCATCCTCCGGTTCTGCCGCGGCGGTAGCCGGCGGGCTCGCCGACATCGCCACCGGGTCCGACACCGGCGGCTCGATCCGTGCGCCGGCAAGCTTCTGCGGCCTGATCGGCCTCAGGACGACGCATGGCCGCATCCCGCTCGACGGCACCATGCCGCTGGCGCCTTCGCTGGACACGTTCGGCTGGTTCGCCAGGGATATCGTCACTTACGAAAAGGTCGGCACGGTGCTGCTCGGCGACGATCCGCATCGCCACGAACTGGTACGCCCTTTTGCCCTCGACGCGCTGGACAGCCTCGTGCTCGGCCCGCTGGAGGCGGATGAATATCGCGCCATGGTCCGCAGTGTCGCGTCGGTGCTGGGCGCGCCGCGCAGCGTTGGCCCGCTGTCGCATTCAATCGACGATCTTTATTGGTGCTTCCGTAAGCTGCAGGGCTATGAAGCCTGGCAAAGCCACGGCGCCTGGATCGCCGGCGGCGACCGCATGCTCGGCCCCGGCGTCAAGGAGCGCTTCGAGCATGGCGCGACCATCAGCGCGACAACCGCGCAGCACGAAACGGAACGTCGCGTTTCGTTTCGCCTCGAACTTGCCGGCCTGCTTGGCGACGACGCCGTTCTTGTGCTTCCGACCGCTCCGGGTGCCGCGCCGCTCAAGGCCGCGACATTCGACGATTTGCAGACCTATCGCGAGCGCGCGCTGAGACTGCTATGCCTTTCCGGCCTGTCCGGTTTTCCGCAAATCACGCTGCCGCTCGGCAAGACCGGCGGGGCGCCGTTCGGCCTTTCGCTGCTCGGCCCGAAGAACAGCGACCGGCAGCTGATTGCGCTGGCCGCCCGCATCCTTTCAGCCCGCCAAGGAGGCGCATGACATGGATACGCTGACCCGCATGCGTGCCTTCATCGACGTGGTCGAGGCCGAAGGCTTTTCGGCGGCGGCGCGCAAGATCGGTCGCTCGAAGGCGTTATTGTCGAAATATGTGCGCGAGCTCGAGGACGAACTCGGCGCGCTGCTGCTCAACCGGACCACCAGGCAGTTCTCCCTGACCGAGGCCGGCCACACCTATTACCGGCGCGCCTCGGAGATCGTGCGCGAGGTCGACAGCCTTGCCGATGCGGTGCGCGAATCCTCCGGCGACGTGCGCGGCAGGATCAAGCTGTCGGCGCCGCGTACTTTCGCCGACGCGCCGATCGGCCAATCGCTGATCGACTTCGCCAAGCAGCATCCCGACATCGTCCTCGACATTCATCTCGACGATCGCTTCGTCGATCTAGTCGAGGAGGGCTTCGATCTGGCGGTGCGCATTTCGCGGCTGGAGAATTCCTCGCTGATCGCCAGGCGCCTGGCGCCATTTTCGGTACGGCTTTGCGCGTCTCCCGAACTGATCGCCAAGCACGGCATGCCGGTCAGGGCGCAAGACCTTGCCCGCGTGCCTTGCATCATCGACACCAATGGCCGCTGGCTCACCAACTGGCCGTTCAAGGGCGACAGCGGCGATACCGTGAGCGTTTCGGTTTCCGGCCCGATCGAGGTCAACAGCCCGATGGCGGCAAGGGCCGCTGCCGTGGCTGGATTGGGATTTTCCATCCTGCCGGATTTCATCGCCGCGCCCGACATCGAAAGCGGCAAGCTGGTGACTGCGCTGGATGACCGCATCCTGCCCGGCGGCGGCATCTTCGCCGTCTATCCGCACCGGCGCTATCTGCCTGCAAAAGTTCGCGTATTCGTCGACTTCCTGGTGCAGTGGTTCAAGGCGCTGGACACCGCATGAGCTTTCAGCCGGCTTGCGGTCCCATTTTCGCCCCCTTTCTGGTAACTGTCGGCAATTCACCGAAGCCGATTGAATCGCGACCGAGAATGCACCTGAAACAGCAAGCAATCATGCTGGCTTCGGCCTTGACCGCGACTATCGCCGCCGTCGGACCGGCCGAGGTGCATCCCCACGTCTTCGCCGAGGCACGGCTCGAAGTGGTCCTCGGCCCGGATCACCAAACTGTGAAGGCATTGCGCCATGTCTGGCGCTTCGACGACTTGTTTTCGAGCACGGTGATGATGGAGTTCGACAAGAATTCCGACCTGAAGCTCGACGACAAGGAGCTGAAGGATGTTGCCGACACCGTCCATGCCTCGCTTGCCGAATTCAACTACTTCCAGCTCGTCACCGTCGACGGCAAGGACGTGGCAATGACCCCGCCGCCGCAGCTGATGGCCAATTTCGACAACGACCAGTTGATCATCCTGTTCGAATCTGAACCGAAGGCGCCGATCAAGCTCAGCGGCAAGATCGACATCGGGGTGTACGACCCGACCTTCTACACCGCGATCGATTTCACCGAGGATGCCCATCTGCAGGTCGATGGCCTGCCGCCGACCTGCACCAGCAAGGTTGTCCGCCCGAATCCGGATGAGGCGATCGCCCAGAACCAGAAGACCCTGACCGACGCGTTCTTCAACGATCCGACGGGCACCGACATGAGCAAGATCTTTGCCACCAAGCTTGAACTGACCTGTCAGCCGGAAGGATAGATCCAGTGACGAAACCGTCCCTGCGTTTGGCAGTCGGTCTTCTGGCCGCCGCCTTTGTGATGACGCACTTTCTCGGCTCCGCCCACGCCCAGAGCTCGCTCGGCATCGGCACCAATGACGGCATGGCTCCAACCGCCACCGGCCCGTTCGCCCACATCCTGATGTGGATCAATCTGCGCCAGCAGGAATTCTATCATGCGCTTGCCGGCGCGATGAAGGCGATGCGCCAGGACGGCAGCAAGATGTGGCTGCTCATCGGCCTGTCCTTTGCCTATGGCATTTTCCACGCTGCCGGCCCCGGTCACGGCAAGGCGGTGATCTCATCCTACATGGTGGCCAATGAAGTGGCGCTCCGGCGCGGCATCATGCTGTCCTTCGTCTCGGCCCTGCTGCAGGCGCTGACCGCGATCGTGGTGATGCTGCTCGCCTATTTCGTGCTGCGCGGCACCGCGATATCGATGACCGACGCCGCATGGTTCCTCGAAATCATGAGCTATGTCTTCGTCACCCTGTTCGGCGCCTGGCTGCTGTGGCGCAAGGCTGGCCCGGCCATCCTGCGCCTGTTCGGCGCAAATCCCGGCTACAGCCTCTCGGCTGCCCATGCCGGCCATTCACATGCCGGCCATTCACATTCCGCGCATGCCCATGCGGCACATTCCCACGCGCTTCATGCGCATGACGATCACGACCATGCGCATGACCATCATGACCACGGCGCACACGACCACGCCCATGCTGCGCACGATCACCACAGCCATGCGGCGGGGGAGGTCTGCGAGACCTGCGGGCACTCGCATGCGCCCGACCCGGCGCTGCTTTCCGGCGATCGCTTCGACTGGCGCACGGCTTGGTCGGCGGTGGCTGCCGTCGGTATCCGCCCCTGTTCCGGCGCGCTGATCGTGCTGAGCTTCGCCTTGCTAAATGGGCTGTGGTTCGGCGGTATCCTGTCGGTGCTGGCCATGGCGTTAGGCACCGCAATCACCGTCTCGGCTCTGGCGACGCTTGCGGTCACCGCGAAGAACTGGGCGGTGTATTTCGCCGGCGACGGCCGCATGGGCAACCGCATCCATTCCTTCGTCGAAATCGGCGGTGCCGCCTTCGTCTTCCTGTTCGGTCTGCTGCTGCTATCGGCCAGCCTGACTGGCGCCTGACCTCGTTGCGCCCGATCGGGGTGCTTTAACTAGGGATCCTGCCGCCCAACTCGTCCTCGATATGGACGCGTATGATCTCGTCGAAGCTCGTTTCGGCAGCGAAGCCAAGCTCCCTCGAGCGCCGCGACTCGAAGCGTGTCGGCCAACCCTTCACGATCGCCCAGATCGTCTCGTCGGGCTCCTCGCGGATCAGTTTGACCGCCTTGGCGCCGGCAACACGTTCCAGCGCTTCGATCTGTTCGCCGACACTGACGGCGACGCCCGGCATCGTCAGGTTGCGGCGCGGCCCGACTGCAGCGCCATCAATTCCAGCCGCATGGATCAAAAAATTCACCGCCGAACGCGGGCTGGCGTGTGTGTGGACGACCGAGCGCGGCACCGGCAGGATGGCTTCATGGCCGCTCAGCGGCTCGCGGATGATGCCGGAGAAGAAACCTGAGGCCGCCTTGTTCGGCTTTCCCGGCCTGACGCAGATGGTCGGCAGCCTGATGCCGATGCCGTCGAAGAAGCCACGCCTGGTATAGTCGGCAAGCAGCGCCTCGCCCATCAGCTTCTGCGTGCCGTAGGAGGTCAGCGGCGTCGGGTGGAACTCGTCCGGAATGATTTCGGGAAACGGCGCGCCGAACACGGCGATCGATGAGGTGAAGACGAGGCGCGGCGCAAATGCCGCCAGCCGGACGGCATCGAATAGCGCCCTTGTGCCATCGAGATTGACGCGGTAGCCGAGATCGAAATTGGCCTCCGCTTCACCCGACACCACGCCGGCGAGATGGAAGATCACGTCGGGCCGCGGCGCGACCAGATTTGTCGTCGCGCCCGGCGCGGCAAGGTCGCCGGTGTGGACGCTGATGCTGACGCCTTCGAGGGCGGGCGCCTGCGGTGGCACGATGTCGTGAAGGTCGAGCGCGGCGATCTTGCGGCCGCCGAGTGTCCCGTCCTTGGCCAGCCGGGCAATGAGCTTGCGGCCGACCATGCCTGCCGCGCCGGTAATCAGAATGCGCATGTCACTTTCCCTTTTTGCGCTGGCTGCGGCTACGCAGCCAGAACACGACGAAGATTGCCACCATGAAGATCGCGGCGACGACGCCGGCAAGAACCGTCGAGACGTTGCCGACCGCCAGCATCACGGTTGGAAGATAATAGGCTGCGATGCCGAACAGCAGCAAAATCCAGGCGGCGCCGATTGCCGCATTGCGGGTGTCGCGGTCCATCACGCGGCCCCAGGGTAGCGGGCGTTCATGTCGATCGTTGCCAATACCAGGAACTCCCGAAATCAGTGATAGTGGCCACGGTGCGGTGCCGCATCATGCGCGTGATCGTGCTCGCCATCATGCTCATGGCTGTCGGCACATTGGCCGAATTCCGGTTCGACAGTGGCATGGGCTATGCCATGCTCCTGCGCAAGCCGTTTCTTGATCGCGCTGACCGCCATATGCGCGTCGACGCCGTCATTGAGGCAGGCATGCAACGTCGCCATGTTGCTGGAACCGTCGATCGACCAGACATGCATGTGATGCACCTCGCGCACGCCCTTGATCGAGCCTTCGATGTCCCTCGCGATCAGGTCGCGGTCGAGGCTTGCCGGCACGCCTTCGAGCAGGACGTGGGCGGCCTCGCGCATCAGCGACCATGCCGTGGACAAGATCAGCAGCGCGACAAGGACGGACAGGATCGGATCGATAGGCGTCCAGCCCGTCGCCAGGATTATCAGCGCCGCGATGATCGCCGCGGCCGAGCCAAGCAGGTCGCCGAGCACATGCAGGATGGCGCCGCGCATGTTCAGGCTATCGCGGTCGCCGCCATGCAGCACGAAGAAAGAGCCGATGTTGACCGCAAGGCCGGCAATCGCAACGACCAGCATCGGCCCACCGAGCACGGGCTCAGGCGTCAGCAAACGCCCCCAGGCCTCATAGACGATCCACAGCGCAATGGCGAAGATGGCGATGCCGTTGGTGTAGGCGACCAGTGTCTTGACCCGGCCGAAGCCGTAGGTGAGGCGCACGGTCCCCGGTCGGCTCGCAAGATGAAAGGCATACCAGGCAAGGCCGAGCGCAATGCAGTCGGCAAGCATGTGGCCGGCATCCGCCAGCAGCGCCAGCGATCCCGTCAGGAGACCGCCAAGCGCTTCGACGACCATGAAGCCGGCGGTCAGGCAAGCCGCGATCAGCACGCGCTTCTTGTCGGTCGAGCCATGCACATGCCCGGCACCGTGACTGTGGTCGTGGCCCTGCGCGGCATGGTCGTGGGTATGCGCCATCTATGAGCTCCTGCTACGCGCCAAACTCGGCGCGGAAATCCTCGAGCCGCCGCTTCTGCTGGCCATCGCTGTCGAAATTGGCCGGATCGAGCCACGCCTCATAGGCTCTGCGCAGATCAGGCCATTCCTTATCGATGATCGAATACCACGCGGTATCTCGGTTTTCGCCCTTGACCACAAGATGCTGACGGAAAACGCCCTCGAACTTGAAGCCGAAACGTTCCGCCGCGCGCTTCGACGGCTCGTTGCGATTGTTGCATTTCCATTCGTAGCGGCGGTAGCCAAGCTCGTCGAAGACGTACTTCATGAACAGGAACTGCGCTTCCGTCGCCGCCGGCTTGCGCGAGATCAGCGGTCCCCAATAGATGTTGCCGATCTCGATCACGCCATAGGCCGGATCGATGCGCATCAGCGTCTGGCGCCCGGCGACCTTGCCGCTGGCCTTGTCGATGACCGTGAAGAACAGCGGGTCATCGCTGGCTTCGGCCTTGTCCAGCCATGGCTGGAAGGCGGCGCGGGTCTGCGGCGGGTCGTCGAACAGCCAGGCGAAGCGGCCGCCGGCATCGACCACTGACGAGGCCTCGAACAGGCCGTCGCCGTGCTTTTCGGCGTTGAGCGGCTCCAGCCTGACAGTGCGCCCCTCCAGCAACTTGCGTTCGGGCCGCGGGCGCGGTTGCCAATTCTTGAGATTTTCCGACACCGAAAACTCCAATCCGTTTGACTTTTGCGGGCGGACGCTCACAAAAACGCACGCTCGCTGAAAGAACCACACGGACGGGAAAAATGCTCCACACGATTTCGGCCTTCGACCGCCTCGGCGAGGAAAATGCGTTCGCAGTGCTGGCGCGTGCCACTGCACTTGCCCACCAGGGCCGCGACATTGTCAATCTCGGCATCGGCCAGCCCGACTTCAAGACGCCGCAGCATATCGTCGAGGCCGCGATCAAGGCGCTACGCGATGGCCATCACGGCTATACGCCGGCCAACGGCCTGCTGGCGACGCGCGAAGCGGTGGTACGCCGCACGCTGGCCACCACTGGCGTCGAAGTCTCGCCGGAAGCGGTGATGATCCTGCCCGGCGGCAAGCCGACCATGTTCGCGGCGATCCTGATGTTTGGCGAGCCGGGTGCCGAAATTCTCTATCCCGATCCCGGCTTTCCGATCTACCGCTCGATGATCGAGTTCACCGGTGCTGCCCCCATCCCGGTGCCGATGCGCGAGGAGAACGGCTTTGCCTTTTCGGCCGCGGAGACCTTGGCGCTGATCACGCCGAAGACCAGGCTGCTGATCCTCAACTCGCCGGCCAATCCGACCGGCGGCGTCACACCGCGCGCCGAGATCGAGAAGCTGGTCAAGGGCCTGGAAGCGCACCCGGATGTCGCCATCCTTTCCGACGAGATCTACGACGTGATGACCTATGACGGCGAGACGCATTGTTCGCTGCTCGCTTTCCCCGAAATCCGCGACCGGCTGATCGTGCTCAACGGCTGGTCGAAGACCTGGGCAATGACCGGCTGGCGCATGGGCTGGTCGATCTGGCCGAACGGCGACAAGGGCGCGCATCTCTACGATAAGGTGCGCAAGCTGGCGGTCAATTGCTGGTCCTGCGTCAACGCGCCGAGCCAGTATGCCGGCATAGCCGCCATCGACGGCCCGCAGGACGATGTCGACACGATGATGCGCGCCTTCGACCGCCGCAGAAAGGTCGTGGTCGAGGGGTTGAATGCCTTGCCCGGTGTTTCCTGCATTACGCCGAAAGGCGCCTTCTATGCCTTCCCCAATGTTTCCAAGACCGGCTGGAAGGCCAAGAAGCTCGCCTCGGCGCTGCTCGAGGATGCCGGCGTGGCGCTGATCGGCGGCCCCGATTTCGGCATTCTCGGCGAAGGCTATGTCAGGCTATCCTACGCCAATTCCGAAGAGAACATCCTGCGCGCGCTGGAGCGGATCGAGACGTTTCTGACGAAGTGAGGCCACGATCGACGAAAGGAGACGCCAGATGTTCTATGCCATTCTAGCCTATCACGAGGAAGAAGCGATTACGGCGCTGACGCCGGAGCAGGATTCGGCGCTGATGACCGATCTTCTCCAGATCAACGATCGGCTTTACCGGCAAGGCACCCTCGGACCGGCGGCGCGGCTCGGCGCGACACAAGACGCCTGCACCTTGCGCGGGCCAGGCACCGGAATGGTTGTTGACGGCCCCTTCGCCGAGACCAAGGAACAATTGCTGGGACTTTATGTTGTCGACTGCGCCAACCGTGACGCCGCTGTCGACATTGCGCGCGACCTTCGCCGCGTCAATCCGACCGCCGTCTACGAAATCCGCCCGATTTCGCTGTATCTTCCCGGCGTGCCGCTTCCGGTCACGCGGCCCTAATGCATGTCGCGCAAAAGTGTGCAGCGGTTTTGCGATAACGACATGCATAAAAACAAGAATCTAAAAGCGCGTCGCATGAGGCCGGTCGCACGCGACGCGCTTTTAGGACCGGGCTGAGACTAGCCGCGGCCGACAAACGGCATCTTGGTCGCCATCACCGTCATGAACAGCACGTTGGCGTCGAGCGGCAGGCTGGCCATGTGAAGGACGGCATCGGCGACGCGCTCGACATCCATCACCGCTTCGGCGGCAATGGTGCCGTTGGCTTGCGGCACGCCGACCGTCATCGCTTGCGCCATGTCGGTCAGCGCGTTGCCGATGTCGATTTGACCGCAAGCAATGTCGAAGGGCCTGCCGTCCAGCGCCAGCGTCTTGGTCAGCCCGGTGATGGCGTGCTTGGTCGCCGTATAGGGCACCGAGCCCGGCCGTGGCGCATAGGCCGATACCGAGCCGTTGTTGATGATGCGGCCGCCCATCGGCTGCTGCCTGCGCATGGCGCCGAACGCGCCGCGAGCACACAGGAACGAGCCGGTGAGATTGACTCCGACAACGTCGTTCCACACTTCGACCGGGATGCCGTCGATCAATGTCGATTTGTAACTCGTGCCGGCATTGTTGAAGAGCAGGTCGACGCGCCCGAAGGCCGCAGCCACCGTCTCGAACAGATCGTCGACCTGATCGGCCTTGCTGATGTCGCAGGCGACCGCCAATGCCTTGGCCTGTGTCGGCCCGGCCGCGGCGATCGCATCCTCCAGCACCGGCTTGCGGCGACCGCAGAAGACCGTATTCCAGCCGGCCTTGAGCAGCGCCGTGGCGACGCTTTTGCCGATGCCCGTACCGGCGCCGGTGACGATGGCGGTTTTATAGTCGGTCATGGCTGTACTCCCTGAAAGGGATGAGGCATCGCAAATGACGGGAACCATGGCAAGCCGGCCCAAAGCCTGTGCTCGCAAAAAGGGCGGCCATTGGCGACCGCCCCTGATTCGAACCGGGCTTGGGAGGAGGAAAGCCGATCCGACTGCCTGAAATCATGCGCTCACCGGATTAACGAGAAGCTAACGCCAACGGCGCACCGGGTCTCCGCCGCCCTACCTTCAACCTACCAGCGCGAACCGGTCACCGGCTTGGCCGTGCTGCCCGCTGCCGGCACCTTCGCCGCCGTCACTGTCGCCTCGACATGATCGACCAGCGCGTCCGGCAGGCCGAGACGGCCGGCAAGCAGGTCGAGATAGCCGCGTTCGGCCCGCGTGTCCGGATCGATGGCAAGACGCGAGGCGGTGTAGAGTTCCAGCTTTTGCGCATCGGTCTTGGCGCCGGCGATCAGCACATCCAGATCGAGCGGTGCCTCCAGTTCCGATATCAGGAATTTCTCCGCTTCGGCGCCGACGCCGGCGAGGCTGAGCTTGCCGGCGATCTTCTGCCGCTCTTCGTCATCGACGTGGCCGTCGGCCTTCGCCGCCGAGATCATCGCCCTGACCAGCGTCAGCGTGAATTCGTCTTCGCCCTGCGGCGCTTGCGACGGATGGAAGGCGGTATCGGCCGGCGGCGGCAGCAATTCCGGTTCGCCGGCAGCTTGAGTCTCGGCCGGCGCGTTGCCGTTCTTGTAGTTCTGGTAGGCCTTGTAGGCGAGGCCGCCGATCGCAGCCAACCCACCAAGCTTCACCGCCGCACCGGTGACCTGACGGCCTGGGCCGGTTCCGAGCAGCACCGCCGCCAGCGCGCCGGCAGCAAGCGGATTGTCCTTGGCCATCTGCACCGCCTGCCCCGCCTTGTCGCGGACGGTCGATCCGGTGCCGGGAACTTGCGAGCCGAGCAGATCGTCGAGGAGCTTCTTGGGATCGAACATCTATGCCTCCAGAATTGGCCCGGCCAAAGGCGCGCGGGCAGGTTTGCACGTCGAAGACCTAGGTCCCGCAGTTTGACATTACAATGACGCGGTGCATCCTTTGCCCGCTGCCACGCATGACCTCGCACCGACATCTGCTGGGATTTCACACGGAAATCAAAGTGCTGCAGCCTCCTTCCACCCAAAAACACTCGTCGCTCTGGACATTGGACGTGTCGAAACCGCCCTCGACTTCGAGTAATGTCGCAGCATGTCGCTTGCGAGGAGCCTGGCATGACCGATGAGACTGACCGCGAACCCGCACGCGATCCCCAGGAACTGGAGCGCCTGCTGATTTCACGGCAATGGCTCGGAGACATTGACGGCATGGCCGCGCTTTTTGAGCCGCATGCAATCATCGACAGCGGTGGCGGACAACTGACGTTCGGCCGCGAAGCCATCCAAACGCTGTTCGCGGAGATCACCGCAACCGGCCGCAAATTTCAGTCCGGAGATCAGCGTCCGGCTGTCATCAATGGCGACCTGGCGCTCACCTCGACCCGGCTTCCCGACGGCACGATCACCACCGAGGTCGCGCGTCGGCAGAACGACGGGACATGGCTGTGGGTCATCGATCGCTTCTCTGTTGCTTAACGTGAAGTTGCTTGACGTGCAGCTAACTTCCGATGTGACGATCGCCGCGCGCTTGCGCCAGCTCGACCTGGCGCTGGCGCTCAGCATAGCGGGCGCGATCCTCGTCCGAGCGGGCATCGAAGCAATGCGGGCATGAAACGCCGGTGGCGTATTCCGGCGATAGCCGGTCTTCTGCGGCCAGCGGATGCCGGCAGGCGCGGCAGAGTTCGGCCTCGCCTTCGACCAACCCGTGCGATACCGAAACGCGCTCGTCGAAAACGAAGCATTCGCCCTGCCAGAGGCTCTGTTCGGCGGGCACGTCTTCGAGATACTTCAGAATGCCGCCCTTGAGGTGGAAAACGTCCTCGAAGCCAAGCGACTTCACATAGGCCGTCGCCTTCTCGCAGCGTATGCCGCCGGTGCAGAACATGGCGACCTTGCGCCCCTCGAGCGCATGCCGATGCCGCTCGACCCAGGCTGGGAATTCGCGGAAGCTGGTGGTGGCGGGATCGACAGCGCCCTTGAAGGTGCCGAGCGACACCTCGTAGGCGTTGCGCGTATCGATGACGATGGTGCCTGCATCCGAGATCAATGCGTTCCAGTCGGCCGGCGCAACATAGCTGCCTGCACCTGCCGCCGGATCGATATTGTCCACGCCCATGGTGACGATCTCGCGCTTCAGCCGCACCTTCATGCGGTGGAACGGCATCGCTGCGGCGCTGCTGTATTTAATCTCGAGGCCGGCGAGACCTTCGATGGATTCGAGATGATGGATGAGCGCGGCGATTGCCGCTTCACTGCCGGCGACCGTGCCGTTGATGCCCTCACGCGCCAAAAGCAGCGTGCCTTTGATGCCGCATGCGCGGCAGAAGGCGGCGAGCGGCGCGCGCAGCGCCTCGAAGGTGTCGAGCCGGGCGAAGCGGTAAAGCGCGGCAACACGGAAGGCTTGGCTGGACAGTGTCATCTCCAAGCCACTAAACGCTCACGACAGCCGGATCAAGGCAGAGCCGGGAGCGGTCTGCCCGCGACGGGTTTCGAACACCACGCGTGACATCGCGACACGCCGCGTTTCGTGGACAGAAAAACCGCCTTCTGCTAACCGGTCGACTTGATCAACAGAGGAGAGACGACGAATGCCCAGCACGACCGAAAAGCTCCTGTCGCTCCTCAACGGCCAGCCGGTCATACCGGTGCTGAAGATCGCCAATCCCGCCGACGCGGTGCCGCTGGCCCGGGCGTTGGCCCGCGGCGGCCTGCCGGCGATCGAGATTACGCTGCGCACCGCCGACGCGCTGGAGGCGATCCGCCGGGTGGCGGGCGAGGTCGAAGACGCCGTCGTCGGCGCCGGCACCATCCTGGACGCCCGCCAGTTCGGCGAGGCGGCGGCCGCCGGTTCGAAGTTCATCGTCAGCCCCGGCATCACCCGCGAGCTTCTCGCGGCAGCCAAGGACAGCGAAGTGCCGTTGCTGCCCGGTGCCATCACGCCGGGAGAGGTCATGGCCGCGCGCGAAGCCGGCCTGCGCTTTCTGAAATTCTTCCCGGCCGAACAGTCGGGCGGCATCGCCTCGCTCAAGGCCTTCGCCTCGCCGCTCGCCGACGTGAAATTCTGCCCGACCGGCGGTATCACCGGCCAGAATGCCGCCGACTATCTCAGCCTGCCCAACGTCATCTGCGTCGGCGGTTCCTGGGTGGCGCCGGACGATCTGGTCAAGGCCGGCAAATGGGACGAGATCGAAGCCTTGGCGCGCGCCGCGAGCAAGCTCGGGCGCTAGCATCGCCGCCGATCTGGCCTGCTGCCGATCTGGTTCGCCGGCTGGTTCCCGCTCATGGGCTCGAACCACGATTCACGCCTTCAAAGGGCGCTGTCCTACCATTAGACGAAGCGGGAGAATGCTGACCTTGGTTAGCATCCCGGCACGAAGGAAGCCAGTGCCGGCGGTGGCGGCAGCCGCGCCGGTTGCCAGCGCGGCCTCTACGATATTTGCCCAGCTGTTATTCGGTCTGGAAGCGGGCCACCGACATGAACTTGACGGCCTTGCCGGTGAACCGGTTGGCGTCGGCCATCTCGTTGCCCGGCTGGAAGCCGACGGTATAGACCTCGCTCGGTGCCGTACGGACGAAGTCGTAAGCGTAGCGCGGCGCCGTTGTCGCGTCTGAAACGGTCGCGACATACTCGCCGCTGTGCAGCGCCCAACGGGCAGCCTGCGGCGCGGCAGCGACCACCACCGGCTTGGGGCCTGGTTTCAGGTCGCGGGCGGTGGCCCTGGGTTCCTTGCGTGTGGTCTTCACGCCCGCGCCGATGACGGCCGTCGGATCGGAGCCGGCCGGGCGGGCAACGATGGCCTTGCGCGGCGACGCCCCGTCGCTCGATGCGTCGTCGCTCGCCGGTTCCTCGAACACCGATGCTTGCTCGGAAAGCGAAGCGACCTTGTATTCGTCGGTCGCGCTGACCCGTTCCAGAACGGCCTTGACCTCGTCGGGCTGCGAACTGTCGGGCCGCGCCGACGGCAATACCGAGAATGCATCGGTGGCGGTGTTGCTCCGCTCGGCCGCACTCGCGAGCGCCAGCAACACTTGCTTGTCCTGCGGCGCAAGACCAGCCGACGAAAGATCGGCCGGCAGCGAATGATCGGGCCGCCAGCTCGGCACGGGAATGTTGTTTGCCGCGACCTGCACCGGGCCGGCCGTAGCCGACGCGTCTGCCATGCCGAACGGAACACTTGCCGACGCCACACTTGCCGGCGCTTGCGCGGTTGCCACCGCCTGTTCGGTGGATGCAGTCGCATCCGCCACGCCGAACGGAACGTTTTCAGGCGGCTGGGCACCGATGTCGGCCTTCGGGCGCGGAGCAAAATCGGGCAGCGGAATGCTGCGCGCCGGCAATGCCGCGATGATCGTCTCCGGCGTGTCGTTCTCCGGTTCCGGCGCAGGCGCCGGAGCATCGGCGACTTCCGGAATCTCGGCACGCTTGGCATCCCGAGGCGCCACGATGGCGATGCCAGGCAGATTGCTGCTCTTGGCCGACGGCGCCGGCTTCACGTTACGGGGCTTTGGCGCTGGCTCGGCCATCGCCACATCGGCGCTGTCGTCCGCCTCGTCGTCGCCGCCGCCGAAGAAGGCTGCCAGGAAGCCGCGGGATTTTTTGCCACCGCCGCTTGCGCTGGCCAGTTCGATGGCCGGCGCGCCGGCGCCCTTGCGGGCTTTGTAGGAGGCGAGCGCCTGTTGATAACCAGGCAGCGGCTTGCCGTCGCTCGGCACATGCAGCGTCTTGCCATTGGGGAACACGCGCGCCAATTCCTGGCGGCTGATGCCGGGCCAGTGGCGCACATTGCCGACGTCCATGTGCACGAAGGGCGAGCCGGAGCTGGGATAATACCCGACGCCGCCGCCCTGCATCCTGAGGCCGATGTCGCGCAGCTTCTTCAGCGGCACGCCGGGAATGTAGAAATCCATCGCCCTGCCGAGCATGTGCTGGCTCTTCTCGGCGACGCCCCTGCTGCGGCTGCGCAGCATCGAATTCGTCGACGGCGAACGATAACCACAGACGACCTGGATATAGTCGGTGGCGCCGCTCTCACGATAGGCTTCCCAGACCAGGTCCAGCAGGCGCGGATCCATCTTGGTCGGCTCGTTGCGACGCCAGTCGCGCAGGATGATGTTGATCTTTCGCAAGCCCGCTTGATCGTAGCGGCCGTTGCGCTTGTAGACGATCTCCGCCTTTTCATGCGTGTGGAGATGATAGAGCTTCAGCGAACGTGTCTCGGCGCCGGCGCCGGTTGCCGCCGCTGCAAGGAACCCGACGGCAACAATCACCGCTGCCAGCCATCTCGGCCAGACGCTCATGTGATAATGCCGCCCGTTTTTGTGTCGTTCGATTCTGTTCAAATCAAAAGGCCTTGCAGGCTGCCGTTTTGTCCCCGGATTTGACCAAACGGATGCGTTAGATGTGCATCCGAATATCGATCCTAATGGTTAATCATCGCTTATTGAAGCCGAAATGCGGTAACACCGTGGCGATATACCGCCAAAAATATTGCGCAGGAGATCTTGGTAAACCGCTGGTTTAGATCATGTTTTGGCGCCAGCTCGAAACACGATCTGTTACCGTCCGCCTTAATACGTGAACATTGCGGCGAACACGTCATTACGAGACTCAGTTGCCTGGAATGATGTCCGGATGAGAACCGGCTTGGCCCTGTGACTCAGGAAGCGAGCCTCTCGACACGGCCGGTCTCCGGGTCGATGCCGTATTCCTTGAGCTTGCGGTAGAGCGTCGACCGGCCGATGCCGAGGCGGCGGGCGACCTCGCTCATCTGGCCGTTGTAGTGGTCGATGGCGAGCTTGATCATTTCGAGCTCGACATCGGCCAGCGCACGCACATTGCCGCGCTCGTCGAGCGCCCGCAGCGTGCCGAAGCGGGGTCTGGCCGGCGCGTCGGGCTCGGCCGCGGCGGCGCCGACGGCGGCCGGGACGTTATCACGCGGCAGGCTGCCCGAAGCCAATCCGGAAGCTGGCCACCCTGAAGCTGGCCCCCCTGAAGCTGGCGAGGCGATATCCGCATCGAGATTGACCGTGCCCTCGACCTGCGCCCGGATCTGCGGGAACTCTTCTTCGGTCAGCATGTCGCCCTCGGCGAGCACCGAAGCCCGGAAGACGGCATTTTCGAGCTGCCTTATATTGCCCGGCCAGTCATAGGCCTGCAGCATGGCGAGCGCCGCAGCCGAGATGCCTCGCAGACGGTGGCGCGGATCGGCGGGCGCCACCTTCTCCATGAAGTGCTCGACCAGATGGGGAATGTCGTCGCGACGGTCGCGCAATGGCGGCACGAAGATCGGATAGACGTTCAGACGATAGAACAGATCCTCGCGGAACTTGCCGTCCTTGACCTGCTGCAGCAGGTTGCGATGGGTTGCCGAGATCAGCCTGATGTCGACCCTGACGGTCGAGCGCCCGCCAACCGGATCGACTTCGCCGTCCTGTACGGCGCGCAACAGCTTGACCTGCACGTCGAGCGGCAGGTCGCCGATTTCGTCGAGGAACAGCGTGCCCGAATGCGCTTCGACGAACTTGCCGGTGTGTTTTTCGGTGGCGCCGGTGAACGAGCCCTTTTCGTGACCGAACAGGATCGATTCGACCAGATTGTCGGGGATGGCGCCGCAATTGACGGTGACGAAGGGTTTCGAGCGGCGGTCGCCGCTGCCCTGGATGGCGCGCGCCACCAGTTCCTTGCCGACGCCAGATTCACCCTCGATCAGGATCGGGATGTTGGACGCCGCCGCCTTGCGGCCGAGCCGGATCACCCGATCCATCGCCGGACTGTGAGTGATCATGTCCTTGAACGTCAGATGGCCGCCGCGCTGCCGTGACGAGCGCTTCACTTCGCCTTCGAGCGCTTCGACCTTGAGGGCATTGCCGATCGACGCCTGCAGCCTGTCGGGAGAGGCCGGCTTGACGACGAAGTCGAAGGCGCCGTGACGCATTGCCGAAACGACGGTTTCGATACCGCCCTGGGCGGTCTGCACGATGACGGGAATGTGGATGCCGCGCTCGCGCATTGCCTTCAGCACGCCGATGCCATCGAGGCCCGGCATCATCAGGTCGAGGATGACCACCGAGACGTCGCGCGCATTAGGCCCGTCGACAACATCGAGACCGGCCTCGCCGCCATCGGCGACGATCGCGGTGTGGCCGAATTTCGTCACCGCCGCCTCGAGCAGCCTGCGCTGCACCAGATCGTCATCGACTATGAGTATGGAAGCTGCCATGACTGATCCGACCGTGCCCGCCCAAGAATGCGCCCTATGGATCATCTTGGCACAGGGTTCTAAATAAGCTTTCAAAAAACCCGGTGAATGAATTCCTTAGGATTTGACCGGCTTCTCGTTTCCTCGAATTTTCGTGTCTGGAAGGATCGGCAATGCGCATGGTTTTTGCTCGAAAGCTGGCGGCGGCGTCCGGTCAGGGCGTGGCGGAGCTTGGCGACCTGCCGGAATGGAATCTGGCCGATCTCTATTCGGGCATGGAAGCGCCCGAGTTGAAGCGCGACATCGCCAAGGCCGCCGCCGATGCCATCGCCTTCGAGAGCCGTTGGAAAGGCACGCTCGCCGCCGAGGCCGGGCGTGGCAGCGCCGGCAGGCTGGGCGAGGCGCTCCAGGCCTATGAAGCGCTGGAGGAGCTGATCGGCCGGATCGTCTCCTATGCCGGGCTTGTCTATGCCGGCAACACGTCGGATCCGCAGCGCGCCAAGCTCTATGGCGACATCCAGGAAAAGATGACCGATGCCAGCGCGCACCTGCTGTTTTTCGCGCTCGAGCTGAACCTCATCGACGATGGCGCGATCGAAAACGCACTCGCCGCCGATCCGGCCTTCGCCCACTACCGGCCCTGGGTGCTCGATCTGCGCAAGGACAAACCCTATCAGCTCGAAGACCGCATCGAGCAACTCTTCCACGAAAAGTCGATCACCGGGCGTGGGGCCTGGAACCGCCTGTTCGACGAGACGATGACCGATTTGCGCTTCGACGTCGACGGCGAGGAGTTGACGCTTGAGCCGGCGCTCAATCGCCTGCAGGACGCCGACGGCGAGGTGCGCCGCCGGGCGTCCGAAGCGCTGGCCGCAACTTTCCGCAAGAATTTGCGCGTCTTCACGCTGATTACCAATACGCTGGCCAAGGACAAGGAGATCTCCGACCGCTGGCGCGGCTTCGAGGACATTGCCGATTCCCGCCATCTCGCCAACCGCGTCGAACGCAGCGTGGTGGACGCACTCGCCGCGGCGGTTCGCGACGCCTATCCGCGCCTGTCGCATCGCTATTATGCGATGAAGGCGCGCTGGCTCGGCATGGACGTGATGAACCATTGGGACCGAAACGCGCCCCTGCCGGAGACCCCGCAGGCGGTCATCGGCTGGGACGAGGCCAAGAACACCGTGCTTTCCGCCTATCAGCGCTTTTCACCCGACATGGCGGAGATCGCCAGAACTTTCTTCGACCGCAACTGGATCGATGCACCGGTGAGACCCGGCAAGTCGCCTGGTGCCTTCGCCCATCCGACGGTGCCTTCGGCGCATCCTTATGTGTTGCTCAACTACATGGGCAAGCCGCGCGACGTGATGACGCTGGCGCACGAGCTCGGCCACGGCGTGCACCAGGTGCTGGCCGGCGGCCAGGGCGCCTTGATGGCGTCGACGCCGCTGACGCTGGCCGAAACCGCATCGGTGTTCGGCGAGATGCTGACCTTCCGCTCGCTGCTCGAGCAGACCACCGACAAGCGCGAACGCAAGGCCATGCTCGCCCAGAAGGTCGAGGACATGATCAACACGGTCGTGCGCCAGGTCGCCTTCTACGAGTTCGAGCGCAAGGTGCATGCCGAGCGCAAGAGCGGCGAATTGACCTCCGACAAGCTCGGCCAATTCTGGCTGGAAGTGCAGGCGGAAAGCCTCGGGCCGGCGATCAAGCTACGCGAGGGGTACGAGGTTTTCTGGACCTATATCCCGCACTTCATCCACTCGCCTTTCTACGTCTATGCCTATGCATTCGGCGATTGCCTGGTGAACTCGCTCTACGCGGTCTACCAGAACGCCGAGCGCGGCTTTCAGGAGAAATATTTTGCCATGCTGCGCGCCGGCGGCACCAAGCATCATTCCGAGCTTCTGGCGCCGTTCGGCCTTGACGCGACGGACCCTGCCTTCTGGCAGATCGGGCTTGGTGTGATCAGCGGACTGATCGACGAGCTGGAAGCACTGGACAAGTGATGCGCAACACTGGGTGATGCGCAACACCGGGTGACCGGGTTTTCCAGAACAGTTTAGCTGCAATGCATATTGACGATGGTTCTATTCTTGTCTTGGATATTTGTTCTTAAATAACTTTCCATGGAAGTTTTCCGTTAGATTCCCGTAAGCTGTATGATAGCGTCCGCCCTCAAGCTCAGCCGGGCACGAATGGATCCGGTCGGAAAGTCCCGACCGGTCATGGCGCGTCGGCGGATGCGACAACGGTTGTTGGCCAGGGGCAAACCGGTCGCCGACAGCTCGATCGAAGCCGGCTGTTCTGCAAATTGCGGAACCACCATCGAATGGTCCTTCGCCGAGGTCATGGCTCCACAGGCCAGGGCGGACGGATCGGACTGGAGAGAGAAAGACAATGGGCACTTTTTTCTACATGCTCCTGGCGTTCCTGGTAGGTGTGTTGGTTGGCTGGTTCATTTGGGGACGCCTGCGTGGCGAACTCGACAGTTTGCGCGGCGATCTCGACCGCACGCGCAGCGAACGTGACAGATTGCGGGCCGATAGCGACCGCCTGACCGGTGAGTTGGATGAATGCGGCCGCGCCCGCGCCGACCTCGAGCGGCGGCTGGGCGAGGCGCCGGCCGCCAAGGCGCCAACCGCGAAGGCGGCAACAGCCAAGGCGCCAGCCGCCAAGGCCGGCGCAACCAAGGCGGCGATGCAGGCACCGTCAACCCTGATGTCGACATCCGCGCCGGCCAAACCGGCGCCGAAGAAATCTGCAACGGCCAAGGCTGCGACCGCGCCACGCGCAAGTGCGGCGAAAACGGCGACGCCGAAGCCGGCTGCATCGAAAGCGAGCGCCGCACCCAAGACTGCGCCAGCGGCAAAGAAAGCCGCGACCGGCAACGCAACGACCGCAGCGGCGGGCAAAGCCAACGATCTGCGTCGCCTGATCGGCATCGGCCCGACCAACGAGCGGCTGCTCAAAGGGCTTGGGGTCACGACCTATGCCCAGATCGCCGCCTGGACGCCCGACGATGTCAGGCGGATCGAGGCGACGTTGAATTTCGACGGCCGCATCGAACGTGAACGCTGGATCGAGCAGGCGAAACTGCTTGCCGCCGGCGACGAAAAGGAATTTGCGCGCCGCTTCCCGACCGCGGGGGAAGCCAGCAACACCTGATCCATCGCAAGGCGGCATTTGGAACAAGGCGGCGCTCTCGGGCGCCGCTTTTGTTTTTGCCCCGCCGCGCCTTTGCGTCTTGAGACGCCGTTCCCTCGATTGCGCACGGTCGAGCCCCCATATAGATCGATCGCTGGTGACCGCAGCATCCGAGCCTTATGTCCCTGCCCCTGCCCTTTGCAATTTTCCGGAACGACGAGACCGCGCGTCAGCTCGTTTTCGACCGGCCGGCCGAGATCATCTCGGCGCATGGCGAGGCGGACTTCCTGCCGGCGCTTGAAGCCGCGCAGGCTGCACATGATGGCGGCAAATGGCTGGCCGGCTATTTCTCCTACGAGGCCGGCTACCTGCTCGAGCCCAAGCTCGTTCCGCTGCTGCCAGCCGGCCGCCTCGCCCCGCTTTTCTGCCTCGGCGTGTTCGACCCGCCGGTCGAAGAGACCGTCGCGCCAGGCGATCTGCCGGCTAGCAACGGCCCAATCTTCGACCCCAAGGCAGGCTGGTCCTCGGACGACTACGCCAAACGCTTTGCCAGGCTGCATGACCACATCCGCAAGGGCGACTGCTACCAGGGCAATCTGACCTTTCCGGTCCACGCGCAATGGTCGGGCGATCCGCTGGACGCCTTCAACGCGCTGACCGAACGCCAGCCGGTGAAGTATGGGGCGCTGGTCGCGCTTGGCGATCCGATCGTCTTGTCGCGTTCGCCGGAACTGTTCTTCGAGGTCGACGCGGAAGGCATGATCGAGACGCATCCGATGAAAGGCACTGCGCCGCGCGGCGCCACCAAGGCGGAGGACGATCGCCTGAAAGCGTTCTTGCGCAACGACGAGAAGAACCAGGCCGAGAACCGGATGATCGTCGATCTCCTGCGCAACGACATCTCACTGATCAGCGAGGTTGGCACGCTCGATGTGCCGGAGCTTTTCCGCATCGAGAGCTACCCGACGGTCCACCAGATGGTGAGCCGCGTGCGGGCGAAACTTTTGCCCGGCCTCGCCATCCGCCAGATTTTCGCCGCGCTGTTCCCCTGCGGTTCGATCACCGGCGCGCCGAAGATCCGTGCCATGGAGATCCTGCGCGAGCTGGAAGGTGGCCCGCGCGATGTCTATTGCGGCGCCATAGGCTGGATCGCCCCCGGCGGCCGGATGCGCTTTTCGGTGGCGATCCGCACCATCTCGCTCTTTGCCAATGGCGAGGCAGTCTACAATGTCGGCGGTGGCGTCGTCTTCGATTCGACAGCCGAAGAGGAGTACCAGGAGTGTCTGCTGAAAGCCCGTTTCGCGACGGGAACACTGCCGATTTCGAACTGATCGAAACAATGCGCTGGGAACCCGGCTCGGGTTTCCTCCGTTTCGACCGCCATCTCGCGCGGCTTTACGGCTCGGCAGACGAACTCGGCTTCGGCTGCGACCCGCAACGGGTCGGTGAAGCGCTGATGAATGCGGTCGGCCGCCAGCACATTGCGTTGCGCACTCGCCTCGTCCTGTCGCGCAAGGGCGATGTAGCGGTTTCGGTGCAGCCCTACGCGCCGCTCGCCGCAGACAAGGTCTGGACCGTGCAGCTGGCGCGCGTGCGGCTTGATTCGAGCGATATGCTGCTGCGCCACAAGACCAGCCGCCGACAACTCCATACGCGCGCCCGCGCCGAATATCTCGCCGGCCGGGCCGACGAGGTGCTGCTCGCCAATGAGCGCGGCGAAATCTGCGAGGGCACGATCACCAATGTCTTTGCCGAATTCGGCGATGGCGTGCTGGCCACGCCGCGGCTCGATTGCGGCCTGCTGCCTGGCGTCCTGCGTGGCGAACTGCTGGATCAAGGCCGCGCCCGCGAAGCAATCTACACATGGAGCGAACTGAAATCGGCCAAGGCGCTGTTCGTCGGCAACTCGCTGCGCGGATTGATCCCGGCGCGGCTGGGCTGAAGCATCGGGAGACAACAATGTTCGTGGTTTCGCTGAAGTATACGGTGCCGCTGACCGAGATCGACAGCCTGCAGCAAGCGCATGTCGAGTGGCTGAAGGCCTGTTATGCGGAAGGCATTTTTGTCGCCTCCGGGCCGAAGCGGCCGAGGACCGGCGGCATCATCATCGCGCGCGGTCCACGCGACGTGCTCGATGCCAGACTGGCGGACGATCCCTTCGCCAAGGCAGGCGCCGCCGATTACGAAATCACCGAATTCACGGCGAGAATGGCCGCCGCCGCACTGGAAGCCTACAAAGAAGCATGAGTTT
Source organism: Mesorhizobium sp. M1217 (assembly GCF_040318275.1). Classification (NCBI taxonomy): domain Bacteria; kingdom Pseudomonadati; phylum Pseudomonadota; class Alphaproteobacteria; order Hyphomicrobiales; family Phyllobacteriaceae; genus Mesorhizobium; species Mesorhizobium sp. M1217. The sequence continues at coordinate 100,085 of NZ_JAMYMA010000003.1, read as the reverse complement.
CCGCCCACCGACCCACACACCCTATGACGGCTCGTCGAAACTGTTCACCATCGGGCTGAAGCCGCTCAATCTCGATAGATGGATCGAGATCGACGAATATCTGCTGCCCTATCTTGCCGAGAAACGCCGGCTTTATGCCGAAATTCCAGACAAGGTTTTTGTCGAGGAGCAAGCCACACGCGACGCCCAACGCGAAGTGCTCGATCTGCTCGGTGCGCATCTGGCGGCGAACTTTCCTGGGACCCACAGGCGTACCGACAACGGGATCGTGGTGATCGGCGGCACCGACAGTCTTGTAGGCTCAGGCACCGCAGCTTCTTTCAGCGATGCGCCGCTTGTCGCGGCCTCGTTGCTCGTCCAGGAGGATTTGATCCTGATGCGCCGCGACGAGAGCGGCTGGCGTCTGGCGGCCGGCTCGCTCTGCTTCCCCTCGTCATGGTCGCTGACCGAAAAATTCGGCAAGCCGCTGCAGCAGATCCACGCGCCGGTACCGGGTTTCGGTCCAGGCACACGCCCGGCCGATCTCATCAACCGCATGTTCGACGGCCTCCAGGGCCAAGCCGTCGAGCGCTACAACTGGTCGATCCAGGCGGGCGACGCGCTCTACCATCCGCTCTCCAATGTCGAACGCATCGACCGCGCCAGCAGTCGCCCGTCGAGATTCCCGGACGGTGACATCGACGCCCATGCCTTTATCCGCGTCGAGCGGCAGACGCTGAGAAAGCTCCCCGTTTCGGGCGACGTACTCTTCACCATCCGCATCCATCTCGACCCGCTCGCCGTGCTGGAGCGCCACCGCGACCGTGCGGCGCTCGCAGCGTCCTTGGCCGAACAACTTCTCGCGCTGGACGAGGCCCAGCTCGACTACAAGGGGATGACCGCCGATCGTGACCGGCTGGTCGCGTGGCTTAGGGCGCTGGCGCTGTCCTAGAGCAGTTCATCGTTTCACGGAAACGCCGAACCGCTCCACCTCTTTGTTCTTGCGCAATTCCGGACGGAAAACCGTCTCACACTTTTCCCGGAATTGCTCTAAATCGCAGCCAGGCCCAGCAGCAGGATCGCCGACATCGCGGTAAAGACGGTGACGTTGACATCCCACCGCCAGCCCGCCGGTCCAAACGGCGGCCGGAACGGCGGGTAGCCGTTCTCGTCATACAGCACGCCACCATAGATCGGCCGCGAGAGCATGGCCGCGAAGAATGCCCCATACATGGCCGCGGCCAATCCGCCGGCGAGATAGAGCCGCTCGGCTTCGAGTTGCCCCTTGATCCAGATGAGTCCGAGGGCAATCAGCGCCACCCCGGTATAGCTCAGCACCTGCCAGACGACGTGAAACCGGGCATGGGGAGTCCACAGTGGATTGGTGGCGTGGGTGGCGTTCAAGTCGGCTTTGATCGTCGCTACACCGTAACCCACGGTCGCGACGCTCAGCAGAATTCGAGCAAGCAGATGACTGTCATAAGCGAGTTCCATCGCATTTTCCTCCCCTCACGCCGGAACGGCTTGAATGGCGCCCTGAGCACAGAAGAGCTGCCCATCGGCCAGCCGCGCATAATTATGGACGATCCGGTTCTCGTGATCCTGCAACTGCACAATGAAGTTGCCGCTCTGCTCCGTCCAACTCGCGAGCACGAGATTCGGACGCACGCTGGTCAGGCCGACCTTGACCACCTCGTCGATTTCAGTGGTCCCGATCGACGCCTGGATATGCAATTCCTGCGGCGAAAGAAACGTCAGCCGCGGTACGAAGGGGCCGAAAACGCAGTCGAAAGTCTTGCCTACGAGCGAGGCTGGAAAAGCATCGGTTTCTGCCATCATCCTCTCCTTGGGCATTGGCCGCTGCGACCATGCCATGTGACGATTCTCGGTGTCTCAGTCGCAGAAACACCCTCAGTATATGCTCTTGGAGCGCTCCAAGGAGCACGATCCCCCTATTTTGGTTTTGAGTCAATAAAATTCTTGGAGCGCTCCAAAAAATGGTCTACCTCAGGGAAAACGAGTGGATCGCCAATGCCCACCCTAGCCGATGTCGGCAAGGCTGCCGGAGTTTCCCGGGGGACTGTCTCCAACGTCTTCAACCGGCCGGAGCTGGTCAGGCCCGAATTGCGCGAGCGCGTCGAAGCGGCCGCGCGAGCGCTCGGGTTTGGCGGCCCCGATCCGAAAGGACGATTGCTGCGGGACGGCAAGTTCAATGCCATCGGGTTCATGCCGCCTGGCGCCTACGCCATCTCCGAAGTGATGAGAAGCCCATACGGCCGCGAGCTGGTGCTCGGCGTTTCGCTCGCCTGCGACGAGGCTGGAACGACGCTCAGCCTTGTAAACGGCACCGACAACACGCGCTTCGCCAGCATCCGCGATGCCCTGGTTGACGGCTTTATCCTTGGTCACAGCGCCGACATTGGTCTCATAATTTCGGTCCAGAGACGCCGTCTGCCCTTCGTCATTCTCGAAAGCGACGCAGGTCCCGACATCAATTCGATAAAGATCGACGGCAGGAGTGGCGCGGTTGCTGCCGTCCGGCACTTGACCGGGCTGGGGCACCGGCATTTTGCCATCCTTTCGGTGCGCCGGTCTCCCGGCCCGCCGATTGTCCACATGCCCGGAAAGGCAACGCGCCCGCTTCTGGCCGGCTTCCCGCTCGACGATGAAAGGCTCGACGGTTTCAAACAGGGTTTGGCGGAGGCGAATTTGTCGATCGACGATGTCCCGATCATCGAGACGATCCCGGGCGAGCCATCTGCCGGAGCAGTGGTGTTCGACAGGGCGCCTGAAGCAACCGCGATCCTGACCATGTCGGACTGGCAGGCGATCACGATCCTGGACGAGGCGGTTCGCCGCGGCATAGACGTGCCGGGCCACGTGTCGGTCGTCGGCTTCGATGGCACCGCTGAATCCGCACGCACCACGCCTCCGATGACCACTGTCGCACAAGACGTGATCGGAAAAGGCCGGCTTGCCGCCCGAATGGTCCTTGACAATGAAGCCCCCCGCCAAGTCGTTCTGCCGGTAGAACTGGTGGTTCGAGCCTCCACAGCCGCGCCGAGGACAAAAACCCGCTGAAACGGGCGGATGCGCCATCCGCACCAGGGGTGGCGCTCGCCGCGTCTTTTCGCTGAGCAGCCTCAGGTGCGGGACGAGGCACAACTTGACTATAAGGGCCTGACAGCCGACCGTGACTGCTGGCGCAAGACAGCTGTAACTTGCGGCTTGGGGGAAAAATGATCCAGCATCTTAGCAGGCCGGTCACGTTTATGGCCGCGATCCTGGTACTGTCGACAGCAGCCGAGGCGGAGCCGGTGACTTATGCCGGCAAGCTTGGAAAGAGCGATATCGTCGTCGAATTCACCGGCGACCCCGCCGCGCCCGGCGGCCCGCTAGCCGGCCGCTATTTCTACCGCTCGAAGGGCGTCGACATCCCGCTGCAGGCCCGGTCTCAAAAGGGCAGCAAGTTCGAACTGGCCGAGGAGGAGGCATGCGGCGCCGACAATTGCGATGACGGAAAGGCTGCGCCGATTGCCGCCGTCTGGCGCCTGGCCTCATCCAGTAACGGCAAAACCCTTGAAGGCAGCTGGAACGGAAAGAGCGCGCTGCCGCTCAGATTGGAACGGGTCGCAAGTCGGCAGGTGACCGAGAACGAGCCCAGCAGCCCGCTCGATCTCTACGATTTCAGCTTCATGAAGTTCTTCGGCAATGACACGCCGCTCACCATGGAAACGTCCCCTTATGACTATCTGCGGGTGGACACTCAGCTCGATAACGGCAAGACGACTGGTTGGCCGGACGCAACTTACCGCTATGTCGTCGACCCCCGCACCAAATTTGCCACGCCGCGCATTGTCGAACTGTCCGGCGACGTTCCAATCGAGGCCGCGAACGCTCTGCTGCAAGACAGGCACTGGCGCGCCAACATCGGCGCACTGGGCTGCGTGGCGGCGCAATATGCCGGTTTCAACGAAGGCGGGCCGATTGACGGTGTGAACGGCGGCACACTCGGCGGCTATGAGGACAGCACATTCGAAGTGACCTCGCTGACTCCGCGGCTGATGAGCTGGCGGGAGTCCGGCAGCATCTTCTGCGGCGGAGCGCATCCGACCAACTATTCGGACGCCTACATCATGGATGTGCGGCGCGGCGTCCTGCTCGGCCTTCAGGACATTTTCTTGGATACGATAGATGGCAAGCCCGGTCCTTCCCTCGCCTCCTTCGTCAAGCAGCGGCGCAAGAAACCGAGCGATCAGACCGATATTGATCACGAAGCCGAATGCGGCATCGACGATCTGATCGACGAAAATTTGGCTGCCAGCCTCTGGCGCGAGGGCGACAAGCAGGTTCTGGTGTTCGGGCTCCAGACCCTGCCGCATGCCATCCAGGCCTGCGCCGACGATCTGCTGGAACTGCCGGTCTCCGAGGCACGTGCCCTCTTCAAGCCGGAGTTTGCAAGTCTGGTCGAGCCGTAGCCGGGATGGCGCGGCGTAACGCCGGCCGTCCGATTTTCGCTTTATTGTGACAATGATCTATGGTTTGTCGCGCCGCGGCCAAGCCGCTGTTCCGAAGCGTTTTTTGAGGGAGTAATCGATAAATGGTGAATGAAAACTGGCCCGTTTACGGTGAGATCACCGGCCCTGTGGTGATGATCGGCTTCGGCTCGATCGGACGGGGAACGCTGCCGCTGATCGAGCGCCATTTCAAATTCGACAAGTCGCGCATGACGGTCATCGACCCGCGCGACACCGACCGCAAATTGCTCGACGAGCGCGGCATCACCTTCATGCAGGACGCGGTGACCAAGAAGAACTACAAGAAGCTGCTGACACCGCTTTTGACCAATGGCGGCGGCCAGGGCTTTTGCGTCAACCTGTCGGTCGACACTTCCTCGCTCGAACTCATGAAGCTCTGCCGCAAGCTTGGCGTCCTCTATATCGACACGGTGGTCGAGCCCTGGCTCGGCTTTTATTTCGACGAAAAGGCCGACAATGCCTCACGCACCAACTATGCGCTGCGCGAGACGGTGCGTACTGAAATCGCGAAGAACCCAGGCGGCACCACGGCGATCTCGTGCTGCGGCGCCAATCCGGGCATGGTCTCGTGGTTCGTCAAGCAGGCGCTGGTCAACCTCGCCACAGATCTTGGCCTCGATTTCTCGGAGCCCGCGCAGCACGATCGCGAAGGCTGGGCCAGGCTGATGAAGAAAGCCGGCGTCAAGGGCATCCATATCGCCGAGCGCGACACCCAGCGCACCAAGAAACCCAAGCCGATGAACGTGTTCTGGAACACCTGGTCGGTCGAAGGCTTCATTTCGGAAGGCCTGCAGCCGGCCGAGCTCGGTTGGGGCACGCATGAGACGTGGATGCCGAAGAACGCCAAAAAACACAAGAACGGCTCGAAGGCCGCGATCTTTCTGGAGCAGCCCGGCGCCAACACGCGCGTGCGCACATGGTGCCCGACGCCCGGTCAGCAATACGGCTTCCTGGTGACGCATAACGAGGCGATTTCAATTGCCGATTTCTTCACCTTGCGCGGCAAGAAGGGCAAGGTGCAGTACCGGCCGACCTGCCATTACGCCTATCATCCCTGCAACGACGCCGTGCTGTCACTGCACGAGATGTTCGGTGCCGCCGGCGAGGCTCAGCCCGTGCATCACGTGCTCGACGAAAACGAACTGGTCGATGGCATCGACGAACTCGGCGTGCTGCTCTACGGTCACGCCAAGAACGCCTACTGGTACGGCTCGCAGTTGTCGCTGGCCGAGGCGCGCAAGCTGGCGCCCTACCAGAACGCCACCGGCATGCAGGTCACGTCGGCGGTGCTGGCCGGCATGGTTTGGGCGCTGGAAAATCCCGAGGCCGGCATCGTCGAAGCCGACGAGATGGATTACAAGCGCTGCCTCGACGTGCAGAACCCATATCTCGGGCCGGTCAGGAGCTATTATACCGACTGGACACCGCTCGACAATCGACCTGGTCTGTTTTCCGAGGACCTCGACACCAAAGACCCGTGGCAATTCCGCAACATCCTCGTTCGATAGCAGCGTTGCGTCGACACTCCGCCAGCTTGCAATCGCCCGGAAATCGGGCGATTGAAGAGGAGCGGCCTAGAGCGACGTGCGTCCATTTGGACGCACAAAGTACGCTCTAGCACTTTGAATGTGAGCATCGTGCTTTCCGAAAATCGGATCGATTTTCGGGCCGATGCGAGAGGAGAGGATTTTGAAGATGACGATCGCGCAAAGACTGCTTTCGGCTGGCATTGCCGCGGCCGCTACGGTCGCGTTGGCGGCCTGCACCACAACCGGCCCAGGCGAGCCGCCGGTGATCACGGCCAAAGGGGTTGAAGGCTCCTGGATCGACGCGCAGGGCACGGGCTTGTCCACCTTCAAGGGCGGCAGCTTCGCGACCGTCGCAACCGACACCGGCCAGAAGCTTGCCGATGGCAGCTACACCATGACCGGCGGCACCTCGGTCGAGATCCATGGCACTTCGCTGATCCGCCAGACGCCGATCAGCTTCAACTGCCTGATGGTCTCCACAAGCCAGCTCAATTGCACCAGCGCGAGCGGGCAGAATTTTGTGCTGACCAGGCGCACCTGAAATCCGATTCCGAATTGACTTTGCAAAAGGGCGGCGGCTTCAAGCCGCCGCTTTTTACGCCGGCAAAGCCTTTTTACGCCGGCAAAGCTGATGCCGATTTCCGCTTGCATCGACTGAAACGCGATGTGAACATGGCCCGAGAGGGCTGTTACATCCCAGTCAAACAAGAGCTTTAAACGCGTCTGCGCATGACCCCGAAAATCGGAGTCGATTTTCGGAAAGGATCATGCGCAAAATAAAATTGGTACTTTGCGCGTCCCAAATGACGCGCGGCGCTGTACCTCAAGTTATCCGGGAGACGAGAATGAAGAAGATCGCTGCCATCGCCGCGCTGTCGGCATCGGCGCTTGGCCTGTCGGCAGGCGTATCCTTTGCCGACTACACGCTGAACATCCTGCACATCAACGACTGGCACAGCCGCATCGAGAGCAACAACAAGTATGAATCGACCTGCTCGGCCGAGGAGGAGACCAAGGGCGAATGCGTCGGCGGCGCCGGCCGCCTGGTCACCGCGATCGCGCAGGAGCGCAAGAAGCTGCAAGGCCAGAACGTGCTGCTGCTCAGCGCCGGCGACAATTTCCAGGGCTCGCTCTTCTACACGACCTACAAGGGCAAGACCGAAGGCGAATTCCTCAACCAGATGAAATTCGATGCCGAGGTGGTCGGCAACCATGAGTTCGACGATGGCGAGTCGGCGCTGGCGCCGTTCCTCGACATGATCCAGTTTCCGGTGCTCGGCGCCAATGTGAAGGCCAATGCGCAATCCAAGCTCGGCGACCGCGTCAAGCCGTCGATCGTGGTCGAGGTCGGCGGCCAGAAGATCGGCATCGTCGGCGCGGTCACCAACGACACGCCGGAGCTTGCCACGCCTGGCCCGAACATCGCCATCGAGGACGACGTCAAGTCGATCACCGCCGAGGTCGAGAAACTGAAGCGAGAGGGCGTCAACAAGATCATCGCGGTCACCCATATCGGCTACAAGCGAGAACGCGACGTGATCGCCAAGATCCCGGGCGTCGACGTGGTGGTCGGCGGCCACAGCCACTCGCTGCTGTCCAACACCGACCCCAAGGCGGAAGGCCCTTATCCGACGATGGTCGACAATCCGGACGGCCACAAAGTGCCGGTCGTGCAGGCGGCGTCCTATTCGAAATATCTCGGCGAGTTCAAGGTCGTCTTCGACGACAATGGCGTCGTCAAAGAGGCAAGCGGCGATCCCATTCATCTCGACAAATCGATCACGCCCGACCCCGCCGTGCTTGCCCGCATCAAGGAACTCGGCGCCCCGATCGAGGCTTTGAAGAACAAGGAAGTCGCCGAGACCACCAAGGCGATCGACGGCAGCCGCGAAAACTGCCGCGCCCGCGAATGCGAGATGGGCAATCTGGTCTCCGACGCCGTCCTCGACCGGGTCAAGGGCCAAGGTGTCGAGATCGTCATCTCGAATGGCGGCGGCTTGCGCGCCTCGATCGACCAAGGCACCGTCACCATGGGCGAGGTTCTCACTGTGCTGCCGTTTCAGAACACGCTGGCGACCTTCCAGATCACCGGCAAGGATCTGGTTGCCGGCCTCGAAAGCGGCCTCAGCCAGGTCGAGGACGGCGCCGGGCGCTTCCCGCAGGTTGCCGGCCTGAAATATGCGTTCGACAAATCGGCGCCGCCTAATGGACGCGTCAAATCGGTCGAGGTCATGGAAGGCGGCGCCTGGACGCCGATCAAACCGGACAAGGACTATCTGGTCGCCACCAACAACTATGTCCGCCAGGGCGGTGACGGCTACAAGGTATTCGCCGAGAAGGCCAAGAACGCCTATGATTACGGCCCGGGGCTGGAACAGGTCGTCGCCGATTACCTCGGCGCGCACCGGCCCTATACGCCGAAGCTCGACGGCCGCATCACCGAGATCGCCGCGACCGGAGCCCCGGCCGCGGAACCAGCCAACCCGGCCGAACCGCCAAAACCTGCTGAGGCAGCGCCGATAAAGCCTGCTGAGCCGGCAATGCCCGAAATGCCGGCCGGCTCCGGCGACATTTCCAAAACACCACCGGCCGTCCCGGCTGAAACCGCGCCGGCGGCCCCCGCACCCGCCGAGCCGGCCCAGCCGGCGGCACCTGCGGCTCCGGCCACACCGGCTCCGGCCACCCCTGCTCCGGCTGTACCGGCCAAACCGGCCGAGACGGCGCCTGCCCCGAGTCAGCCGGCCCCGAGTCAGCCGGCCCCGAGTGAACCGGCCCCAAGTGAGCCGGCAAAACCTGCCGAGCCCGCCAAGCCGGCTGAGCCGGCACCGGCCGAAAGCAGCCATGTAATCGTCGCCGGCGATACCTATTGGGATCTCGCGGTGAAGGCCTATGGCGACGGCACCAAATGGAAAATGATCTTCGATGCCAACAAAGCCTACGAGCCACGCCGGCTGCCGGTCGGCGCAACCTTGACTATCCCGGCGGCCTCGAAGTAATCCGGCCGCAGGAACGCAATGCACCCGCCCGGCAAACCGGGCGGGTGCCGCATTTCTGGGATAAGGTGCGGCCAGACGCTGCATTTGAAAACCGGCGCGGCATCGCTACCTTCGCCGCGGCACCGCTGGTTTCGCGGTGTTGGAGAACCCCATGACGCTTGCCAACCCTGCTGAAAGCAAAGCCGAAACGACCGCCGGCGCGCTCCCGGCAGGACACCCTCCGGTCGGGACAGGCAAGGTCGGTGTCATGCTGATCAATCTCGGCACCCCGGACGGCACCGACTTCAAGCCGATGTGGCGCTATCTCAGGGAATTCCTGTCCGATCCGCGCGTCATCGAACTCAACAAGGCGGTCTGGTATCCGATCCTCTACGGCCTGGTCCTCACCACCCGGCCGAAGAAGTCGGGCGCCAACTATGCCAGGATATGGAACCGGGAGCGCAACGAGTCGCCGCTGCGCACCTATACCCGTGCCCAGTCCGAGAAACTCGGGCTTGCGCTCGGCGATTTATCCCATGTGATCGTCGATTGGGCGATGCGCTACGGCAACCCTTCGACCGAGAGCGTGGCCAACAGACTGGTCGAGCAAGGCTGCGACCGCATCCTGTCTTTCCCGCTCTATCCGCAATATTCGGCGACGACGACTGCGACCGCCAACGACCAGTTGTTTCGCGCGCTGATGAAGATGCGCCGCGCCCCGGCCATTCGCAGCGTGCCCCCCTATTACAACGAGCCGGCCTATATCGAGGGGCTCGCCCGTTCGATCGAAGGGCATCTGGCGAGCCTCGACTTCGATCCGGAAATCGTCATCGCCTCCTATCACGGTATTCCGAAATCCTACTCCGACAAGGGCGATCCCTACCAGGCGCATTGCCTGGAGACGACGCGGCTGCTGCGCGAAAAGCTCGGCTGGGATGAGAACAAGCTGATTACCACCTTCCAGTCGCGCTTCGGCGCGCAGGAATGGCTGCAGCCCTACACCGACAAGACGGTCGAAAGACTGGGACGCGAAGGCGTGAAATCGATCGCCATCGTCAATCCGGGCTTTTCCGTCGACTGCATCGAGACGCTGGACGAGATCGGCAGGGAAGCGGCCGAGACCTTCCACCATGCCGGCGGCGAAAAGTTCGCACACATCCCTTGCCTCAACGACAGTGCAGAGGGCATGGCGGTGATCGAGGCAATGGTGCGGCGCGAGCTGTCCGGCTGGGCCTGAATGGATCCCGCAGTCCATGCACCCGCAATCCGAGATCACCTGATTGTAACATTGCTGAAACACACTTAAGTGTTTGGTGGAATCGGCCGCGTGGCAATGTCCAACATGGCCTTTGAGGGGAGAGCCAAAATGGGTTTCAGTGGTTTCGATATCGCGCTTCTTGTTCTTGTCGCCCTTGTCGTGCTGGTGCTTTTCAAGGGCATCCGGACAATTCCGCAAGGCTATAATTATACCGTCGAACGCTTTGGCCGTTACACCAAGACATTGAGCCCGGGCCTCAACCTCATCGTGCCCTTCGTCGACCGTATCGGCGCCAAGATGAACATGATGGAGCAGGTGCTCGACGTTCCGACCCAGGAGATCATCACCCGCGACAACGCCACCGTGGCCGTCGACGGCGTTGCCTTCTATCAGGTGCTCAACGCGGCGCAGGCCGCCTACCAGGTCGCCGGCCTGCAGAACGCTATCCTCAATTTGACGATGACCAACATCCGCACCGTGATGGGCTCGATGGACCTCGACGAGCTGTTGTCGAACCGCGACGCCATCAACGAGCGCCTGCTGCGCGTCGTTGATGAGGCCGCGCACCCCTGGGGTATCAAGATCACCCGCGTCGAGATCAAGGACATCAACCCGCCGGCCAATCTCGTCGAATCGATGGGCCGCCAGATGATGGCCGAGCGCAACAAGCGCGCCCAGATCCTCGCTGCCGAAGGCCTCAAACAATCGCAGATCCTGGAGGCCGAGGGCCGCAAGGAAGCCGCCTTCCGCGATGCCGAGGCGCGCGAGCGCTCGGCCGAGGCTGAAGCACGCGCCACACAGGTAGTGTCGGAGGCGATTTCCAAGGGTGACGTGCAGGCGCTCAACTACTTTGTCGCGCTGAAATACACCGAAGCGCTGACCAGGATCGGTGCAGCGACAAACAGCAAACTCGTGCTGATGCCGATAGAGGCTTCCTCACTGATCGGCACGCTCGGCGGCATTGGTGAAATCGCCAGGGAAGTTTTCAAGGGCGAAGGCACCGCCAGTCCAGCACGACAGGCCCGCCCGCCCGTGGTTCGTCCCAGCGAGACCTGAGGCCATGTTCGATCGCATCATTTCCGAACTCGGTCCGTGGAGCTGGATGGTCCTCGGCTTCGCCCTGCTGGTGATGGAGGTCGTCGCGCCGGGCATTTTCATGCTGTGGATCGGCATTGCCGCGCTGTTGATCGGCGTCGTCTCGCTGCTCATCTGGGACGCCGGTTTCTGGAGCTGGCAGGTCCAGGTCCTCGCCTTCCTCGCGCTGTCGCTGGTCTCGGCCTATGTCGGCAAGCGGCTGGTGGGCGGGCGGCATGAGGAAACCGACCAGCCGCTGCTCAACCGGCGCGGCGCGCAGATGGTCGGCCGGACGGCGACCCTTGCCGAGCCGATCAAGGATGGGCGCGGCCGCATCAAGCTCGGCGACACGTTGTGGCGCGTCTCCGGCCCTGACCTGCCGGCCGGCACGCAGGTGCGCGTGACCGGTGCCGCCGACACCGACCTGGAACTGACGGTCGAGGCAGTCTAGAAGCCCGCTAGGCAGCACCGATGCGCAGCAGGTCGTGCAGATGGACGAGCCCGATCGGCCGTCTGCCTTCGACCACCATCAGGCTGGTAATGGCAGAATCGTTGATCGTCTGCAGCGCCGTCGCAACCAGTGTGTCGGGCGCCGCCATTTTTGGCTCTCTGGTCATCACCTGATCGACGCTCATGGCCAGAAGATCGCTGCCGATATGGCGCCTGATGTCGCCATCGGTGATGATGCCGATCAGCTTGCCGTCCGCCGAAGTGACCGCCACGCAGCCAAACCCCTTGCGCGACAATTCGAGGATCGCCTCGCGCATGCCGGTGCCGGACGACACCAGAGGCAGCCTGTCGCCGACATGCATGATCTCGCGGATCTGCGTCAGGTTGGCTCCGAGCTGGCCGCCGGGATGGAACGTGCGGAAATGGTCCGGGGTGAAGCCGCGCGCCTCGAGCAACGCGATGGCCAGCGCATCGCCCATCACCATTTGCAGCAGCGTCGAGGTCGTCGGCGCAAGGCCGTGCGGACAGGCTTCCGGGGCTCGCGGCAGCAGAAGCACCACGTCGGCCGCACGCGCCAGAGCCGATTTTTCGCCGGCGGTGACCGCGACCAGCGGGATCGAGAAGCGCCTGGAATAGGCGATGATGCCCTTGAGCTCGAGGCTTTCCCCCGACCACGACAGGGCGATGATGGCGTCGTTCCGAGCGATCATGCCGAGGTCGCCGTGATTGGCTTCGGCAGGGTGGACGAAGAAGGCCGGCGTGCCGGTCGAAGCGAGCGTTGCGGCGATCTTCGAGCCGATATGGCCGCTTTTGCCGACCCCGGTGACGATGACGCGGCCATCGATCTGCGACACCATGTCGACCGCCCGTGCGAACGGCTCGGCCAGCCCGTTTTCGAGCGCGTCTGCCAGTGCCGCGACGCCGGCCTGCTCTGTCGCCACCGTTCTCAGCGCCGAGGCAATCGCGGCCTGCTCGTCGAGCGGCTTCCTGTCTGGGGATTTCACGTCCATGGACGATGCGATTAGCGCTTCGGCGCGCGCCTGTCCAACGGAATTGCCGCCCAGAACACCTTGGCGGGCGATCCCTCAACGCTCCGTTAACCATCCCCATTTACGGTTTCGTAAGTATGGCGCGCGTGCGCCGCGCAAGCAGTGGTGCCGATGTCCGGGTTTCAGCCTCAAAACAAAATAGGACGAAAGGGCAACGCGGTTTGCGCTTTGCTGCTGGCAACCAGTGTCCTTGCGTTGTCGCGTCCGGCACTGCTTTGCGCCCAGGAAATCGAGCTGCGCGGTGAGGTTTCGGAATCGACAATCCTGGACGACCAGCAGTACAGGATCAGGCAGTTGGGCATGGCTGCTGCAACCGCCAACGACGATACGCCGCTGCCTACCTATCGTCCGGCCAGCCCGGGGGCCTTGCCTGACGACGGCACGGGCGAGGCGGCGGCCACAACCGGCGGCACTTTCGATCCACCAGCGGCCAGCGACGACCCGTTTGCCGACCCTGCTCCGCCGCCACGACGGCGGCCGAGCGCAACGCAACGCGCCGTCGAAGAAGGCAAGGCCAAAGATGAGGCCGTGGACAACAAGAAGCGCAAGAGAGGCGCCACTGCGACTGCAGCGACGCCGACGACCGACGACACCGACACCGCCGCCATAGACGAGCAGGATACGGCCAACCGCCGTGCGGTGACCATCGATTCCGCCGAAAGGCTCAAGCTCGACCCCGGCGCCGAGCGCACCGAAGCCATCGAAGGCCAGGACAAGAAGAACGAGGACGACCCGTTCGCCGCCACCGGCATCCAGCTCGGCTCCTTCGTGATCCGGCCGACGCTCGAGCAAGGCCTGACGTATTCAACAAACGCCGATTCGAGCAGCCTCGGCAAGCCGGCATTGCTGTCGGAAACGACGCTGCGCTTCAACGCCGTCTCCGACTGGCGGGAGAATTCGGCGACGATTGAGGGCTATGGCATCTTCCGCGAGACGTTGTCCGGCTATGACGTTCACGAGGCGCAAGGCCGCGTCGACGGCACGCTCAACATCGATCTCGACAATGATCTGCGCGCCATCGCCAAACTTGGCTACGAGGCCGTGCCCGAATCGGCCTCGGCGCCGGACGCCATCGTCGGCGCCGTTGGGCAGCCGGTGCGCCAGACCGTGAGCGGCAGCCTCGCCGTCGAGAAGGATGCGGGAAAGATGCGCTTCGCGCTGACCGGCGCGGTCGAGCACGACATCTTTGGTGACGCCAAGCTTTCGTCGGGGGGATCGCTGTCGCAGAAGGGCCGCGACTCGACGCTCTATACGGCCATTTTGCGCACCGGCTACGAGATCTCGCCTGCCATCACTCCGTTCACCGAAATCGAGGTCGGCCGGCGCGCTTATGATTTGCGCGTCGATCCAAACGGCTTCCAGCGCTCCTCGACGCGGCTTGGCGCACGGGCCGGCGTCGAGCTCGATCTCCGCGAGAAGCTTACCGGCGAGTTCTCGGTCGGCTGGTTGCGCGAAGCTATCGACGACAACGCCCTGCCGGCGATTTCGGGCGGGACGGTTAATGCCGATCTCAAATGGTCGCCGGAACGCGGCACCACGATCGGCCTCACCGCACAGACGACCGCCGAGAACACGACGAACGCGGGCGAAAGCGGCGACATGCTCTATTCCAGCAGCCTCACCGGCGAGCGGCAAATCCGCGCCAACCTGACCGGAAATGCCGCTCTCGGCGTTGAATGGCGCGACTATACCGGCTCCGACGATCATGATTTGACGCTGAGCGCCGAGGCTGGGCTGACATGGTGGCTGAACCGCTATGCCGGGCTCACCACCCGCGTCAGGACTGAAAAACTGACCAGCAACCTGGTTGGACGCGACTACACGGCCAACAGTATCTTCGTCGGCTTGAAGTTGCAGCGCTAATGCATGTCGCGCAAAAGTGTGCAGCGGTTTTGCGATAACGACATGCATAAAACAAGAACCTAAAGCGCATCGCATAAGGCTGGTCGAATGCGGCGCACTTTAGCCAGTCAGCGCGAACCGGTGTTGAAGCTAGAAGGCTACGCCGCGGCGTTCTGACGGCGCGAGTTCGTCGAGAAGCGTGCGAATGACACCGGCCATGCTTGCATTCATGTCGCTGCGCCACAGTGCGAAGGCAACGTTGGCCTCGACGAAGCCTTCGGGCGAGCCGCAGTCGAACGTCCGCCCGCGGTAGTGGTAGCCGTAGAAGGGCTGTTGCTTCTGCAGCTTCAGCATTGCATCGGTGAGCTGGATCTCGTTGCCGGCGCCTTTTTCCTGGCCTTCGAGTATCTTGAATATCTCCGGCTGCAGGATATAGCGCCCGTTGATGAAGAGGTTCGACGGCGCGGTGCCGGTCTTCGGCTTTTCCACCATGCCGGTGATGCTGAAACCGTGATGGGCGTCCTCGCCGCGGCCGACAATGCCGTATTTGTGCGCCTCGGCGGGATCGCATTCCTGCACGGCGACGATGTTGTTGCCGGTCTCGGCGTAAAGCTCGACCATGTCCTTCATGCAGCTTTTTTCCGACTGCATGATCATGTCGGGCAACAGCAGCGCAAAGGGCTCGTCGCCGACAAGCTCGCGCGCGCACCAGACGGCGTGGCCAAGGCCGAGCGGCACCTGCTGGCGGGTGAAGCTGGTCTGCCCCGGCGCCGGCTGCAGCCGCTGCAGGCGGGCGAGCTGATCATCCTTGCCACGCTGCGCAAGCGTGTCGTAGAGCTCGAACTGGACATCGAAGTGATCCTCGATGACCGCCTTGTTGCGGCCGGTCACGAAGATGAAATGCTCGATCCCGGCTTCGCGCGCCTCATCGACCACATACTGGATGACCGGCCTGTCGACGACCGTCAGCATTTCCTTGGGAATGGCCTTGGTGGCGGGGAGAAAGCGCGTGCCGAGACCGGCAACCGGGAATACTGCCTTGCGAACTCTCTTCATGTGCCAATTATCCATTTGCATGCCGGTTCGGCAATCCCGATTCGAGACATTTTCATGCCGAAATCGAGCATTACTGAACGACGGGACAGAAATCTCAGCTGGTAAAGCGTCGACGCATCTTTTCATCCCGGACGGCACCTATGGTAAACCAAATGCTAACCGGGTTCGGCGATGAATAGTCTTCCTGAGATAAAGAAGGAGGAAAAGATGTCCGTTCGCAACGTCGCAAGGCGCTTCACCAGCGTCCTGACGGCCGCCAGCCTCTCGCTTGCCTTGCTCATGCCCAGCGGGCCGGCTTTTGCCGATGCCGGCTTCCGCCAATGGGTCGCCAGCTTCCGTGCTACCGCCGTGGCGAGCGGCGTTTCCGGCTCCGTCTACGACCACGCATTCAAGGGCATCAGCGATGCTGATCCGATGGTGCTGGAAAAGGCCCGTACTCAACCCGAATTCACCGCACCCGCCTGGGATTATTTCGACAACCGCGTCCATGACCAGTCGGTCGCCGTCGGCCAGCAGATGGCAAGGAAATGGAAGCCGTGGCTGGACAGGATCGAGGCAAGATACGGCGTCGACCGCTACATCCTGCTGGCCATCTGGTCGATGGAGTCGAACTACGGCGAAACCCTCAAGCGCGATGACATCATGCGCAATGTCGTGCGCTCGCTGGCGACGCTTGGTTATGCCGACCCGAAGCGCGCGAAATTTGCCCGCACCCAGCTGATCGCGGCGCTGAAGATCCTGCAGACCGGCGACATCGACGAAAGCCATCTCAGCGGCTCTTGGGCCGGCGCGATGGGTCATACCCAGTTCATCCCCACCAGCTACCTGTCCTATGCGGTCGATATGGACGGCAACGGCAAGCGCGACATCTGGAATTCGATTCCCGACGCACTGGCGACAGCCGCCAATTTGCTGAGGAAGAACGGCTGGCAGGCAGGCAAGACCTGGGGTTATGAGGTCAGCCTTCCGGACGGCAAGAAGCTGCCCGGGGGCTCGAAGTCGCTGTCGCAATGGCAGGCGCTTGGCGTCACCCGTGCCAACGGCAAGCCATTCAAGAACGGTGGGGACAAGGCGACGTTGAAGCTGCCCGGTGGCCGGGGCGGGCCGGCTTTCCTGATGATCAAGAATTTCTCGGTCATCAAGCGCTACAACAATGCCGACAAATATGCGCTCGCCGTGGGCCTTCTTGCCGACGAAATCGCCGGCTATGGCGGGCTTGTGCAGGACTGGAAGCGACCGTTTACCAAGCTCTCCTTCGAGGAAAGGCAGGAGCTTCAGAAGCGACTTTCCGAGCACGGCTATTACGACGGCAAGTTCGATGGCAAGATCGGTGACGGATCGAAAACCGCCATCATGGCCTTCCAGGCAAAGGCCGGCTTGACCCAGGACGGGTATCCGAGCAAGGAAGTGCTCAAATGGCTCAGGCAAAACTAGAGCCGGTTACGGGATGGAGAGGGTGATTGGTTTCGGCTGCGCGCATCCGGTTGATCGTTCGTCGCGTGCCGATCCTCGTTCTGGCGATCGTCGTTCTGGCAGTCGGCGCGGCCAGCGCCTTTCATACCTCGGCCATGGCGCAGGAGCCGGAAAGTCGTGGCTGGTCGCTGCGCGACCTGTTGTTTCCGCGCAGAAGCGAGCGGTTTGAGCAGCCGCCGCCCGAATTCCCGAGAGAATTCCAGAGAACAAAGCCCAGACCCAAGCTGAGGAAGCCCCGGTCCGTTCGCCGGCCGGCGCCGGCCGAGCCGACAACCCCGGTGGCCGAGAAGGCGCCCGATGCGCGCGTCGTTCTGGTGGTCGGCGATTTCATGGCGTCTGGACTGGCTGAGGGGCTCGACGCCGCCTTTGCCGAAAACACCGGCGTCAGGATTGTCGTCCGCGCCAACGGCTCGTCCAGCTTCGTGCGCGACGATGTCTACAACTGGCCCGAACAGGTCAAGTCGCTGATCGCTGCCGAAAAACCGGCAGCCGTCGTCGTCATGCTCGGATCGAACGACCGTCAGCAGATGCGCGTCGGCGATGTGCGTGAGCAGCCGCGATCCGAAAACTGGACCAAGGAGTACGAGCGCCGGACCGAAGCGCTCGGCAAAGCCATCGCTTCAGCCAAGGTGCCGTATCTATGGGTTGGCATGCCGGCCTTCCGGGTCTCGAAAATGACCTCCGACATGCTGGCCTTCAACGACATCTACCGCTCGTCCGCCGAAAGCCACGGCGGCGAATTCGTCGATGTCTGGGACGGGTTCGTCGACGAGAACGGCGCCTTTATCACCAGCGGACCGGACATAAACGGCCAATCGGTGCGCCTGCGCTCCGACGACGGCATCAACATGTCGAAGGCCGGCAAGCGCAAGCTCGCCTTCTACACCGAAAAGCCGCTGATGAAGATCCTTGGGCTGGCCGCTCCGGGAAGCGTGGTCACAGCTTCTGCCCCGGCCGGCGCTCCCGTCGAGGCGCCGGCACCTGCTGCCGCACCGATAGCCGCCGATCGCACTGTGCCGATGCTGCTCAGCGATCCGGCGCTGGACGGCGGCTCGGAACTTCTCGGCGCCGCCCCGCCGGCAAAGGCGGACAAGAATTTGCCCGGCGAAAAGCTGATCGTCGAGGGCAAGGCGACCGACGCCTCGCCCGGCCGCGCCGACGATTTCTCGTGGCCGCCCAAGATACAACCTGCGACTGCGGCTGCTGCATCCGACACGACGACGGCGATCCGGCAGTAAAACCGGCGACTCTTTCTGTAGAGTTTCGGAACGGACTCAGCGCGGCAGCACGCTCGATCCCATCAGAGCCTCATCGATGGCGCGCGCCGCCTGGCGGCCCTCGCGGATTGCCCAGACGACCAGCGACTGGCCGCGCCGCACGTCGCCAGCCGCATAGAGCCTTTCGACGCTGGTTCTGTAATCGCGGTCATTGGCCTCGACGTTCTTCGAACGGCGGCTGTCGGTGACGATCGTCATCTGCCCGTCGAGTTCCGACACCGGCCCTCGAGCGGCCGGCCCGGCAAAGCCGATGGCGATGAACGCGAGATCGGCGCGGATGACGAATTCGGTGCCGGCGATCGGCTTGCGCTTTTCGTCGACCTCGCAGCATTTGACCCCGGTCAGCTGGCCGTCTTCGCCGATGAATTCAAGCGTCGCCACCTGGAATTCGCGCTCGGCGCCTTCGGCCTGCGAGGATGAGGTGCGCATCTTGGTCGCCCAGTAGGGCCAGACCGACAGCTTGTCTTCCTTTTCCGGCGGCTGCGGCCGGATGTCGAGCTGGGTGACGCGCACCGCGCCCTGGCGGAAGGCGGTACCGACGCAGTCGGAGGCAGTGTCGCCGCCGCCGACGACGACGACATGCTGGCCGCCGGCGACGATCGGGCGCGACGGCCATGCCACCGACTGGATCGGCTCGCCGCCGATGCGCTTGTTCTGCTGCACCAGATAGGGCATCGCGTCGTGCACGCCGTCGAGATCGTCGCCCGGGATGTTGGCCGGGCGCGGCGTTTCGGAACCGCCGCAATAGAGCACTGCGTCGTATTCGGCGAGCAGTTCGGCGACCGGCTTGTCGACGCCGACATTGACGCCGCAATGGAAGCTGACACCCTCGCCCTGCATCTGCTCGATGCGCCGGTCGATATAATGCTTCTCGATCTTGAAGTCGGGGATGCCGTAGCGCATCAGCCCGCCCGGCCGGCTCTCGCGCTCATAGACGTGAACGTCATGGCCGGCGCGGCCGAGTTGCTGGGCGGCCGCCATGCCGGCCGGCCCCGAGCCGATGATCGCGACGCGCTTGCCGGTCTTCCGTTCCGGCGGATAGGGCCGGATATGGCCGGTTTCATAGGCCTTGTCGGCAATCGCCTGCTCGATCGTCTTGATGGCGACCGGAATGTCCTCGAGGTTCAGCGTGCAGGCTTCCTCGCAAGGTGCCGGACAGATGCGGCCGGTGAATTCCGGAAAATTGTTGGTCGAATGCAGGTTGCGGATCGCGTTGTCCCAGTCGCCATTGTAGACGAGGTCGTTCCAGTCCGGGATCTGGTTGTGGATCGGGCAGCCGGTCGGTCCATGGCAATACGGAATGCCGCAATCCATGCAGCGCGCCGCCTGTTTCTCGACCTCCTTATCCGACATCGGCAGCGTGAACTCGCGGAAATGCCGGATGCGGTCGGAAGCCGGCTGGTACTTGTGCACCTGCCGATCGATCTCGAGAAACCCTGTTACCTTGCCCATAGTCCAGTCCCTGCTGTCCGGAAGGCACGCCTGGCGACGCACCCGTTAACCTCATAAGGCAGCCGTGGCAACCTTCAGTCCGAGGTCAGGATTGTTGATGAAGATGGTTGCCGGGACGCATGGCTTCCCGGCAATTTCCAAATCTATTCCGCCGCCACGTTCATGCGCATACGTTCCATCTCGATCAGCGCGCGGCGGTATTCGACCGGCATGATCTTCCGGAATTTCGGCCGGAAAATCGCCCAATCGTCGAGGATCTCGCGACCTCGTACCGAGCCCGTGTAATGGACGTGGTTGGAGATCAGCTGGTAGAGCCGCTCCTCGTCATGGCTGGTCATATCGCCGGATACGTCGACACGGCCCTTGTGGTCGAGATCGCCGCCATGGTGGAGCAGCTTTTCCATCAGGTCGTCCTCTTCCGGAACCGGCTCCAGCTCGACCATCGCCATGTTGCAGCGTTCGGCGAAATCGCCCGCCTCGTCGAGCACATAGGCGACGCCGCCCGACATGCCGGCGGCGAAGTTGCGACCGGTCTGGCCG
Organism: Mesorhizobium sp. M1217; assembly: GCF_040318275.1. Lineage (NCBI taxonomy): Bacteria > Pseudomonadati > Pseudomonadota > Alphaproteobacteria > Hyphomicrobiales > Phyllobacteriaceae > Mesorhizobium > Mesorhizobium sp. M1217. The sequence goes on along the minus strand of NZ_JAMYMA010000003.1, from coordinate 79,593 downwards.
ATGACGACGACGATACCGCCGGTCATGTATTCGCAACCATGGTCGCCGACGCCTTCAACGACGGCGGCGACGCCCGAATTGCGCACGGCAAAACGCTCGCCGGCGACGCCGCAGAAATAGGCCTCGCCCTCGGTCGCGCCGTAGAGCACGGTATTGCCGACAATAATGGACTCGGCAGCAACGATCTTCGTATTCTCCGGCGGACGGATGACGATGCGGCCGCCCGACAGGCCCTTGCCGACATAGTCGTTGGCCGCGCCTACCAGTTCGAACGAGACGCCGCGCGCCAGGAAGGCGGCGAAGGACTGGCCGGCCGTGCCGGTGAGCTTGACCGAGATCGTGTCCTCCCGCAGGCCCTTGTGCTTGAAGCGCTTTGCCACTTCACCCGACAGCATGGCGCCGGTCGAACGGTCGACGTTGCGGATCGGCAGTTCGATGCTGACTGGCTGCCTGGCTTCGAGCGCCGGCTTTGCCAGTTCGATCAGCTTGCGGTCGAGCACGTCGTCGATCGGATGCTTCTGCCGCTCGGTCCAGTGCACCGCCTCGTGCGGCGCATCCGGCTTGTAGAACATCTTGCTGAAGTCGAGCCCGCGCGCCTTCCAGTGCTGGATCAGCTCGCGCTTTTCCAGAAGGTCGGTGTCGCCGATGATCTGGTCGAGATGGGTGTAGCCCATCTCGGCGAGCAGCGCCCGCACCTCTTCCGCCACATAGAAGAAGAAGTTGATGACGTGCTCGGGCGTGCCCTTGAAGCGCTTGCGCAGTACCGGGTCCTGCGTCGCGACGCCGACCGGGCAGGTGTTGAGATGGCACTTGCGCATCATGATGCAGCCGGCCGCGATCAACGGCGCGGTCGAGAAACCGAACTCGTCGGCGCCGAGCAGCGCGCCGATGACAACGTCCCGCCCGGTGCGCAGGCCGCCATCGACCTGCAGCGCGACGCGCGACCTGAGGCCGTTGAGCACCAGCGTCTGGTGCGTCTCGGCAAGGCCCATTTCCCACGGACTGCCGGCGTGCTTGAGCGAGGTCAGCGGTGAAGCGCCAGTGCCGCCGTCATAGCCTGATATGGTGATGTGATCGGCACGCGCCTTGGCGACGCCGGCCGCAACCGTGCCGACACCGACTTCCGAGACCAGCTTGACCGATACGTCCGCCGCCGGATTGACGTTCTTTAGGTCGTAGATGAGCTGCGCCAGATCCTCGATCGAATAGATATCGTGATGCGGCGGCGGCGAGATCAGGCCGACGCCCGGCGTCGAATGCCTGACTTTGGCGATGGTCGCGTCGACCTTGTGGCCCGGCAACTGGCCGCCCTCGCCGGGCTTTGCCCCTTGCGCGACCTTGATCTGCATCATGTCGGAATTGACAAGATACTCCGCCGTGACGCCAAAGCGTCCCGAGGCGACCTGCTTGATCGCCGAGCGTTCGGGGTTCTTGCCGCCGCCCGGCAGTGGCAGATAGCGGTCGGCCTCTTCGCCGCCCTCGCCGGTGTTCGACTTGCCGCCGATGGCGTTCATGGCGCGCGCCAGCGTCGTGTGCGCTTCCCTGGAGATCGAGCCGAAGGACATCGCCCCGGTCGAGAACCGCTTGACGATGTCGGCCGCCGGCATGACCTCGTCGAGCGAAACCTTCTTGCGCCCAGTTTCTTCCGCGAGCCTGATCTTGAACAGGCCGCGAATGGTCTGGGCACGGGCCGTCTCGCTGTCGATCTGGGCGGAATAGTCCTTGAACGTTTCCCACGAGCCCTGGCGCACGGCGTGCTGCAAGGTGGCCACCGCATCCGGCGACCAGATGTGTGCTTCACCGCGCATGCGGAACACGTATTCGCCGCCCACCTCGAGGCTGTTGCGCAGCACCGGGTCGTTGCCGAAACCATCGGTATGGCGGCTGAGCGTCTCGGCCGCGATCTCGTCCAGTCCGACGCCCTCGATCAGTGTCGCGGTGCCGGTGAAGTATTTTTGCACGAAATCGGTCTTCAGCCCGATGGCGTCGAAGATCTGCGCGCCGCAATAGGACTGGTAGGTCGAGATGCCCATCTTGGACATCACCTTGAGGATGCCCTTGCCGATCGACTTGATGTAGCGGGAGACCACTTCGTAGGCGTCCACCTCTTTCGGCAGTTCGCCACGCTTGTGCATATCGAGCAGCGTGTCGAAGGCAAGATAAGGGTTGATCGCCTCGGCGCCATAGCCGGCAAGGCAGCAGAAATGATGCACTTCGCGCGGCTCGCCGGATTCCACGACCAGCCCGACCGAAGTGCGCAATCCCTTGCGGATCAGGTGGTGGTGCACCGCGGCTGTCGCCAGAAGCGCCGGGATGGCGATCCGGTCCGGCCCGACCTGGCGGTCGGACAGGATGATGATGTTGTAGCCGCCGGCGACCGCCGCCTCCGCCCGCTCACACAAGCGGTCGATGGCACCCTGCATGCCCGCTGCGCCCTCGTTCGAGCCATAGGTAATGTCGATCGTCTTGGTGTCGAACCGGTCCTCGGTGTGGCCGATGGAGCGGATCTTTTCGAGATCGCCATTGGTCAGGATCGGCTGGCGCACCTCGAGCCGCTTGCGGCGCGAATTGCCAACCAGGTCGAAGATGTTGGGCCGCGGCCCGATGAAGGACACCAGGCTCATCACCAACTCCTCGCGGATTGGGTCGATCGGCGGGTTGGTGACCTGAGCAAAGTTCTGCTTGAAATAGGTGTAGAGCAGCTTCGACTTGTCCGACATCGCCGAGATCGGCGTGTCGGTGCCCATCGATCCCACGGCTTCCTGGCCGGTGGTCGCCATCGGCGACATCAACAGCTTGGTGTCTTCCTGGCTGTAGCCGAACGCCTGCTGGCGATCGAGCAGGCTGACATCCCTGCGCAATTCGCGCGGCTCGACCGGCTTCAGGTCTTCGAGGATGAGCTGCGTGTTGGCGAGCCAGCTCTTGTACGGATGCCTGGTCGCAATCTCCGACTTGAGCTCCTCGTCAGAGACGATGCGGCCCTTCTCGAGGTCGATCAGAAGCATACGGCCGGGCTGCAGCCGCCACTTCTTGACAATCCTCTCCTCCGGCACCGGCAGCACGCCGGCTTCCGAGGCCATGATGACGCGGTCATCGTCGGTGACGATGTAGCGTGCCGGGCGCAGACCGTTGCGGTCGAGCGTGGCGCCGATCTGGCGGCCATCGGTAAAGACCACCGCCGCCGGTCCGTCCCACGGCTCCATCAGCGCGGCATGGTATTCATAGAAAGCCTTGCGGTCGGCATCCATGAGCTTGTTGCCGGCCCAGGCTTCCGGGATCAGCATCATCATGGCGTGGCTGAGGCTGTACCCGCCCTGGAACAGGAACTCGAGCGCATTGTCGAAGCAGGCGGTGTCTGACTGGCCGTCGTAGGAGATTGGCCAAAGCTTCGAGATGTTGTTGCCGAACAGTTCGGAATCGACGGACGCCTGTCGCGCCGCCATCCAGTTGTTGTTGCCGCGCACGGTGTTGATCTCGCCATTGTGTGCGACCATGCGGTAGGGATGCGCCAGCTTCCACGACGGGAACGTGTTGGTCGAGAAGCGCTGGTGGACCAGGATCAGCGCGGTTTCGAAGCGCGGATCGGTGAGGTCCTTGTAATAGGCGCCGACCTGGTAGGCCAGGAACATGCCCTTGTAGACGATGGTGCGCGCCGACAGCGACACGCAGTAGGAACCGATGTCCTTGTTGTCGTTCTCGGCGTAGATGCGGCCCGATATCACCTTGCGCAACAGATAGAGCCTGGCCTCGTACTCCTCGTCGTCAAGAATGTCGGCTGTACGGCCGATGAATATCTGACGATGGAACGGCTCGGACGCCACGATATCAGGCGCCGTCGACAAGGACGAATTGTCGACGGGCACATCACGGAAACCGATGAGCGGAAGCCCCTCGGACTGCGCCGATTCGGCAATGATGTCCTCGATGTGAGCACGAAGTGCTGCATCCTGCGGCATGAACCAGTGTCCGACACCGTACTGACCGGCCGGCGGCAGTTCGATGCCCTGGGCTGCCATCTCTTCGCGGAAGAAACGGTCTGGAAGCTGCACCAGCACGCCGGCGCCATCGCCGGCCAGCGGATCGGCGCCGACGGCCCCGCGATGCGTCAGGTTTTCGAGCACGGCAAGACCGTCCTCGACGATCTGATGCGACTTCACGCCCTTCATGTTGACGATGAAGCCGACGCCGCAGGCATCATGCTCGTTGCGCGGATCGTAGAGGCCGTGCGCGGCATAGCCGGTGCTGGTTCGCCCAATATTGGTCAGGGACGGATTTTTGACGACTGCCGCTTTCGTCTGCGCGGCCTTCGTCGCAGATGGCGTCATGTCCGTCATCGTCCTGTCCTCCGTTCCGTCCCTTTCGGGCGCTGGTTTCCGTCGGGAAGCGCGTGGCTCCCCTTTCAATCTTGCGGCACGTCTGGCGAAATTCTTGCCGACCGTGCGGCTTTCCGCATGGTTCGCATATGATATTCGTACAGGCCAGAGCCAGGCTGTCTAGCTGTCGCTCGCGGCAATGGCCGTAGAGGCGCAATCATATGCCAATGCGGCCAGTTTTGTGCGACAAAATAAGACAGCACTACTGTCCTAAATTTTTATGACAGAAATCTTAAGCGCATACAAGACCGATTCACAAAATTATTGGAGCGTTGGCGACAGAAAATTGCGCGGAACGCGGCGACAGCGTAACCTTCAGTCGCTGCATCTACGGTCTGGCTTTCGCTGGCTTTAGCGGATTTTCGGCATCTGCCACTTGCGGCCGGCATGCGAAAGCGGCCAAGCTCGCACCAATTTTCCCAGCATAGGCAGACGCATGATTTTCGCTTCCGACAATTGGGCAGGCGCCCATCCCCGTATCGCTGCCGGCCTGTCGGCCCATACCGACGGCTTCTCCACCGCCTATGGCGACGGCGTCCTCGACAAGGCCGTTTACCAGCGCTTCAGTGAAATCTTCGAATGCGAGGTCGCGGTGTTTTTCGTGGCCACCGGCACCGCTGCCAATTCGCTGTCGCTGACTACCTACAACAAGCCAGGCGGCATTTCCTTCTGCCATCGCGAATCGCATGTCATCGAGGACGAATGCGGTGCACCGGAATATTTCACCGGCGGTTCGCGGCTTTATACAATCGACGGCGCACTCGGCAAGATCGATGCCGGCGATCTGGAACGGGCAGTGGACCGTTTCGCACCCGAAAACGTCCATTCCGGGCGGCCGATGGCCGTTTCGATCACCCAATCGACCGAGGTCGGCACCGTGTACACGCTGAACGAAATCGCCAGGATTTCGGCGATTGCAAAGCAGCACGGATTGCCGCTGCACATGGACGGGGCCCGCTTTGCCAATGCGCTCGTCGCGCTGGGAACGACGCCGGCGGAAATGACCTGGAAGCACGGCGTCGACATCCTTTCCTTCGGCGGCACCAAGAATGGCTGCTGGTGCGCCGAGGCGATCGTGCTGTTCGACCTCGAGCGAGCCAAGGAATTGGCGTTTTTGCGCAAGCGCGCCGCCCAACTGTTCTCGAAATCGCGCTTCATCGCCGCGCAATTCGATGCTTATTCAGGGGTGGGCTATGGCTCGACACGGCACGGCACGCCAATGCGATGGCGGCACGCCTAGCCGCGGCGATCGAAGATTCCCCTTCAGCCCGGCTGGCCTGGCTACCGCAGGCGAACGAGGTCTTCGCGGTCATGAAAAAGGCCGAGGCCGAAAGAGTGCAAGCAGCAGGCGCCGTGTTCCACGACTGGCATAGGCCGCTCGGCTACGACAACCATGTCGGCGAGGACGAAGCTCTCTATCGCTTCGTCACCAGCTTCGCGACCACGGCCGACGAGGTCGACCGTTTCGGCTACCTGCTCGCCGGATAGCAAGTCTTACCACCAGCAAAAAGGGGCGGCGCATTTGCTGCACCGCCACTTTTTCCCGGGGAGTTGGCGTCCCGGGGAGTTTAGCTGCCCGATTTAGGCGGCGGTCTTGGCCTCGATCTGCTTGGCCTTGGCCGGAGCCGAGGTGATCGCGATCTTGCGCGGCTTCAGCTCTTCGGGGATGTTGCGCTTGAGGTCGACAAAAAGCAGGCCGTTCTTCAGCGCGGCGCCGACAACCTCGACGTGATCGGCAAGCTGGAAGCGGCGCTCGAAGGCTCGGCTGGCGATACCGCGATAGAGCAGTTCGGAGCCTTCGCCATTGCCTTCCTCCTTGCGCTCACCCTTGACGGTCAGCACATTGCGGTGAGCTTCGATCGAAATCTCATCTTCCGAGAAGCCGGCCACAGCCATCGAGATGCGATAGGCGTCCTCGCCGGTGCGCTCGATGTTGTAAGGCGGATAGGTTTGGCCTTCCGGCTGCGCAAGCGAATCGAGCATGGTGAACAGCCGGTCAAAACCGACGGTCGAACGGTAGAGCGGGGAAAAATCAACGTGACGCATGGTGTGTTCTCCTGTTGAGCAACAAGGTTTGCGTATGGCCAGTGCGAAACCCGTGACGGCGTTCCGGATGGGCCAGCGGCCCCGACATTGGCGGCCGCATAACAAATTTGGGAAGCGGGCGACGGCATTTCAAGATTTGCCCGCGTCCGAACCGCATCGGCCCCTGATCACGTCCCGATGCCGATGAACGGCGGATGAACCGTGGCTTCGGCGAGCGTTCAGCCAGACGGCATTAAAACTGTTCTCGAGATCAGAAACAGGTCGCCTGAGAAGGCGACACGACGAGGCCGAACCGGGTGTAACGTCCCTTCCTCCCGGGTCGACAGAGGCCGGAAGCACGCCCTAGGTTGCTTCCGGCCTTACTTGTTCGCTGCCTGGGTCAACGTCCCCGGCGTCCCGAATTCCTTTGCTTTTGGCGCATGGGCGTTTATGCCTGACTTGCGCCCACGCCGTCACCGACGCCAAGCAAACACCGTATGACCGATCTGTTCCCCCAGCCCTCCCTGTTCTACGAAACTCCAGGCAATCCGCTGCCGGAAAACGCGGCCGGCGGCTTCTTCACCACGCGCGACGGCAAGAAGATCCGCTATGGGCTGTTTGCCGCGGTTGCCCGCCCGATGAAGGGCACCGTCGTCGTCCTGACCGGCCGCAACGAGTGCATCGAGAAGTATTTCGAGACCATTCGCAACCTTGCCGACCGGGGTTTTGGCGTGGCGACCCTCGACTGGCGCGGCCAAGGCGCTTCCGACCGGATGATCGGCGATCGCCAGCGCGGCTACGTCCGAAGCTTTTTCGACTATACCGGCGATCTCGAGCAGTTCTTCGAAGAGATCGTGCTGCCCGATTGCCGGGGACCCTACTACATACTGGCCCATTCGGCCGGGGCGGTGATTGCGCTGCTCGCCGCACCCTCAATGGCGAACCGCGTACGTCGCATGGTGCTGATCGCACCATTCTTCACCGTGCCTGACCTTCCGGTTTCGGTAAAAACCGTTCGCGGCATCTGTTCGCTGTTCTGCCTTCTCGGCCTTGGCCGGCTCTATGCCGCATGGGGGCCGCGGCCGAAGGAATCGGTGCCCTTCGCCATAAACAAGCTGACCAGCGACCCGGAACGCTATCGGCGCAACACGCTGATCTACGAAACCTATCCGCAGCTGGCGCTCGGCGGACCGACGATCTGCTGGCTGAAGGCGGCCACGGAGGCGTCCTTGATCGTCAGCGACCCGGATTTCATGGCCAAGATCCAGGTGCCCTTGCTGATGATCGCCGCCGGCGCCGACCAGGTCGTCTCGACCAGGGCAGTCGAAGCCTATGCAAGACGTCTGCGCGTCGGCTCGCTAGTGATGATCGACGGCGCTCGCCACGAGATCCTGCAGGAGGCCGACCTTTATCGCGAGCAACTGCTTGCGGCATTCGATGCTTTCATCCCAGGAACCGGCGACGCTGTTTAACCGCTTCGCCAGCGCCCGGCAACAAAGCCTGCGCGGGTTGCTTGCCCGGCGCAGCTTGCCCCTTATTCCCGTTCAGGCATCGAGCGCTAGGTAGCGGCCAAAGAGATTGGAGGCAATTCGGCAGAGACCGGGAGAAAAACGACCATGAACGCATCGAACACGCTGTCACGTCAGGGGCATCGGCTACTGCAGATTGGCGTCGCGCTGCTGCTGTCTTCGTCATTCGAAGGGTTTGCAATACCGTACCTCGCCGCACCGCGGCTTGGACTGTCCGCGCACACGCTCAGCGCCCTGGAGGGCGTTCTCTTGCTGGCGCTAGGCCTCACATGGTCTAGGCTCAATCTCGGCGCGGCGATGTCGCGGATTGCGTTCTGGCTCCTGATCTATTCGGCTTTGGCGATCCTGGCCGCCTACGTGATCGCCAGCGCCTGGGGGGCCGGCAACGAGACAATGCCGTTGGCGGCCGGAGCCTTCCACGGAAGTGCCTTTCAGGAAACCGTCATCAAAGGCGTGGCGTATTCGTCTGCGCCGACCGGCCTCATCTCTTTCGTGCTCATTTTGTGGGGCCTGCGTCTCTCGGACGCTTGGCCTGCCGATAGCTAATGCATGTCCCGCAAAAGTGCGCAGCGGTTTTGCGATAACGACATCCAAACGAGCGCGTCTCCCATGAGTCGATTCAAACCCGACGCGCTTTAGAACCGTACCACGGTTTCCGTCGGATTTGCGCAAAACAAACGCTTGGGTATACGGATCCTCAGCCGCGCAGCGCCGCCATCGCTGCTGCGTGCAGCTCCGGCGTCGCCGCCGCCAGGATGTCGCCGCCCTTTTCCGCCGGTCCGCCCTCGAAAGTGGTGACGACGCCGCCTGCCTTCTCGATGATCGGGATAAGCGCAACGATGTCGTAGGGCTTCAATCCCGGATCGGCAACGATATCGACGCTGCCCGCCGCCACCATGGCGAAGGCATAGCAGTCGGTGCCGTAGCGGGCGAGTTGGACCTGTTGCTCGAACAAGTCGTAGCGCAGGCGCGCGTCTCCCTTGAACAGCGCCGGCGTGGTGGTGAACAGCGTCGCGTCGGCGAGATTTGTGGTCTTGCGCGTCGTGAGTTTTCGCGGGCCACCAGGACCTTCATAATGCGAGCCGGAAGCGTTGGCGTAGAACAGCTCGCCGGTGAAGGGCTGCGACATCATGCCGGCGACGGCATCGCCGTCGACCGTCAGCCCGACCAGCGTGCCCCATACCGGCAGGCCGGAAATGAAGGCGCGCGTGCCGTCGATCGGATCGATCACCCAGACATGCCGGCTGGAGATGTTTTCGCTGCCATGCTCCTCGCCGAGGATGCCGTGATCGGGGTATTGCGCTGATATCAGCGCCCGGATGGCGCGCTCGGCCTCGCGGTCGGCCTCGGTGACCGGGTCGAAGCTGCCGTGCTCCTTGTTGGCGACCGCGCCCTGATTGCGGAAGCGCGGCAAGGTCTCGGCTGCGGCGGCACGCGCAATGCGCCGCATGAAATCGATGCTGATGTCCAACTGATTCTCCCGCTCCAGCATGTTTGAGATGCTCGTTTGCCTACGGTATTGTGCCGAAACAAGGGCTTTCGTGCCGAAACAAGGGCATTCGGAGCCTTTCGCACGACGCCAACTGTTGCTCGAATGCAACGCAGTCATCGTGGAAATACAATTTCCACTTCACAGTGAATTAAAAAAGCCGGAACGCGCCTTGACATTTGTGCAGCGCACAATACGTTTGTTCTCGGACAGGGGTTCCTGTCCATGCCCTCCTTGGGCGTTTCCTCCCTAGACTTCGACCGTGTCGTGCAAACGATGCGGTCTTTTTTTACGCTGCCGCATGAGCGGCGAGTACCGCGATTCCGGCGCTATTCGGCGGCTAGCGGCAGATCCATGAAATTGTGATCGGGCATCGCCATCAGTTCGGCCGAAAACCGCGCCAGATCGCCGGCCAGGGCGTCGAAACCAGCTGATCTCTGAAACGTCCGCTCATTCATGTAGAGCCCGCGATTGACCTCGATCTGCAGCGCATGCAGATGGCGCACCGGGCGGCCATAGTGCTCCGTGATGAAGCCTCCGGCATAGGGCTTGTTGTGGGCGACGCTGTAGCCCATGCCGGTGAGCAGGCCGATCGCCGTCTCGGTCAACGCCGCCGCGGCGGAGATGCCGAACCGGTCGCCGACGATGAAATCCGGCCGCAATCCGCTGTCGCCAACTCTTATGCTTGCCGGCATCGAGTGGCAGTCTATCAGCACGGCATAACCGAAGCGCGCATGGGTTCTGGTCAAAAGCCGTTTCAGCGTCTCGTGATAGGGCTTGTAGACCGCTTCGATGCGGGCAACGGCTTCCGCCAGTGGCAAGCGGCCGGAATAGATGTCGAGCCCCTCTCCCACCAGCTTGGGCACGGTGCCGAGCCCGCCGGCCACCCGCGCCGAGCGGATGTTGCAGAAGGATGGCACCGGTTCGGCGAACATGCGCGGGTCGAGTTCCCACGGCTCCCGGTTGACGTCGAGATAGGCGCGCGGGAAGTTTGCCGCCAGCATCGGCGCCCCGAGCGCGACGGCACCGCCGAATAATTCCTCGACATAGCAGTCCTCGGAGCGGCGGATGGCGTTGCGGTCCAGCTTGGCCATCGCCATGAACCGGTCCGGATAGTAGCGGCCGCTATGCGGCGAGTTGAAGAGGAAGGGAACGCGCTGTTCGGCGCCCGATCGGATTTCGAAGGGTGGAACGACCGAAAAATCCTCGGCTGCCGTTTTCAATTTGAACGAACCCGGAAATACCAATGCATCATGATAGGAAAGTGCCACCTCGCCGCCCGCATGTCCAGCCGCCGAAGCGCAAGCCAAAACAGGATTGTGCGCCCAACGTTCACTTGATGTTTACCGTCGCCTCCTCATATACAGCATGGTTAACGGGCTTGCCGAACGGCATTGTCGGTTGGGTGATTCGGACGGGACAAGATGGCACGCATTCTGCTGGCGGAAGACGACGACGACATGCGCCGGTTCCTCGTCAAGGCGCTGGAGCGCGCCGGTTATCAGGTCAGCGATTTCGACAATGGCGCCAGCGCCTATGAGCGGCTGCGCGAGGAACCCTTTTCGTTGCTTCTGACCGACATCGTCATGCCGGAGATGGATGGCATCGAGCTCGCCCGCCGCGCCACCGAGATCGATCCCGACCTCAAGGTGATGTTCATCACCGGCTTTGCCGCCGTTGCGCTGAACCCCGATTCCAAGGCGCCGAAAGACGCCAAGGTACTATCGAAGCCGTTCCATCTGCGCGACCTCGTCAACGAAGTCGAAAAGATGCTGCAGGCCGCCTGACGCGCTTTTGTCGCGTCTTTAACCGACGCGACAAGCCGGTCATTCTTTCCCTTTTCCCGCTATTGACGCGCTGAACCAAAAATGGTGTATGCGCGGCTTCGGATGGGCGTGTAGCTCAGCGGGAGAGCACTGCATTGACATTGCAGGGGTCACAGGTTCAATCCCTGTCACGCCCACCATCCAGATAATCCGTCAATTGGCCGTCAGTATTCTCATCGGCGGGCGTTTCCGGCTCATCAGTCCTGATGCCGAGCTCGCCAATACCGGCCTCAGGCCGCGCCGAGGCGGAGATCGCCGGTCTCGACGTGCTGGAGAAACCACGCATAGGTCTGTTCCAATCCGCTGCGCAGCGAGTAGCGCGGGCGCCAGCCGGTGGCGAACAGGCGCGATACGTCCATCAGCTTGCGCGGCGTGCCGTCCGGCTTTGTCGGATCGAATGTGATCGTGGCATCGGCGCCGGCGACCGACACGATGGTGCGGGCAAGGTCGGCAATGGTGATGTCTTCCCCAGAGCCGACATTGATGTGGCTGTCGCCGGCATAATTCTTCAACAGCCAGACCAGGGCGTCGGCGGCGTCGTCGACATGCAGGAATTCGCGCATCGGCGTGCCCGATCCCCACACCTCCAGGCTCTTGCGGCCGGCGCGCCTGGCCTCGTGCGCCTTGCGCATCAGAGCGGGCACGACATGGCTGGAATTGAGGTCGAAATTGTCGCCCGGGCCGTAGAGATTGGTCGGCATCGCCGAGATGTAGTCGACACCGTATTGGCGCCGGTAGGCCTGGCACAGTTTCAGTCCGGCGATCTTGGCGATCGCATACCATTCGTTGGTGGGTTCGAGCGGGCCGCTCAGCAAGGCGTCCTCGGAGATCGGCTGCGCCGCGAATTTGGGATAGATGCAGGATGAACCGAGAAACAGCAGCTTCTGCACCTCGTTACGGAAGGCGCTGTCGATGACATTGTTCTGCATGACGAGGTTGTCCTGCAGAAAATCGACCGGAAGCCTGTCGTTGGCCAGGATACCGCCGACCTTGGCCGCTGCCATCACCACTGCATCCGGCTTGCGGTCGGCCATCCAGCGCCGCACCCCGGCCTGGTCGAGAAGATCGAGCTCGGCGCGCGAGGCGGTCAGGACCTCGCAATCCTCGTCGGCCAATCTGCGCAGGATGGCCGAGCCGACCATGCCGCGATGCCCGGCGACAAAAACGCGCTTGCCCTGAAGGTCGAAGGTCATCAACTCACCCCAATGCAGAACGGCAGCTTTGCCAGTGGCCGGCGGAGCACCGGATCGGCTTCTCTGTTGCCGGACGCATACCGCATACAGATTTATCCAGACAAGCCAAATCGCAAAACCACCCAAACCAGGCGTTTGGATCAGACGCTGTAACGTCTAGCGATCAGACACCCGCTACTGCGCAGAGGCTTGTCATTCTGGCGATGGCGAGTTCCGGCTCGGCCAGCAACCCCGCCTGATCGGCAAGGCGAAAGACATCGGCATAGTGACGGATGCCGCGCGCCGATTGCATGCCGCCGATCATCGAAAAGTGCTCCTGATGGCCGTTAAGCCATGCCATGAAAACGATGCCGGCCTTGTAATATTCGGTCGGCGCCTCGAAGATCTTGCGCGACAGCGGCACTGTCGGGACCATCAGCGCGTCATAGCCGGCGCGGTCGCCGTCGGCCAGCTTTGCCAGCGCCGCATTGGCGACGGGCGCGATGGCATCGAAAATGCCGAGCAGCGCGTGCGAATGCCTGTCGCCGTCGCCGGCGATCAGCTCGGGGTAGTTGAAGTCGTCGCCAGTGAACATCACCACGCCCTCGGGCAGCCGGTCCCTGAGCGCGATCTCCTTGCCGGCATCGAGCAGCGATATCTTTATGCCTTCGACCTTGCCGGCATGGCGTTCGATGATCGCGACCACCGTGTCGAGCGCGGTTTCGAAATCCTTACTGCCCCAATAGCCTTTCAGCGCCGGATCGAACATGTCGCCCAGCCAGTGCAGGATGACCTTGCCGGACGCCTGGGACAGGATTCGGTCGTAGACGCCGATATAGTCGTCGGGGCCTTTGGCGATCGCCGCCAGCGCGCGGCTGGCCATCATGATCGCTTTGCCGCCAAGCCCTTCGATGAAGTCGAACTGCTCTTCATAGGCCGCGATGACATCGGCGAGCGTGCTCGCGGCGCCCGGCGCCAGATGGTCGGTGCCGGCGCCCGACGCGAGATCGGCGCCGTCGACGCTGCGCGCCTCGGCGATCGAGCGGCGGATTAATTCCCTGGCATTTGCCCAGTCGAAACCCATGCCGCGCTGCGAGGTGTCCATCGCTTCGGCGACGCGGAAGCCGAGCCGCCAAAGGTGACGGCGAAACGCCATCGTCTTGTCCCAGTCGACTGCCGGCCGGGACCACGGATCGGTCATCGCCACAGGATCGGCGACCACATGGGCGGCGGCATAGGCGATGCGCGAGAACCGCGCGCCGGCCGCAGGCTGCACCGGCTGGCCGACAAGCCGGTAGCGGATGCGGCCGCCGCCTTCCCCTGGCAAGGTGATGTCCATGGCTCTCTCCCTTCCCAGCGCCTATTAAATGGAACGTTCCAATAAATCAAGATGCTTTGCCGCTCCGCCGTGCGCCGGTCGAATTGCGGCAGCGCAACAGCAGAAAGCCATACACTCCTTCGCAATTGGGCGCCATGAGCCGCATTTTCACGGATTCGCAAAAACGCGATTGACTCAAATCCATAGGAGGGATTAGATCGTTCCAATAAATCGCATAAGAAACCATCGGGAGGATAGATCTGGATGGCCAGCCGGGCCAAGGCAACGATACTCGACATAGCCCGTGAGGCGGGCGTGTCCAAATCGACGGTTTCGCTGGTGCTGCAAGGCAGCGGGCTGATCCGGCCTGAAACTGCGCTCAAGGTGCGCAAGGCGATCGAGGATGTCGGCTATGTCTACAACCGCGGCGCCGCCAATCTGCGCAAGGCCCATTCCAACGTCATCGGCATGGTCATCAACGATCTTACCAATCCGTTTTTCGCCGAGATGGCGGTCGGCATGGAGCGCGTCTTCCAGTCGGCCGGCATCGTGCCTTTCATCGCCAACACGGCGGAGAGCCCGGTGCGCCAGGAAGAGGTGCTGAAATCGCTGATGGAGCAAGGGGTCGCCGGGCTCGTCGTGTCGCCGGCGCGCGGCACCGCGCCTGGCGCCTTCCGCCGGCTTGAGACCGCGGGCGTTCCGGTCGTCTTCGTCATGCGCCGGCTTCCTGAAAGCCGCATTCCGGTGATCGCGCCCGACAACCATCGCGGCGCCTATCTTGCCACCGCCCATCTGATCGGCAAGGGGCATCGCCGGCTGGCCTTCTTCGGCGGCTCGCCCGATCTTGCCGTCTATCACGAGCGGCTGGGCGGCTTTCGCGAGGCCTGTGAAGCGCTCGGCATCGCACCGGCCGACAGGCTGGTCTTCGAGGGCGAAACCAGCCGCAAGGGCGGCATTGCCTGCCTGGAAACCGCGCTCGCCATGGCCGCGCCGCCGACCGCGGCGCTTTGCTTCAACGATGCGGTCGCCTTCGGCGTCTTGCTGGCCCTGCGCAAGCGCGGCCTGGAACCCGGCGCGGATTTTGCCGTCGTCGGTTTCGACGACGTGGCCGAGGCCGAACACTACATGCCGGCGCTGACCAGCGTCTCGGTGAACACCGCCGGTCTCGGCGAGCGCGCCGCCCATGTCGTGCTGAAGATGATCCAATCGCGCACCACGCGCGCCGAGGATCATATCGGCGCCGTCAACCTCGTGGTCAGGGAAAGCTGCGGCCCCGATCGCAAGGGACATAGCTGCGCAGGAATGGGAGACGCGGCATGACCGTCAGTTGGGGGCTGATCGGCGCCAGCACGATCGCAAGACAGTTCATGATCGGCGCCATCCGCGCGCAGCCGGACGGCGAGATCGCCGCAGTGATGAGCTCCAGCCCGGGGCGCGCCGCCACCTATGCCAGCGAAAACCGCATTCCGGCGGCGGTCTCGGCGCTTGATGAATTGCTCAGCTCCGACATCGACGCCGTCTACATCTCGACCACCAACGAATTGCATCTCGAACAGACACTCGCCGCCATCGAGGCGGGAAAGCATGTGCTTTGCGAAAAACCACTGGCGCTGACCAGCGCCGACGCCCGCAAGATGGTCGCGGCGGCCAGGGCCGCCGGCGTCGTGCTCGGCACCAATCACCATCTGCGCAATGCGGGCTCGCATCGGGCGATGCGCGAAGCGATCGCTGCCGGCCGCATCGGCAGACCGATCGCCGCGCGCGTCTTCCACTCCGTCTATCTGCCGGAAAACCTGCAGGGCTGGCGCATCACCAGGCCGGACGCCGGCGGCGGCGTGGTGCTCGACATCACCGTCCACGATGCCGACACCCTGCGCTTCGTGCTCGGCGACGATCCCCTCGAGATCTCGGCGTTCACGCAATCGGCCGGCATGGCCGCCGGCGGGCTGGAAGACGGCGCCATGTGCCTCTGGCGCTTCGCATCGGGCGTCATCGCCCAGTCGCATGAGGGCTTCACCACCAAATTCGCCGGCACCGGCTTCGAGGTGCATGGCACCGAAGGCTCGCTGATCGCCAGGGATGTGATGACGCAGAAGCCAATCGGCTCGGTGTTGCTGCGCACGGCACAGGGCGAGGAGGAATTGAGCTTCGACCGCGAAGACCTCTATGCCCGTTCGCTGCGCCAATTCCACGCGGCGATCCGTGGCGAGAGCCAGCCTTCCGCCACCGGTGAGGACGGCGTCTGGTCGCTGACATCAGCCGAAGCGGCATTGCAGTCGGCCAGGTCCGGCAAGGCCGTTGCCATCGACCCGAAGCTCGGGAGTGCTGGATGAGCAAGCTCGTTTCCGCGGCTGAGGCTGCCGGCCTGATCAGGGATGGCGTGGTCGTTTCCGTTTCGTCGTCGAGCGGCCTCGGCTGCCCGGATGCGGTGCTTGCCGCGATCGGCGAGCGCTTCGACGCCGAAGGCCATCCCAAGGACATCACGACGCTGCACCCGATCGCCGCCGGCGATATGTACGGCATCAAGGGCATCGATCACTTAGCCAAGCCCGGCCTGTTGAAGCGCACTTTGTGCGGTTCCTATCCATCCGGGCCGTCATCTTGCGAACCGCCGCAGATCTGGAAGATGATCGGCGACAATTCGGTCGCTGCTTACAACGTGCCGTCCGGCATCCTGTTCGACATGCATCGCGAAGCCGCCGCCAAGCGTCCCGGCGTGCTGACCAAGGTCGGGCTCGACACCTTCGCCGACCCGCGCCACCAGGGCTGCGCCATGAATGCTGCCGCCAGCGAGCCGATCGTTTCGGTGCAGCAGTTCGATGGCGAGGAGTGGCTCTATTTCCGCTCGATCGTGCCGCAGGTGGCGCTCATCCGCGCCACCACCGCCGATGAGCGCGGCAACCTCACCTATGAGCATGAAGGTGCCTATCTCGGCGGCCTTGAACAGGCGCTGGCCGCCCGCAACAATGGCGGCATCGTCATCGCGCAGGTCAAGCGCGTCGTCGAGAACGGCACGCTGAAGCCACACAATGTGCGAGTGCCCGGCGTGCTGGTCGATCATATCGTCGTGGCGCCCGACCAGTTGCAGACGACGCTGACGCCCTACGATCCGGCCATCTCCGGCGAGATTTTCCGGCCGCTGTCGAGCTTCCGCAACGCCGAGATGAACGTCCAGAAGGTCATTGCCCGGCGCGTCGCAATGGAGCTTGCCGACGGCATGGCGGTCAATATCGGCTTCGGCATCTCGGCCAATGTGCCGCGTATCCTGATCGAGGAAGGCCAGCACGGCAAGGTCACCTGGGTCATCGAACAGGGTGCGGTCGGCGGCGTGCCGCTGCTCGACTTCAAGTTCGGCTGCTCGTCGAATGCCGACGCCTTCATGCCCTCTCCGCACCAGTTCATCTATTTCCAGGCCGGCGGCTTCGACGCCTCGCTGCTGTCCTTCCTGCAGATCGACCGCCACGGCTCTGTCAACGTCTCGAAGCTTTCGGCGCGGCCCCACGTCACCGCCGGCGCCGGCGGCTTCGTCGACATCACCGCGCGAGCGAAGAAGATCGTCTTTTCCGGTTTCTTCAACGCCGGCGCCAAGCTGTCGCTTGCCGGTGGCAGCATCCGCATCGACCAGGAGGGCAAGGTCAAAAAAGTCGTCGACGAGGTCGAGCATATCTCCTTCTCGGGCAAGCGTGCCGTCGCGCAGGGACAGGATATCACCTATGTCACCGAGCGTTGCGTGATGAAGCTGACGCCGGCGGGGCTGATGGTGACCGAGTTGGCGCCGGGCATCGACCTCGAGCGCGATGTGCTGGCGCAGGCCGAGATCCCGCTCGCCGTCGCCAACGACCTGAAAATCACACCGGATGCGCTCTACCGGGACCGGCCGATCGGCCTGTCGCTCAATGGCGGCGCGTCGCTTGGGGGCGCACATGGCTGAGCGTCTGGTAACCTTTGAAACCGACGGCGCCATAGGCATTGCCACGCTGCGCCGGCCGGAGAAATTCAACGCGCTCGATATTCCGATGCTGCGGGCGCTGGAAGCAGCGCTCGACGAAGCCGAGGCGGCGCAGACCGTCCGCATCGTGCTGATCTGCGGCGAAGGCAAGGGCTTTTGCGCCGGCGGCGATGTCGAGGCTTGGGCAGAAATGAGCGCCGCCGATTTCCAGGTGCAATGGGTGCGCTACGGCCACCGCGTCTTTGATCGGCTGGCGCGGCTGCGGCAGCCGACGATCGCCGTGCTTGCCGGCCATGCGCTGGGCGGCGGGCTGGAACTGGCGGCGGCTGCAGACTTCCGCGTGGCGGAAACACAGGTGAAGCTGGGGTTCCCCGAAACCTCGATCGGCGTCGTTCCCGGCTGGTCCGGCACCCAGCGCGCCGTGCGCCGCTTCGGTGCGCAGGCAGTGCGGCGGATGGCGCTCGGCGGCGAAGTGTTTCTGGCTACCGAGGCTCTTGTTCTGGGGATTGTCGACCGGGTGGTCGAGACCGGTAAGGCGTTCGCCGAAGCCAAGGCCTGGGCCGGCAAGATCGCCGAGCGCGGGCCGCTGGCGGCCGAGGCTGCCAAGCTGATGATTGCCATTGCCGAAGGCGAGGAGAGTGCCGCCGCGACCGAAGCGCTCGCCAGCGGCTTCATTGCGCTGACAAGCGATCTCAGGGCTGGCGTCGAGGCTTTCAAAGCCAAGCAGAAGCCGGCGTTCTCAAGATCTTAGGAACCTGAAACTCACATGAACGCGCCTCTTAACATCACTATGCCCACCGAGGCAGCCGCAGCGCCGAAAAGCTACCGGCTGCTGATCGACGGCAAGTTCGTCGATGCCCAGGACGGCCGCACGCTGGAGCGCAGCAGCCCCGGCCACGGCTTCACCGTTTCGCGCTATGCGCAAGCCGGCGCGGCGGACGTCGAGGCGGCGGTACAGGCCGCGCACAAGGCCTTCGAGACCGGCCCGTGGCCGCGCATGAAAGCCGCCGAGCGCGCCGCGATCCTGCTCAAGACGGCTGGCCTGATCGAGGCGCGACTGGACGAGATTGCCCGGCTCGACGCGCTGGAATCCGGCAAGCCGATTGCCCAGGCGCGCGGCGAGATCGGCGGCGCCATCGACATCTGGCGCTATGCTGCGGCACTCGCCCGCACGCTTCACGGCGAAAGCTACGCCAATCTCGGCGATGCCATGCTCGGTGTCGTGCTGCGCGAACCGATCGGCGTCGTCTCGATCATCACGCCGTGGAATTTCCCGTTCCTTATCGTCAGCCAGAAACTGCCCTTCGCGCTCGCCGCCGGCTGCACGGCGGTGGTCAAGCCGAGCGAGATGACCTCGGCCTCGACCTTCGTGCTCGGCGAGATCCTGATGCAGGCCGGCTTGCCCGATGGCGTCGTCAACATCCTTGCCGGGCTGGGCGCCGATGTCGGCGCACCGATGGTCAGCCATCCGCTGGTCGAAATGGTGTCGTTCACCGGCTCCACCCGCGTCGGCAAGATGACCATGGCGTCTGCCGCCAACTCGCTGAAGAAAGTCTCGATGGAGCTCGGCGGCAAGAACGGCCAGATCGTCTTTCCCGACGCCGACCTCGAGGCCGCCGCCGACGCGGCGGTATTCGGCGGCTTCTTCAATGCCGGCGAATGTTGCAATGCCGGCAGCCGGCTGATCGTCCATGAGGCGATCGCCGACGAGTTCCTCGGCGCCGTCAAAGCCCTCACCGCCAAGGTGGTTGTCGGCGACCCGCTCGACGACCGCACCAAGGTTGGCGCGATGATCTCCGCCGACCATGTGGCCAAGGTCACCGGCTACGTGACGGCAGCGGAAAACGACGGCAGCCGGATTTATACTGGCGGCAAGCAACTTGCTTCCAGCGCCGGCCAGTATCTCGACCCGACCATCATTCGCGACGTCACCGAAGACATGGCCATTGCGCGCGAGGAAGTGTTCGGTCCGGTGCTCTCGGTGCTGACTTTTGAATCGATTGAAAGGGCGTTGCACATCGCCAACAACACGCCCTATGGTCTGTCGGCGGGCGTGTGGAGCGCCAGCATCGATACCTGCATGTCGGTGGCGCGGAATGTGCGTTCGGGAACCGTTTGGGTGAACACGTTCATGGAGGGTTACCCCGAACTGCCTTTCGGCGGCTACAAGCAGTCCGGTTTGGGACGCGAACTCGGCAAGCGCGCCGTCGAGGATTATACCGAGGAAAAGACAATCCAGTTTCATCGCGGCCAGCGCACCGGATGGTGGGTCGGCTGAGTTGGGAAGAACCCGGTGGCCATCCGCCGGTCGTTGTAAGTTCAACAAGGGAGGAAGTACATGTTGCGCAAACTGCTTATCGGGACGGCACTCGCGTCGGGCGTTGCGTTCGCGGCCCATGCCGAGGACGTCAAGGAAGTCCAGATGCTGCATTGGTGGACGTCGGGCGGCGAAGCTGCCGCTCTGAACGTGCTCAAGCAGGATCTGGCCAAGGAAGGCTTTGCCTGGAAGGACGTGCCGGTGGCCGGCGGCGGCGGCGACGCCGCCATGACCGCGCTGAAGGCGATGGTGGCGGCCGGCAACTACCCGACCGCCTCGCAGATGCTTGGCTATACCGTGCTCGACTACGCCGCAGCCGGCGTCATGGGCGACCTGACCGAGACGGCGATAAAGGAAGGCTGGGACAAGTCCGTTCCCGCGGCCCTGCAGAAATTCTCGGTCTATGACGGCAAGTGGGTCGCGGCCCCGGTCAACGTCCACTCGGTCAACTGGCTGTGGATCAACAAGGCGGTGATGGACAAGATCGGCGGCACCGAGCCCAAGACCTTCGACGACTTCATCGCGCTGCTCGACAAAGCCAAGGCGGCGGGCGTCATCCCGCTCGCGCTGGGCGGCCAGAATTGGCAGGAAGCCACCATGTTCGACTCGGTCGTGCTGTCGACCGGCGGGCCCGAGTTCTACAAGAAGGCCTTCAACGACCTCGACGAGGAGTCGCTGAAGTCCGACACGATGAAGAAGTCGTTCGACAATCTCGCCAAGCTCGTCACCTATGTCGACCCGAACTTCTCAGGCCGGGACTGGAACCTCGCCACCGCCATGGTCATCAAGGGCGATGCGTTGGTGCAGGTGATGGGTGACTGGGCCAAGGGCGAATTCAACGCCGCCAAGAAGGTCCCCGGCACCGACTTCCTGTGCTACCGCTTCCCCGGCACCGATGGCAGCGTCGTCTACAACTCCGACATGTTCGGCATGTTCAACGTTCCGGAGGACCGCAAGGCCGCCCAGATCGCCTTGGCCACCGCCACTCTGTCGAAGAGCTTCCAGTCGGCCTTCAACGTCGTCAAGGGCTCTGTTCCGGCCCGCACCGACGTGCCGGACACCGATTTCGACGCTTGCGGCAAGAAGGGCATGGCCGATTTGAAGGCCGCCAATGAAGGCGGCACGCTGTTCGGTTCGCTGGCGCAAGGCTATGGCGCGCCTCCGGCGGTTGCCAACGCCTACAAGGATGTCGTCTCGAAGTTCGTGCACGGCCAGATCAAGACCTCGGACGAGGCCGTGACCCAACTGGTCAGCGCGATCGAAGACGCCAAGTAAGGCACCGCCGATGTGAATGATCTCCCCGGCGCAAGCCGGGGAGATTTCCCTGCGGCGAGGTTTTGGGGTTGCGCCGACCGGCACGCTTTCGTGCCGCAGAGCCCGCGACAGCCGAATTCCGGACCCGCCATACGGAATGGACAGATGAGTACAGTTGCTGAAACCAGTATCACGCTGACGCCGGAGCACGATGCCCGTCCGGGCGCCTCTGTGCGCTCGCGCCTTCAGGACGCGCTGCCGAAGCTCGTGCTAGCGCCAAGCTTTGCCGCCTCCGTCGTCTTCGTCTACGGCTTCATCCTGTGGACGATCTATCTGTCCTTCACCAACTCCAAGACCTTTCCCTCCTACGCCATCACCGGGCCACGCGCCTATCAGCGGCTATGGCGCTGGACCTTCGAAAGCGATCCGCCGTCCAGCTGGTACACGTCGATCACCAATATGGGGATTTTCGGCTTCCTCTATATTTCCATCTGCCTGGCACTCGGCCTGTTCCTGGCGATCCTGCTTGATCAGAAGATCCGCGGCGAAGGCATGTTGCGGCCGATCTATCTCTACCCCATGGCACTGTCCTTCATCGTCACCGGCGTTGCCTGGAAATGGTTTCTCGACCCCGGCCTCGGCCTCGAGCAGACGTTGCACCAGTGGGGCTGGACGAGCTTCCATTTCGACTGGATCAAGAACAAGGATTTCGTCATCTACACGGTGGTCATCGCCGGCGTCTGGCAGGCTTCGGGCTTTATCATGGCGATGTTCCTGGCCGGCCTGCGCGGGATCGACGGCGAGATCATGAAGGCGGCGCAGATCGACGGCGCCACCACCTTCCAGCTCTACCGCCGCATCGTCATTCCGCTGCTGCGGCCGATCTTCCTTTCGGCGTTGATCGTGCTCGCGCATCTCGCCATCAAGTCCTACGATCTGGTCGTCGCGCTGACCAGCGGCGGGCCGGGCGGCTCGGCCTGGCTGCCGTCGAACTTCATGTATGAGTACACCTTCAAGCGCAACGAAATGGCCGTCGGCTCGGCCAGCGCCGTGATCATGCTGATGACCATCACCGCGATCATCGTTCCCTATCTCTATTCCGAGCTCCGGGAGAAGCCGCGATGAGCGCCGTGGCCACTCCTGCTCGCCAGAACACTGGCGGTATCCGCGCCAGGACGGTCAACCGCATCGTCATCTACGGGCTGCTGGCGCTGTTCGCGCTGTTCTACCTGATGCCGCTATTCGTCATGCTGGTGACCTCGTTCAAGACCATGGACGAAATCCAGAACGGCAACATGCTGGCGCTGCCGCAAGCGCCGACTTTCGCACCCTGGATAAGGGCGTGGAGCGAGGTCTGCTCGGGTCTCACCTGCGTCGGCATGAAGGGTTATTTCTGGAACTCGATCAAGATGGTGGTTCCAGCGGTCGTCATCTCGACCCTGCTCGGCGCGCTCAACGGCTATGTGCTGACGAAGTGGCGCTTTCGCGGGGCGACGCTGGTGTTCGGGCTGATGCTGTTTGCCTGCTTCATCCCGTTCCAATCGGTTCTCTTGCCGATGGCAACGATCCTCGGCAGCTTCGGCCGGTTCGGCGTCAAGCTGCAGAACGCGACCGGCCTCACCTTCGGCTTCGGCAATCCGACGGTGAACCTGGTGTTCGTCCACGTCGTCTACGGCATCGGCTTCACCACCCTGTTCTTCCGCAATTACTACGAAGCGTTTCCGAATGAATTGGTGAAGGCGGCGCAGATCGACGGCGCCAGCTTCTTCCAGATCTTCCGGCGCATCATGCTGCCCAACTCGCTGCCGATCATCGTGGTGACGGTGATCTACCAGTTCACCAATATCTGGAACGACTTCCTCTTTGCCTCCGCCTATGCCGGCTCCGGCGACGTGATGCCGATGACCGTGGCGCTGAACAACGTCGTCAACACCTCGACCGGCGTCGTCGAATACAACGTCAACATGGCGGCGGCGATGATCGCCGCGCTGCCGACGCTCCTCGTCTATGTGCTCGCCGGCCGCTATTTCGTGCGCGGCCTGATGGCCGGCGCCGTCAAAGGATAATCGCATGGCTTTTCTGGAAATTGACGGGTTGAAGAAGCGTTTCGGAGCGGTCGAGATCCTGAAAGGCATCGATCTCGACCTCGAAAAGGGCGGCTTCCTCGTGCTGGTCGGGCCCTCCGGTTGCGGCAAGTCCACGCTGCTCAACACCATTGCCGGCCTGGAGACCATCACCGAAGGCGAAATCCGCGTCGACG
Source organism: Mesorhizobium sp. M1217 (assembly GCF_040318275.1). Classification (NCBI taxonomy): domain Bacteria; kingdom Pseudomonadati; phylum Pseudomonadota; class Alphaproteobacteria; order Hyphomicrobiales; family Phyllobacteriaceae; genus Mesorhizobium; species Mesorhizobium sp. M1217. The sequence continues at coordinate 56,081 of NZ_JAMYMA010000003.1, read as the reverse complement.
GACGCACGATCAACGATCTCCACCCCTCCAAGCGCGACATCGCGATGGTCTTCCAGAGCTACGCGCTCTATCCGAACATGACGGTCGCCGGCAATATCGCCTTCGGCATGGAGATGCGCGGCGTGCCGGCCGACGAGCGCCAGAAGGCCATCGACAAGGTGGCGAAGGTCCTGCAGATCGGCCATTTGCTGAAGCGCAAGCCAAGCCAGCTTTCCGGCGGCCAGCGCCAGCGCGTCGCCATGGGCCGGGCACTGGTGCGCGATCCAAAGCTGTTCCTGTTCGACGAGCCTTTGTCCAACCTCGACGCCAAGCTGCGCGTCGACATGCGCATCGAGATCAAGCGCCTGCACGCCACCACCGGCACCACCATCGTCTACGTCACGCACGACCAGATCGAGGCGATGACGCTGGCCACCAAGATCGCGGTGATGCGCGACGGCGAGGTGCAGCAGTTCGGTACGCCGGCCGAAATCTATAACAATCCGGTCAACCTGTTTGTTGCTGACTTCATGGGCTCGCCGGCGATGAACCTGATCCCGGCGACGATCGGCAGCAACGGCAGCGGCTACTCCGTCGTCATGGAGCGCGAGGCGCGCCAGCCGATCTCGCTGCCGCTGGCCAATGCGCCGGCCGGCCTGTCGGCGTTCCAGGGAAAACCGATCATCTTCGGCGTCCGCCCGGAAGCACTGACCGATCCCGAAGGGGCCGAACGCAACGCCTCGAACATCGCCCGCGCCGACTGTCACATCGAGGTCATCGAGCCGGCCGGCTCGGATACGTTCGCGGTCACCAATCTCGGCGGCAAGGCGGTGGTGGCGCGGCTGCGCGCCGACGCCAACATCCAGCCCGGCACGGTCACGCCGCTCGCCTTCAACCTGACCAAGGCGGTGTTCTTCGATCCGGCGACCGAGAGACGCATCGTCTGACGGCCATGACAAATCCAGATATCGTCATCATCGGCTCCGGCATAGGCGGCGCCACGATCGCTTCCGGCCTTGCCGGCGGTGGCGCCTCGATCCTGATGCTGGAGCGCGGCGAACCGCTGCCGGCGACGCCGCATACACGCGACACCCGCGCCATCTTCGTCGATGGCCACTACCGGCCGAAGGAGATGTGGCTCGAGGCCGGGGGTGCCGCGTTCAACCCTGGCAATTACTACTATGTCGGCGGCAATTCGAAATTCTACGGCGCTGTGCTGATCCGCTACCGCAGGCAAGACTTTTCGGAGATGGAGCACTATGGCGGCATCTCGCCGGCCTGGCCGTTTTCCTATGAGGAATTCGAACCCTGGTATTCCAGGGCCGAGCAGCTTTTTCGCGTGCGTGGTGCGCTCGGCGAAGACCCGACCGAGCCGTTCCACTCGACGCCCTACCCTTTCGGCCCGGTACCCGACGAGCCGCCTATCGCGCGTGCGCGCGCCGAGTTGAAGAGCCTGGGCCTGCATCCGGCATCGCTGCCGCTCGGCGTCGACATCGAAGCCTGGCTGAAAGACGGCAGCACGCCGTGGGATGCGTTTCCCAACACCGGCGCCGGCAAGGTCGACGCGCAAACGGGGCCGCTGGCGTCGGCCCTTGCCGACCAGAACATCAAGCTCGAGACCGGCGCGCATGTCGAACATCTCGAAGCATCGCCGGACGCCAGGACGATCGCCGCCGTCCATTATCGACAGAACGGTACGCTGAAGAGCGTCGCGCCGAAGCTGGTCATCCTGTCGGCCGGCGCGGTCAATTCCGCCGCCATCCTGCTGCGTTCGCCTTCCCCCAACGGCAAAGGCGGCGGCAAAGGCCTGGCCAACCGCTCCGACCAGGTCGGCCGCAACTTCATGAACCACAATTCGAGCGCCATGCTGGCGATCGATCCACGCCGCCGGAACAAATCCGTCTACCAGAAAACGCTGATGCTGAACGACTATTATCTGTCCGACGGCAAGGGCGGCAAGCCGCTCGGCAATGTCCAGCTCCTCGGCAAGATCGACGGCAACATCCTCAAGGCCAATGTCAGGCGCGCGCCCAAATTCGCGCTCGATTTCATGGCCGGCCACGCCGTCGACTGGTATCTGATGTGCGAGGACCTGCCCGATCCCGAGAGCCGCATCATGGTCGACGGCAAGGACATCGTCATGCAATGGCGGCGCTCCAACATGCAGTCGCTCGACGGGCTGACCAAGGTGATGCGCGAGAATTTCCGCGCCTGCGGCTATCCGATCGTCCTGTCGCGGCCGTTCGACAAGCGCACGCCCTCGCACCAATGCGGCACGGTGAAGATGGGCAATGACCCGGCGACCTCGCCGCTCGACCCGTTCTGCCGCTCCTTCGACCACAGCAATTTGTTCGTCGTCGATGCCGGCTTCCTGCCGAATTCGGCCGCCGTCAATCCGGCGCTGTCGATCGCCGCACAGGCGCTGCGCGTCGCCGACCACATCCGCAAGACGGAGCTCGCAACATGAGGCGCCCGGCAGCGATCGTCACCGGCGGTGCGCGCGGCATCGGCCTTGCCTGCGCCGAGGCGCTGGCCAGCGCCGGCTTCGATATTCTGGTCGCCGACCTTGCCAACGAAGCCGCCGACGGGCTCGCCGCCGACATCACCGGGCGCGGCGCGAAGTTCGCCTATGTCAGCGGCGACATCGCCGACCTCGACGGCCATGCAGCGCTGATCGATGCCGCGACAAGCGCCTTCGGCCGCATCGACTGCCTGGTCAACAATGCTGGCATCGGCACCGTCCTGCGCGGCGACCTGCTTGAACTCAAGCCGGAAAATTTCGACCGGGTGCTCAGCATCAATCTGCGCGGCACCGTATTCCTCAGCCAGGCCGTTGCCAAAGCGATGCTCGACCTGCCGAGCGATGGTGCGAGGTCGATCATCACCATCACTTCGGTCAGTGCCGCCATGGCCTCGCCGGAACGCTCCGATTACTGCATTTCCAAGGCCGGGCTTTCGATGTGGGTGAAGAACCTGGCGCTGCGGCTTGCCGCCGAAAACATCGCCGTGTTCGAAGTGCGGCCGGGCATCATCCGCACCGACATGACCGCGGGTGTCACCGCCAAATATGACGGATTGATCGACGGAGGCCTGGTGCCGGCAATGCGCTGGGGCGAGAGCAAGGATATCGGTGCCGCCGTGGCGGCGCTCGCCGGGGGCAAGCTCGGCTTTTCGACCGGCTCGGTCATCAATGTCGACGGCGCGCTGTCCGTGCCGAGGCTATGAACAGGTGACGCCATGATCGACTACATCCCATGACTGACTACATAATTGTCGGCGCCGGCCCGGCCGGCTGCGTACTCGCCAATCGGCTGAGCGAAGATCCGTCGCATCAGGTGCTGCTGCTCGAAGCCGGCGGCAAGGACTGGCATCCCTTGATCCACATGCCGGCCGGTTTTGCCAAGATGACCAAGGGCATCGCCGCCTGGGGCTGGTCGACGGTGCCGCAAAAGTACATGAACGATCGCGTCTTCCGGTACACGCAGGCCAAGGTGATCGGCGGCGGCTCTTCGATCAACGCCCAGATCTACACGCGCGGCAACGCCCGCGACTACGATGCCTGGGAGAAGGAAGAAGGCCTTGCCGGTTGGGGCTATCGCGACGTGCTGCCCTATTTCAAGCGCGCCGAGAACAACCAGCGCTATGCCAACGATTTTCACGGCGACCAGGGCCCGCTCGGCGTATCGAACCCGATCGCGCCGCTGCCGATCTGCGAGGCCTATTTCCGTGCCGGACAAGAGATGGGCATTCCCTTTAATCCCGACTTCAACGGCGCCAGCCAGGAGGGCGTCGGCTACTACCAATTGACGCAGAAGGACGCAAAACGCTCCTCCGCCTCGGTCGCCTATCTCAGGCCGATCCGCGAGCGCAAGAATCTCACCATCAGGACCGGCGTTCTGGTGACACGCATCGTCGTCGACAAAGGCCGCGCTGTCGGCGTCGAGATCGTCGACAAGCCGGGCGGCCAGCCAACGATCCTGCACGCCGAACGCGAGGTGATCGTCTCGTCCGGCGCCATCGGCTCGCCGAAGCTTCTGATGCAGTCGGGCATCGGCCCGGCCGACCATCTGAAGGCGGTCGGCGTGACGCCGGTGCACGATTTGCCCGGCGTCGGCTCCAATCTGCAGGATCATCTCGACCTGTTCGTCATCGCCGAATGCACCGGCAACCACACCTATGACAACTACGCCAAGCTGCACTGGACGGCGTGGGCCGGCCTGCAGTATCTTCTCCTGAAGAAGGGCCCCGTGGCCTCCAGCCTGTTCGAGACCGGCGGCTTCTGGTACGCCGATCCGACCGCCGCCTCTCCCGATATCCAGCTGCATCTCGGCCTCGGCTCCGGCATCGAGGCCGGCGTCGAGAAGCTGAACAATCCGGGCGTGACACTGAACTCGGCCTTCCTGCGCCCGCGCTCGCGCGGCACGGTGCGGCTGAACAGTGCCGACCCGGCCGACCGCCCGCTGATCGATCCGAACTATTGGTCCGATCCCTATGACCGCGACATGTCGATCAAGGGGCTGAGGCTGGCGCGCGAGATCATGCGGCAGAAGGCGCTGCAGCCCTACGTGCTGCGCGAGGTACTACCGGGACCCGACCTGCAGACCGGCGACGAACTGTTCGACTACGCCTGCCGCAGTTCCAAGACCGACCACCACCCGGTCGGCACCTGCCGCATGGGCCACGATGCGATGAGCGTGGTAACGCCCGATCTCAAGCTGCGCGGCATCGAGGGCCTGCGCGTCTGCGACGCCTCGGTGATGCCGCGCATCCCCTCCTCCAACACCAACGCGCCGACGATCATGGTAGGCGAAAAGGGCGCCGATCTGATCCTTGGCCGGGAGCCGCTGCCGCCGGCGGTGTTTTCCACCAACCGAGCGGCATGAGGGACAAAGAATGATCAGGCACTGTGTTTTCGTCAGATTCCGCAACGATGTCGCCATCGCCGAGCGCGCGGCAATCCATGGCGATCTCGAAGCGTTGCGGCCGGTGATCGACGGCATGGGCAAGGTCGAGTTCAGCGCCAACACCAGCCCAGAACCCTTCGCCCGCGGCTTCACGCACGGCTTCACCATCGACTTTCGCGATGCGGCGGCACGCGATGCCTATCTGGAGCATGAAGCGCACCAGCGAGCCGGCGCGAGACTGGTCGCGGCGCTCGAAGGTGGCACGGACGGGCTGATGGTATTCGACCTGGAGATCGCGTGACTATCCCAGTCTCAGCGCAACGACGCCGGCGACGATGCTAAGCACCGCAGCACCTCGCCATGCCGTCATCTTCTCGCCGAGCGCGAACACCGAGATCATCATGGCGAACAGGATCGATGTTTCGCGCAGCGACGCCACCGAGGCGATCGGCGCCTTGGTCATCGCCCACATCACGATCCAGTAGGCGCCGCCGCTGAGCACGCCGGTATAGATTCCCGCCTTCCAGTCGCGCGCCAGCACCGGCAGCGCCCGTGGGCCGCGAAAGACGACGCACAGCACCAGCGCCCACAGCGCGTCGCAGACGAACAGCCAGGCCGCATAACTCGACGCGGTGGCGGCGAGCCGCGCGCCGCTGCCGTCCGACAGCGTATAGCTGGCGATGAAGATCGATGTGCCCAGCGCGAAGCCGACGGCGCGCAGGTTCAACTTCTCCAGATGCGCGCCGCCGCGAAACGACAGCACCAGCGTGCCCGCCGACAACAAGACGATGCCGACGATAGCGAGCGGCGCCGGCATCTCGGCCACAACCACAATGCCCCCCAAAGCAGCCAATAGCGGCGCGGCGCCGCGCGCCAGCGGATAGGTCTGGGCGAAATCGCCGGCCTTGTAGGCACCGATCAGGAACGTCCTGTAGCCCATGTGGAAGACAACCGAGGCGAGGATGTATGGCCACACTTCCGGCTTCGGCACCTCGACGAAAGGCAACGTCACCAGCGCGGCGGCACCCATGCCGGCCGTCATCAGCGTAATCGACAGGAAACGGTCGAGATGGACCTTGACCAGCGCATTCCAGATCGCATGCATGGCCGCAGCGGCAAGCACCGCGAAAAAGACAAACAGGCTCATCGGCGGCTCATCCGCCGCCGATCCCGGTGGCTACCGGCGTTTCCATGTCGATATCGACCCAGAGCGGAAAATGGTCGGAGGCGATTTGGCCGATATCGGCACTGACCGAACGCACGCGCCCGGCAAACATGCCGCCGACGAAGCAATGGTCGAGCCGGCGCTTTGCCACTCTGCCGTCGATGGTCTTCACATGGGTGTGGAAATCCGCCGTCGGTTCCATGGCGACGGCGGCAGCATCGACAAAACCGTCGAGATAGGCGGCACCGCGATGATAGGGCGCGCTGCCGGCGATGCGGCGGTACTCGGCGCTGCCCGGCTCCATGTTGAAGTCGCCCATCCAGATCGCCGCCAGCGGGTTTTCCGGCTCCTGTTCGCCATTGCTCCAGTTGCGCGCCGGCTCATCGTCGGCGCCGCTCCATGGTCCGCCCTCGGACGGCGCCCGGTCATGCTCGGCGAGCAGGTATTCGATCTGCTCCAGCCGCTCCTCGGCCGCGATATGCGCCAGATGCAGCGAGAAGAACCGCACCGGGCCGGTGGGGGTGCGGATCATGCACTCAAGTGCGGCATTCCGGGTGTTGAGCGGCCGCAGCGTGCGCCTGAGCGGCAGCGTGTGCAGCCGCGACCAGACGATCGGCAGCTTCGACAAAAGCATGGTGCCGAATTGCCGCCGGCGGTTGACGACGCGGCCTTCACGCCGTTGGCTGGCATCCATGTCGAAGGCCGGGCCATAGGCCCAATGATAGTCGGGCAGCAATTGCGAAAGAAGTTCCGGCTGGTCGTCCTCGTTGCTGCGCAACCAGTGCCGCTCCACTTCCTGCAAGGCGATGATGTCGGCGCCGGCAACGACCTTGGCGCAGCGCGCCAGATCGTAGCGGCCATCGCTGCCGAAGCCGTACTGGATGTTGTAGCTGACCAGCTTCATTGCTTATCCGGCTCAGTTTCCTGCTGGCAGTAGCCGTTCGCTGACAGCCTTGCAATGTGCAGCCGGGCGGAGGGAGCTTGGGCCAGATGCTAAGTGGTCAGCGGCTGGAACCGACCGGGCGGGGATGCTGCCAGTTCCGACCAGTCGATTTCTTCCTCGAGGCGGTGGTAGGCTTCGTCGCCGATCGTTCCGTCGATGCGCAAACGCTCCAGCGCATCGCGCTGGCTCTTGATGGCATAAAGACGCAATCTGTCATACTCGGTCGCGGCCTGGGCATCCTCCGGGTTTTCGGCGATGGCGCGCTGCGCCGCATATTGCTCGCGCACCGCCCCTGCCGCACTCGATGTCTTGCCGCTGAGCACGTCCAGCGCCGCCTGCATGATGGCGACGCGCGCCTGCGCGACCTCCCGGTCGACGGTCTGGTCGGGGTCGAAATTGAGCAGAAGCAGCAACGGCTTCAGGCTGACGCCTTGCAGCACCAGCGTGCCGAGCACGACAGTGAAAGCGGCGAGCACGATCGGGTCGCGGCCGGGAAAATCGGCCGGCAAGGCGAAGGCTGCCGCAAGCGTCACCAGGCCGCGCATGCCGCACCAGCCGATGAGCACGCCGCCGCGAAATGTCGGAGCGTCTCTCCGCCTGTCCTCATCGCCCAGACGTGCCAGCCTTCTGAGGATCGCGCCACAGCCCAGCACCCAGACCAGCCGCGAGACGATGACGACAGCCAGCACGGCTGCGGCGAAGATGAATGCTTCGACCTGCCCCTGCTCAGCAAGGCGGCCGACGATCAACCGTGCCTGAAGTCCCATCAGAACGAAGGCCAAGACATTGAGCACGAACACCGCCGTCTCCCAGACCGAGTAGGAACTGACACGATTCCTTGCCGGCATGCGGCGCGGCGACGTACGTGCGATCGTCATGGCATAGACGACGATCGTGATGATGGCGGAAAGCCCTATCCTGTCGGCCAGGATCCAGACGCCGAACGTTGAGGCGAATTGCACCACGGTGCCGCTCGCCGGGTCGTCGATGCGGCCGAGTATCGCGAGAGACAACCGGCCGAGCACATAGCCTGCGGCAAGGCTGCCGACCGTCGACAGCAGGATCATTGGTACGGCACTGCTCAACAGGATGGAGCCGGCGGCTGCGGAAACCGACATCCTGTAGATCAACAGCGCCGTGGCGTCGTTGAGCAGGCTCTCGCCTTCCAGGATGGCGGTGATGCGGTGCGGCACCTTGAACTGTCCGAGCACGGCCGCGGCTGCGACGGCATCGGGCGGCGCCACGATCGCCCCAAGTGCTATGGCCGCGGCAATGGGCAGGCCTGCCATCGTCCAACCGACAAATGCCACGGTCACGGTGGTAAAGATGACGGCGCCGAGCGCCAGCAGGATGAGCGAAACCTTGTAGCGGTTGAGATCGCGCAGCGACGTGTCATAGGCCGCGTCGAGCAGCACCGGCGCGATGAACAGAGCGAGCGCCAGCTCCGGGTCGATCTCGATGGTCGGTGCAAACGGCAGGAAGGCTATGCCGGCGCCGGCCAGCGCCAGCAACGAAGGATAGGGAATCTGCAGACGCCGTGACAACGCCGTCAGGGCGACCGCGGCCAGGAGAAGAACAAGGGTCAGTTCAAAAAGCGCCATGCCCAGTTATAACCGTGAAAAGCGACCGACGGCAGGGGCCTGGACGGTTCGATCATGACTGAGGGCGGTCAGCGAACTGCGGCGGCGCGCTGGAATGCTCCAAGAAGCGCGTCCGCATACATCTGGCGACGCGCCGCATGATCGGCACGCAGCTTTTCGGCCTTTTCATGCGTTCGCGCCGGTCCCTGAGACATGGTGACCATGGCGGACGCTAACGCCACGGCATCGTCGACCGGAAAGAACGTCGCGTTTGGCGCCTGCTCCCGATGAAGGCTGATATCCGAGAGGAGCATCCGTGTGCCGAGCGCCTTGGCTTCCTCGACCGTGGTTGACCAGCCCTCGAACAGCGAAGGATTGATGAGAGCATCGGAAGCAGCGTTGAGGCCGAACACATCCTCGTAAGGCACAAGGCCCAGATGACGGAAATGACCCGACACGCCGGCCTCCCTGGCGCTAGCCAGCAACTGGTCGAAATGTCGGGGATTGCGCGGGTCTTCGGTTCGCCCGGTCAAGATCACGGGGGCAACCTTATCAAGCCCGCCATTTGCCGATATGTGCGCCAATGCTTTGATCACAAGCCCATGGTTCTTGTGCGACCAGAACTGGTTCGGTAGGTAGAAATAACGCTGCGGCAGTTCATACCGTGCGATCACTTCCGCCTGCCTTGCTATATGCGGGGCCGGATCAAGATCTGGCGGACCAGCCAACTCGATTTCCGATCTTGTCCACCTTGGCCAGTTGCGTTGCGCGGTCGACCCTGCGTAAGCGCGCCTTGTCCTCGACGATCTCGATATCGACCTTCATCGCCGCTCCGATCAGGCGAACAAGCTCCTCCACCGATGCGTCCCTGCCGGAACCGATATTCATGACATCGAAACTCGCCTCACCAGTGTCGCCGGCCAAAGCCGCCACCCCGGCAGCGGTATCCTCCGCATGGATGTAGTCGCGCCGCGGTTTCAGATTGCCCAATGCGATCCTGGCCTGGCCCTTGGCATTGTAGAGCTGGTTGAGAATATCGGGAATGAGATGCGCATTGGGGTCGTCATGGCCGATAGTGTTGAAGATGCGCGCCACACGCCCCCTCCCGCCGGTCCTGTCGGCCCAGAAACGAAGCTGGCTTTCATTGGTCAGCTTGGACAGAGCATAGTTGTCGCAAGGCCAGGTCCTGGTCGCATCCTCGTCGAGCGGGGCATCGACCCAGTCGTACACCGCGCCGCTGGACGCCAGCACGACCGTTCCGACACCAGCCTTTTCAGCAGCATCGAGGACGATTTCGGTGCCGACCACGTTCACGTCCAACGCATAGGCGCGCTGTCGCTCGCATGTCGGAATGTGGTGAATAGCCGCCAGGTGGATAATGGTGTCGGGCTTGAAACCCTCAGCCAACTCTACCATCCCACTCTTGTCGCGGATGTCGATCTCCCGCGTCTCGCATCCGTCCATGTCAGGCATCGGCATGCCGACCGAAAGATTATCGGCGATCAACACCCGAGCGCCGTCCTTGGCGAGATTTCGCGCGCACCGCCAGCCTATGAAACCAGCTCCGCCCGTAACGAGGACGCGTTGGGGATTCGTCATCAGGATTTCTCTCCGGCTATCTGAAGTTCACAAGGGCATGGCAGCCGGGGCGGACGGATCATCGCGCGGCCGGCAGAGCACCATGAGGGAAAAGCCGCCCAGCAGCAGCGCGCTGGTAGCGGGGGCAACGCTGCCTATCAGTTTGCGCACTGGATTGAGCAATTTGGTGCGCAGAGGCCTCGTGGAAACGTTGGCTTCGCCCGCCACGTCGGTAAAGTGCCAATCGACCACCGTGTAACCCGTGTCCTCAAGCGTCGCAAGCGCGGTCTCGCGCGTGAAATAATGGAGATGCCCCACCTTCTGACGTGCGTGCATGTAAGCTCGCCGAACCAGTCCCTGGACGTGAAGGTCCAAAGGAATATGAAAAACGTGATAGCGGCCGTGCGGGCGCAGTGCCCGCAAAAAGCCCATATAGTCTTCGACATGTTCGAAGACGTCGATCAGCATGACAAGGTCATGCACTGACTTGGTCGCCAGAAAATCCTCGTGGTGGAAGATCGCGCCAGACGCCTTTTGCAGCGGCCAGAGTTTTGCTGCGTCTTCGGAAATATCGTATCCATGAATAGGTCTGCCCGGATATTGCGCGGCCAATTTGCCGACGATGCCGCCGCTGCCGCAGCCGACCTCGACGGCGTCGCGCCAGACAACATTGTTGCGCTCCAGGATGTTTGCGATCTCGCGCGCCTTCCAGGCTGTATCGGCCAGATGCCAGTCAGGATTGTTGGCAAGGTACTGACTGTCCGAGTAGATGTCAGCCGCGGTATCAGTGACTGTTATCGGCCGCGCTTCTTCGACCCCTTTAGCCGACATCACGATCTTCCTTTTCACAAATGAACGATACCAGGTGACCGGCTTCGACGACATCAATGCGCGTACCGGTGTTTCTGGCGGGCGCCCGAATCGCATCAGTTCCGGTCAACGCGCTAGGGTCCGGCTCAACCGCCGTGACCTGCCATCCATCGGCCGCCGACGCAAGAGACAGGGTTCCATTGCCCACCCCGAGATCAAAGGCTCGCCCAAGCTGCTTCGGCAAATTGCGGCGCAACTCGGCACTTCCATGATAGCGGCGCGCCGGCATCGATTTCAGTTGATGGAAATACGCTGCGCGCGCCAAGTCGGCCTGTTCCGGATGACCAGGCAACCTGCGCACAGCGTCTTCAGAGTCCAGGAAATTGCTGGAGCCCATCAGCCAAAATGTCCCAAACTGCAGGTCACAAAACCGGCTGCAGACAATTCCAATTCAAGGATCAATCTTCACTCCCCAGCGGGTTTCCCTTGGCGGTCTGCTTGTCTCTTTGACGCATGAGATTGACCGCGATTGCAACATTCCCTGACTAAATGTGGAGCACAGGAAATCACACCGTCGCGACCTCCGTATATTCGTCCGATCGACAATTGTCACGCTACCAAGCTTGGGTCTGAGCAGATCCGGTTCTTTTGCTCGCGCCGAGGCAAATCCGCCTGTCTATTGGCGGATCGCCTGAAGGCGATCCCAGGAAAATGTGGAACAGTTTTTCCAGAACTGCCTCAATGCAGCACAAGCATGTCGCCGGACGAGAACGAAATCTCGGCCTTTTCGCCGACGGCAGGCGGCGGCGTTGCCGGGCTGTTGAATGTGTCTAGCGAGACCGTGCTGCCGCCGATGCCGACGCGCACCCGGATCACCGAACCGAGGAAATGCACCTCGGCGATTTCGCCCGAAAGGCTGGAGTCGCGGCCGGGGTGGCGGCCGAGCGAGATCGCCTCGGGCCGCAACGCCAGTGACAGCGTGTCCCCGGACTTCGAGCCGTTGAGCTTGCCCTTGAGCGAGACCTCTTGCGAGTTGACGCGCACCTTGCCCGAAGCCGCGTCGGTGACCGTGCCTTCCAGCACGTTCAGCGTGCCGACGAAATTGGCGACGAATTTGGTTGCCGGCCGGTTGTAGATCTCGAACGGCGTGCCGACTTGCTCGGCCTTGCCGCCATACATCACAGCGATGCGGTCGGAAATCGACAGCGCCTCTTCCTGGTCGTGGGTGACGAAGATGGTGGTGATGCCGAGCTTCTTCTGGATCGAGCGGATTTCCTCGCGCAGCGACACGCGCACCTTGGCATCGAGCGCCGACAACGGCTCGTCGAGCAGCAGGAGCTTCGGCTTCGGCGCGATGGCCCGCGCCAGCGCGATACGCTGCTGCTGGCCACCGGAGAGCTGATAGGGATAGCGATCGCCCATCTGCGGCAGCTTGATGAGGTCGAGCATCTCGGCAACGCGCCTGTCGGCATCGGGCTTGGGCATGCCCGCGACCTTCAGCCCGAAGCCGATGTTCTGCGCCACGGTCAGATTCGGAAACAGCGCGTAAGCCTGGAACACCATGCCGACATTGCGCTGGTTGGGCTTGAGCCGGGTGATGTCCTTGCCGGCCACCACGATCTTGCCGGCGCTCGGCTCCTCGAAGCCGGCGACCATGCGCAGCACCGTCGTCTTGCCGCAGCCCGATGGCCCGAGGAAGGAGACGAATTCGCCCGGCTCGACGTCGAGGTTGAAATCCTGCACCACGGTGGTGGCGCCGAAGGATTTTTGCACCTGCTGTATTGAGAGGAATGGCTCGGCCATGACTTTTTCTTTCGATCAGTTCGGGCGGTTTGCCGATTTCGGCGCGAAGCGCGACAGGATCTGGATCAGCGACATGCAGCCCCAGGTGATGGCGAACGAAATGATCGCCAGTGCCGACGGCTCATAGGCACTGTTGGCGCCGATGTTCTGCAGATAGGGGCCGAAGGCTGGGCGATTCAACAGCGAGGCCATGGTGAACTCGCCGATGACGATGGCAAAACTCAGGAACGCGCCGGATAAGACGGCGATCAGTACGTTCGGCAGGATGATGCGGGCGATGATGGTGGTCCAGCCGGCGCCGAGGATTTGTGCGGCTTCGGTGAGCGTTCTGACGTCGATGGTCCTGAGACCGGTATCGACCGCCCGGTACATATAAGGCAGCGCCAGCACTGCATAGCCGATGACCAGCAGAACATCGGTGCCGCGCGCTGTCGCCAGGAAAGGCAGCGTTGAATTCGAACCGAACATTCTGATGTAGCCGAAGACGATGACGATAGCGGGAATAACCAGCGGCAGCAGAGTGATGAACTCTACGAGCGGCCGCAGATTCGGTAGCCGCAGCCGAATCCAGTAGGCCGTCGGGACAACGAGGAGCACGCCTAAAAGAATGGTGAAAACCGCCACAACGACGGAGTAGGTAAATGTCGTCTGGAAATTCGGATCTTCGAAGACTGAGCGGTAGGCGTCAAAGGAGTATTCCCCGCGCCGCTTACGCAAGGAGAATTCAAAGGTCGCCAAAAGCGGCAGGACAAAATAGGCGGTTCCCACGCCAAAAACGAGCCAAGCCCAAAAGCGGCTGCCTTGCTTCATTTCAGCCACCGCTCGGCTCGCCGTTGGAACAAGATATAGAAGAGGTTGGCCAAGCCGGTGATGACTATCATGCCGAATGCAAGCGCGTAGCCTAGATTCGGATTGTAAAGCACGTCGCCGCGAATCTGCGCGAACAGCTGGATGGGCACGATGTTGAGTGACGGCCCCGTCAGTGCATAGGCTGTTGCGACCGCCCCGAACGCGTTGGCAAAGAGGAGGACCGTCGTACCGAGAAAACTCGGCCATAAGACCGGGATGACCACCATGCGCCAATATTGCCAATTGCTTGCGCCGAGCGTGGCGGCAGCTTCACCCCATTCCTTCTTCAGCCCATCGACCGCCGGCGTGATGATGACAATCATCAATGGAATCTGGAAATAAAGGTAGGTGAGGATTAGGCCCCAAAACGAAAAGATACTGAAGCCGAGCGAATAGATGTTGATGCCGAAAATGTCTCGCAACAGGATTGTCGCCACTCCGAGCCGACCTAGCGTCGCGATGAACGAGAATGCCAGCGGCACGCCGGCGAAATTCGAGGCGACGCCCGAGAAGGTCAAGGTCGCCGAGCGTAACCACGACGGCAAACCTCCGCGAACGACTGCCACGGCCATTGCCAGGCCGATCAAGGCGCCAAGGATCGCAGAAACAAAGCTGATCTGAATGGATACCCAATAGGCCGCCGCGAGCTTGGGTTGCGACAACGCTATGATGTTATCGAGCGTATAGTCGCCAGCTGCATTTTTGAACGCGCCCGCGATCAGCCCTACCGTGGGCAAGATCAGAAAGAGCAGCGCGAAAATGAAGAACGGAGTTACGCCTAACCAATGCAGTGGCAGCCGAAGGCGGCTGATCTCCGGCGCGCCAGGACTGACGCTGGCTGTCTGGGACATTGTGGAATCTGCCATGGAGTTCCCGAAGTTGGCATAGGGCGCCGGGCGGCGAACCGCCCAGCGCCCTATGAATTACTTCACGACGGCGCCAACGATGGCATCCCAGTTCGTGCTGATTTCCTTCTTGGCAGCATTCTGTTCCTCCAAAGTAGGGAAGACCGCTTTTTCATAGTTCTCGGCGGCCGGCAGCTTGTCCAGCATCTCCTTCGGGATCACGCCCTTCTTGGCGAGATCGTTGAAGCGGATCGGGTGGCAGTAGCCCTTCAGCCAACCGAGCTGGCCTTCGTCCGAATAGAGATACTCCATCCACAACTTGGCGGCATTCGGGTGCGGCGCATAGGCACTGATCGCCTGAACGTAGACGCCTGCGACCACCGCTCCCTTTGGCACGACGATTTCGATTTCCGGATTGCCGGCCATCTTGTCGCGCATGGCAAGCAGGTTGTAGTCCCAGTTCATCACGATCGGCGTCGTGCCCTGGGCGACAGCTGCCGCTTCAGCGTCGACCGGCACGAAGTTGCCGGCATCGTTGAGCTGCTTGAAGAATTGCAGACCCTTGGCGGCGGCGTCCTGGCCGCCGGTACCGCCAGCCGCGAGGCCCGAAGCGTAGACCGACATGACGGCGTTGTTCGACGTGCGCGGGTCACCGGCGAGCGCCACCGAGTTGGCATATTCCGGCTTCTGCAGGTCAGCCCAGTCCTGTGGCGCGTTCTGCACGACGGCTTTGTTCACGCCGAAGGCGAGCACGCCGTAGTAGTCGCCGGTCCAGAAGCCATCGGCATCCTTGGCGCTGTCAGGGATCGTATCCCAGGTCGACACCTTGTAGGGTTGGATCAGGTTATCTGCCTTGGCGGACGGGCCGAAAGACAGGCCGACGTCGATGACATCAGGCGCCTGCGGGCCTTTATTGTCCTTGTTGGCCTTGATCGCCTCGATCTCGTCGCCGGAGCCGGCATCGGGATTGAGTTCGTTGACGGTGATCCCCGGATATTTTGCCTTGAAGCCGGCGATGACGTCGCCATAGCCGCACCAGCTGTGCGGCAGCGCGATCGTGGTGAGCTGGCCTTCCGCCTTGGCTGCGGCGACCAGTTCATCCATGGACTGGGCCGACGAGATGGCAGAGGTCGCCATCAGGGCGACGGCCGAAAGGGAAAGCAGTTTTCCCGTGAATTTGAACATGTGTTCTCTCCGTTGAACTGACGCCGTTGGACGCCTGCGATGCGGTATCGTTTTCGTGTGACAGCCAGATGAAAGCTTTGTGAAAGCGATGCCCTGCAGTACGAAAAAGTAAACTCTTTTTAACCGGCTGTAGCAATCGCTACGCCGTTATTTTTCCGGCTAACTAGTTTCGGCCTTGCCTTTCATCCTTTCCCCCTTTCTTCGCCTCTTTTTTCCCAAATGGATTTGCAATGCTGAAGTTGCCTCAGACGGCGCCGGCGATGGCGTTTTCCAGCAGCGTCAGCGCCGCCTTCTTGGTCAGCTTGACCGGGTTGCCGCCGGCGGTCGGATCGACCACCGCCATGTCGGCGATCAGGCCCTTGCGCTTCTTGTCCATGTCGAGCCCCTTGATCAGGCCGGGCAGCGCGTGCGGCACCTTGAGCTCCTTGCGCAGCTTGACGATCGCCTTGGCAAAGCCGTCGAAACCGCCCTTGATGCCGCAATAGGCGGCGAGCCGGGCGATGCGCGGCTCGATCGCCTCGCGATTGAAGGCCAGCACATAGGGCATGAACACTGCGTTGGTCATGCCGTGGTGGGTGTCGTAAAGCGCGCCGATCGGATGCGACAGCGAATGAATGGCGCCAAGGCCCTTTTGGAAGGCGGCGGCCCCCATCGCAGCGGCGCTCATCATATTGGCGCGGGCGACCAGATCCTTGCCGTTGGCATAGGCTTTCGGCAGGTTTTCGAAGACCAGCCTGATGCCTTCCACGGCGATGCCGTCGGCCATCGGGTGATAGCCCGGCGCGCAATAGGCTTCGAGGCAGTGGGCGAGCGCATCCATACCGGTGCCGGCGGTGATGAAACCGGGCATGCCGACCGACAGTTCCGGATCGGCAATGACGATCGCCGGCAAAAGTTTCGGATGGAAGATGACCTTCTTTGTGTGGGTCGCTTCATTGGTGATGACGCCGGCGCGGCCGACCTCCGAGCCGGTGCCGGCCGTGGTCGGCACCGCGATGATCGGCGCGATCGCATCGGCATCGGCGCGCGTCCACCAGTCGCCGACATCCTCGAAATCCCAGACCGGTCGCGTCTGCCCTGCCTGGAAGGCGATCAGCTTGCCGAGGTCGAGCGCCGAGCCGCCGCCAAAGGCGATGACGCCGTCATGCTTGCCCTTCTTGAACACGGCGATGCCGGCGGTCAGGTTGGAATCGACCGGGTTCGGCTTGACCTCGGAAAACACGCCATACGGCACCTTGGCGTCGTCGAGGATCTTCAGCGTCGAGGCCACCACCGGCAGCTTGGCCAGTCCCGGGTCGGTGACGAACAGCGGCCGCTTGATGCCGGTCGCCGCCAGCACCTCCGGCAGTTCCTTGATGCGTCCGGCGCCGAAGCGGACGGTCGTAGGGTAATTCCATTTGGAAACGAGTTTTGTCATTTCGACCTTCTGACTGCTTTCATGCTCTCGGATGTCGTTAATTCACAAAGGTATTGGCCACACGGTCTGACCGCATCATGTACGGAATCCAGATGGCTGCGGCCCAGACCGAACGGTAAATGTCGCGCATCGTTTCTTTATCGAACGCATCATCCAGCGTTGGAAAGCTGTCGGGAAAAGCCAGATACCCGGCCCATGAATCGACAACGGAATATATCGGCATCGCGAATGCCCAAATCATGTACCAGCCGGGGAATATCTGCCAGCGCTTGAACATGAAGAACAATAATAGGGCCGGGGCTGTAAGGTTTAGTATGCCGGATATCACCAATTCGGCAACAATCAGCACACCTTGGGACAAACTGAAGGCCTGCCAGTTCTGTAACATGCCGAGATAGTCGGTATTGTGCAATTGTACCAACCCTAGTATCGGGGTGAGCATCAACCCGAGCATCGGCAGGACAAGCCAGCCGCCGATACCCTCGGGACCTTCACGATCCGGCAGCGCCGATTGTTGCGTATCCGCCATTACTCCCTCTCAACAGCGATCGTTGGCTTGCCGATCGCCACCTTAGATCACCTCGCGCAGATGGTATGATTTCGGCCTGGTCAGATTGTCGTAGCCGATGGCCGACAGTGCCGCACCCTTGCCGGTGTCCTTGACGCCGGTCCAGACCAGCGCCGGATCGAGATAGTCGCAGCGGTTCATGAACACGGTGCCGGTCTCGACGCGGTCGCCGATCGCCGCCGCATGGTCCGTGTCGCGCGTCCAGATCGAGGCCGTCAGCCCATAGGGGCTGTCGTTCATCAGCGCGATCGCCTCCTCATCGTTGCGCACCTTCATGATACCGACGATCGGGCCAAAGCTTTCCTCGCGCATCACGCTCATCTGGTGGTCGACCTGGGTAAGCACTTCCGGCGCCAGATAGGGCGAGCCTTGCCTGTCGTTAGCCACCTTCATGTCGATGTGCGCCTTGGCGCCCTTGCGTAGCGCCTCCGCCTTTTGCTCGCGGATCAGGTCGGCGAAGCGCGCCTGCGCCATCGGCCCCATGGTGGTCGCCTGGTCGAGTGGATTGCCGACGACGTAGTTCCTGGTCTCGGCGATGAAGCCTTCGACGAATTCGTCGTAGACCTTCTCGTGGACATAGACGCGCTCGATGCCGCAGCAGCACTGGCCGGAATTGAAGAAGGCGCCGTCGACCAGATTGGCAACGGCATGGTCCATCTTGGCGTCCGGCAGCACATAGGCCGGATCCTTGCCGCCAAGCTCGAGGCCGAGCGTCATGAAGGTGCCCGCCGCCGCCTTTTCGATGGCGCGGCCGCCGGCGACCGAGCCGGTAAAGTTGACATGGTCGATCTTGCCGGAGCCGAGCAGCCTTTCGGTCTGCGCATGGTTCAGAACGAGGTTCTGGAACAGGCCCTTGGGCAGGCCGGCTCTGTCGAACGCCTGCTGAAACCGTTCGCCGACCAACAATGTCTGTGCCGCGTGCTTGAGGATGACGGCGCTGCCCGCCATCAGCGCCGGCACGATCGTGTTGACGGCAGTGAGATAGGGATAGTTCCACGGCGCGATCACCATGACCACGCCGAGCGGCACCTTCTTCACATAGCGGCGAAAGCCGTCCTTCGGGTTGGAGGCCATGACCGGCTTCAGTGCCGCCTCGGCGATCTCGACCATGTAGCTGACGCGTTCCCTGACGCCGCCGAACTCACCGCCATAGCGCACCGGCCGGCCCATCTGCCAGGCGATCTCCGGCACGATCTCGTCGCTCATGGCGACCAGCGCTTCCAGCATGGCAAGCATGTACTTGCCGCGCTCGACGACCGGCGTCTGCGCCCACTTCTCCTGCGCCGCCTTGGCGCGCTCGACCGCGGCACCGATCGCCTGGTCCGTGGCCAGAGGCCGTTCGGCATAGATCGAACCGTCGATGGGGGATTTTATCTTGACCGTTTCGGTCATGCCTTGGGTCCTCGCATTCTACAATAATTCTCGTTGGTCACGCCGCTCTGGAAGGGACGAAACACCGGCGTTGGTCCCGTTCTTCACAGCGAGCGGGTAAAGGTGAGGGACGGGCGGCGCCGACATTGCCAGGTCATTTAATACCGCTCGAACCCCCTGTGCAGTTCCCAGTCCGTAATCCGGCGGTCGTATTCGAACTGTTCCCAGTGTGCCGTGTGGACGTAGTGTTCCAGCACATCGTCGCCGAGTGCCTGCCTCAGCATCTTCGATTCCACCAGCGTCGCGGTAGCGTCGCGCAATGTCTTTGGAATTTCAGGCAACTGCGAGGCCTGGTAGGCGTCGCCGACGAAGGGCTTCTGCAGTTCAAGCTTTTCATCGATGCCGGCAAGCCCGGCCGCGATCAGCGCGGCGAAAGCCAGATAGGGGTTCAAATCGGCACCGCCGATGCGGCATTCCATGCGGATGCCCTTGGTGCCCTCGCCGCAAAGACGGAAACCGGCGGTGCGGTTGTCCTCGCTCCACATGATCTTGGTCGGCGCAAAGGTGCCGGCCTGGAAGCGCTTGTAGGAGTTGATGTAGGGCGCCAGGAACCAGGTGAATTCCTTGGCATATTTGAGCTGGCCGGCTGCCCATTGCTGGCCGAGCGTCGACAGCGTCCACTCGGCATTTTTGTCGTAGAACAACGGCGTCTTGCCGTCGGCGCTCCACAGCGAATTGTGGATGTGGCTGGAATTGCCGGCGAGCCCGTAATTGTACTTGGCCATGAACGAGATCGCCTTGCCTTCGGACTCGGCGATTTCCTTGGCGCCGTTCTTCAGGATGACGTGGCGGTCGGCCATGTCGAGCGCTTCAGCATAGCGAACATTGATCTCTTCCTGGCCGGGACCCCACTCGCCCTTGGAATTCTCGATCGGAATGCCGGCCGCCTCCATTTCGTTGCGCAGCCGGCGCATGACGCCTTCTTCCTTGGTGGTGATGCCGATCTGGTAGTCGCCGATATAGGGCGATGCCGTCTCGAGGCCCTGCCAGTGCTTCCTGCGGGCGGAATCGTAGGTCTCGCTGAACAGGTAGAATTCGAGCTCGGACGCGAAATAGCCGATATAGCCGCGCTCCTGCAGCCGCTTGACCTGCTTCTTCAGCATGGCGCGCGGCGAATGCGCCAGGTCGTCATGGGTGTGGTGGTCGAGCACGTCGCAGATCACCAGCGCCGTCTTCTCCAGCCACGGAATGCGCCGCAGCGTCGCAAGGTCCGGCTTCATGACGAAATCGCCATAACCCTTCGACCAGCTCGCCGCCTTGTAGCCGGGCACCGGTTCCATATCGATATCGGCGGCCAGCAGGTAGTTGCAACCATGCGTCTCGTCATGCGCGGAATCGACGAAGTACCGGGCCAGGAACCGCTTTCCCACAAGCCGCCCCTGCATGTCGACGATGCAGGCCAGCACGGTGTCGACCTCACCGCTGGAAACCGCTTGCTTCAACTGATCGAACGAGAAATTTCCGGCCATTCTTACGGCACTCCAGCGCTTGTCGTTTTGAAAAGGGAATGAAACCATGGCCGGCGCGATGCCGGCCATGGTCATGAGAGAGCGTCAGGCGCCGGCTTCGCCGACAGCTATCTCGGCTGCCTTGATCGCCGCCTGGCGCTTCGCGATCTGGTCGCCGATGGGCGGACCCTGGAAGCGGCGGTTCTCGAAACCGAACCAAAGCACCGCAGTCAGTACAATGAAGCCCAGGGTGATATAGAGCACTTTGTCGTTCGGCGGCTGGATGGCGATGTAGAAGATGATCGCCATGCCGATGACCGACAGGATGCAAAACAGCTTGAACAGGCCGGCACCGAGATTCCATGGGCCGGGATTCGGCCATTTCGCCGTTCCGAAAGCCATCATGCCGAGCGCGATCGGAATGGTGAAGGACAGGAACAGGAACACCAGCGTCGAATTGACGACGATGGTGTAGATGTTGGTGCCGCCGATCGAAATGAACTGGGCAAGAAAGACATAGATGATCTCGAGGATCGCAGCTGTCCAGATGGCATTGACCGGCGTGCGCCAGGTTGGGCTGACTTTGGCGAGCCCGGCCGAACCGACCGGCATGCCGCCGTCGCGAGAGAAGGCAAACAGCATGCGCGAGGCCGAGGTCACCGTAGCGAGGCCGCAGAGGAACTGCGAGATCAGGATGGCCAGATAGAGCAGTGTCTTTAACCATCCTGGCAAGATCGCGTTCATGGTTTCGAAGAACACGGCCCACCCTTGCTTGGCGCCTGCCGCCATATCCGGAATTGCCAGCACGATCGCGCACAGCATCACCCAGCCGATCAGCGACGACCAGAGCACGGATGAAACGATTGCCCGCGGAACCGAGTGCGCCGCCCTCAACGTTTCTTCCGAGGTATGCGCCGACGCATCATAGCCAGTAATGGTGTAAACCGGCAGCAGCAGGCAGAGCAGGAAGAGATACGTCATGGAATCGGACTGCGGGAAAACACCGCCGCCCGCATCGCCCGAATAGTTCGTGAACGTCCACAACCGGGTGATGTCGATCGCTGGAGCAAACACCAGGCAGGCGACGATCAGCACCGCCGTCGCTCCGAGAATCAGGAAGCCGGACGCATCCGTCAGCATGGCGGTCAGCTTGATGCCGAAATGGTTGAACAGCGCCTGAAGGACCGTGATAATGGCAACAAAACCAACGACTTGAGCCGGAGACGCAACACCGTCGGTGGTAAGCCCTGCGCCGAAGGTCCCGTAGAAAAACAAAGACGTTCCGATGTTGATCGCGCCGAGCACGGTGATCAGGCCGAGCAAATTGAGCCATGCGGTAAGCCAGCCAGTGAAACGGTTCCCCAGAATGGATGCCCAGTGATAGAGGCCGCCGGCGGTCGGAAATGCCGAGGCGATCTGGGCCATGGCGAGCGCGAAAAATCCCGAAACCATGCACCCGACGATCCAGCCGATACCAGCGCCGGCGCCACCGATGGACGATGTCGCCTGCGCGAAGGAATTGATGCCGCCTGAGAGGATGCAGATGATCGAGAACGAGATCGCGAAATTCGAGAAGCGGCTCATGCTTCGCGACAGTTCCTGAGCATAGCCCATTCCGTGGAGAACTTTCAGGTCCTCCTTCTTGTCACCTTCGCTGTAACCCGGTGCTGCCATTTTGAAGTCCCCTTTTGGTTTCTTAGCTGGCCGATTGAACTGACTTTCCGACTGCGCTTGGTCTGGAGGCCTTGGCCGCTTCGGGCTCCAGATTGAGAAAAATACCCGTGAGCAGATCCGCCCATTTCCGCTGCCCGGCTGCGCCGGAGATCTCGTCGTTGCGGATTTCGATCATTGCGCAGGGCAGCCCGCGCGAGCGGGCATGGCGTTCCAGCGTGAAATAGACGCGGTCGGCCGGCGAATAGGGTTCGTTGACGCCGACGGTGACGCCGGCGACCCGCTGCAGCGCCGCGATCAGCGGCGCCGCCAGCCGGCGGTCCTCGTCGTGGATAACGCCGATATGCCAGGGCCGGCTGCCGCCCTTGTAGACCGGGGTGAAAGAATGGACCGAGACCAGCCGCGTCTCCCGTCCGGCCGCCAGGCGCTCGTCGATGATCGTCGCGATCCGGTCGTGGAACGGCCGCCAAGCGAGCGCGATGCGCGCCTCCCGCTGATCGGCCGAAAGCCCCTGATTGGCCGGGACCACGGTTTTTTCGCTGGCGCTGACCGTCACTATCAGGTCCGGTGCATCGAGCGGGCGGTTGCAGTCGATGACGAGCCGCGAAATGCAGGTCTCGACCAGCGTCGCATCGAGTGCCTCGGCCATGCGGCGCGCCACCGGCAAGGCGCCGGGATCCCAGGCGATGTGGCGGGAAAGCTCCTCGGCGGCAAGTCCGAGCGTTCCGAATTCCGGCGGCAGGAAATTGGAGGCGTGGTCGCAGGTTAGCACGAAAGGGCTCAATCCGCCGGGGTTCGTCACCCTTACGGTTTCAGGCGATGCAAGGCTGGCGGGCCGTGCTGTCTCCATTGTCTGCCGTCCCCGGGGAGCGCTGTACCGTATGTTACGTATTTTGCCTCATTGCGTCCCTGCGGATGATTTCATACAGTTTGGCCGCCTTTGTCAAACGCGATTTCGATAATGCGGTAACGGCCCGGCCAGGGTGGGGAAAAACATGGTTTCCAGCATTGCCGAACTGATCTCCGACCGCATCGGCACCATGCCGGCCGGCGAGCGGCGCGCAGCGCAAACGCTGATCGCCAGCTATCCGCTGATCGGGCTGAAGACGGTCGCCGAATTCTCGGCTGCCGCCGGCGTATCGTCGCCGACGATCCTGCGTTTCGTCGCCCGGCTCGGCTTCCAGAACTATCCGGAATTCCAGTCGGCGCTGCAAGACGAACTGGCGGCGCAATTGCAGTCGCCGGCCTCGCGCACGCTCAATCCGCCATCGCCGGGCAGCAGCGCCGTGTCGCCGATGCTGGAAGCGACGCTCGACAATATGCGCGAGACCTTCCGGCACCTTTCGGATAAGCAGCTTGCCGACATCGTCGCCAAGCTGGCCGACCGGCGCGGCAAGACATTCCTGATCGGTGGCCGCTTCACCGACCCGCTGGCGCGCTACATGGCCGCCCACCTCGCCATCATCCAGCCCAACGTTTTTCACCTCGGCGGGCAGGAAAGCGTCTGGCGCGACCGGCTGATCGACATGGGTAAACGCGACGTGCTGGTGATCTTCGACATCAGGCGCTACCAGGACAGCCTTGTCCGCTTCGCCGAGACGGCCAACCAGCGTGGCGTGCAGATCGTGCTGTTTACCGACCAGTGGCTGTCGCCGATCGCCCGCTTCGCCCGCCACGTCATCGCCGGGCGCACCGCCGTGCCTTCGGCCTGGGACTCATCCGCCGCACTTTTCGTCGTCGTCGAAACGCTGATCGGCGCCGTCACAAGGCAGCTCGAGGCCGACGGCACCAAACGCATCCGCGAGTTGGAAAGCCTACGGTAGAGCGGCCCTTCGGGCGAACGGTCTTCGTTGGGGTCTAGTCAACCAAAAGGCTGACCATCTGCAGGATCAGGATCAGCAAAAAGACGCCAAAGACAGACGCAAAGACCGCTGCCAATAGGACGATGCGTTGTTTCTTACCCACAGCTCCCTCGGGAAGGCATAGCTCCCCCACGATCACGAACGTCAGTCCTGCCTATCGCTCGGCTACCGTCCCAAGTCCTCAAGATCCGCCTGCGGCTTGGGCGGAGGAGTAATGACGACTTGCTTCACGCGCGAAATGAACCGCTGGCCAAGGTGCTCGCTTAGGGAGACGGCTGCATCATTCATCCGACCCATGTCACGGCCGAATGACCACCTTGCCGCTGGGGCTTAACCATTTCAGCCGCAAAGCGTGCCATCGCCCCAGTCCAGATACTTTACCCGTGGCAAGGGTGATCGAAGTTCGGCTAGCCTTGGCGACGCGAAGCCGCTCCTTGACCCACCATCAAACAGCGGTGAACTGCGCGGAGGAATTCGATGAGCTATCTGGACGAGCTGTTCTCAGTCGCCGGCAAGACGGCGCTGGTCACCGGCGCCGCGACCGGCATCGGCCGCATGGCGGCGACCGCTCTGGTCAGGGCCGGCGCCACTGTGATGATCGCCTCGCGCAAGGGCGAGGATTGCGCCAAGGTAGCGGGCGAGTTGAACGGGCTTGGCGCATCCGGCCGGGCCGAGGGTTTCGCCGGCGACGTCGCGAGCGAGGCCGGCATTGCAGCGCTTGTCGCCGAGGTCAGGGCGCGGACCGAACGGCTGCACATACTGGTCAACAATGCCGGCATCTCCTGGGGCGCGCCGCTGGAAAGCTTTCCCTATCATGCCTGGGCCAAGGTGTTCGGCGTCAACGTCACTGCGGTCTTCCATCTGACGCGCGAATTGCTGCCTCTGCTCGAGGCCGCTGCCAGCGAGGCCGACCCGGCCCGGGTGATCAATCTGGGATCGGTGATGGGCACGCAGCCTTTGGCCGAAGACGCTTACTCCTACTCGGCCTCGAAGGCTGCGGTTCACCATCTGACGCGTATCCTGGCGATCGAGTTCGCCGCCCGCCGCATCACCGTCAACGCCTTTGCGCCCGGCCCTTTCCAGAGCCGGATGACGGCCTTCGCCACCGGCACCGAAGACCAGGCAAGACATGTCGGCAATCACGTTCCGATCGGCCGCATCGGCGCACCGGATGACATTGCCGGCGCAACGCTCTATTTGTGCAGCCGTGCCGGCAGCTATGTCACCGGCGCCATCCTGCCGATCGATGGCGGGCAGTCGGTGCAACACGGGCTGACATTGTTCAAGGAATGAGACGCACGCCATCCGGCGAGTGAAATGCCGGGGGTGAAGATGGAGGACATCAGCGTGGAACCGATCAGTCTCGATGTGCTTCTGGCCAACGTCGGCAAGGAAGTCGGCGTGTCGCCATGGCGGGTGGTCACGCAGCGCATGATCGACCAGTTCGCCGATGCCACCGACGACCATCAGTTCATCCATTGCGATCCGGAGCGCGCCAGGCGCGAGACGCCGTTCGGCGGCACCATCGCGCACGGCTTCCTGTCGCTTTCGCTGTTGTCGGCAATGACCTTCGAAACCATGCCGCCGCTGGAAAACAGCAAGATGGGCGTCAATCACGGCTTCGATTCGCTGCGCTTCCTGGCGCCGGTGAAGACCGGCTCGCGCATCCGCACCCGCTTCGTGCTGGCCGACGTCAAGGTCAGGCCGTCGGGCTGGGTGCAGACTGCGCACGACGTGACGATCGAGATCGAGGGCTCGAAAAAGCCGGCGCTGACTGCGCGCTGGCTGACGCTGACGCTGATCGAACGCCAACCGGAGGCGGTCTGACTGGCATCCAAGCCTGGGAACCTAAATCTATTTGGCTTCGGCCGCGACGTACTTCATGTGGCGGCTGACCTGCAGCGCAATGTAGACGACCAGTGAGCAACCGATTGGGAACACGATCTCGTTGAGGCCGGTTGCGATAGCCTGTGGCAGTGCCAGAGCAGCGTCGTTCGCCGCGGCCGTCTCAATCGTCAGCACCGTGATGCCGCCACCGAATACCGCGCCTATCAGGGCGCCTGCCAGCGCGAAATGGAGCGGACGGGGTTCTTCCTTCGACGCCAGCGATGCCAGTATCCAGCCGAGCAGCCCGTATTCGATGGCGCGCAGGACACCCAGCGTCGTGAGCGAGAGAACGGCCGGCTTTGCCGCCGCGTCGAGCGCGCTGACCATGACCTTTTGCGTCCCCTTGGCGATGCCCATGGCCAGCGGTGCCGAGATCGCGCTGATTAAGCCGCCGAGCGAGGCTCGCACTTTAGCGAGCGCCGTGCCGAGGCTGACGCCGGCGCAGACGAAGAACGACCAGGTCACGCCTTGCGCCAGTTCGATCAGGATCAGCGTCGTCGCCGGGTAGGAACCTGCCGCAAATCTGACGGTCAGAATGAGAGCCTCCATGGCGAAGCCGAGCGCGATCGCCAGCCATGCGACCATGACGACGCGCCTGAGCGCCATCCTGGCGCGATGGGAAAGCGGGTTCACGTCCGGCACGCCGGACGAAAGCTCAGTCAGGGCCATGTTGGCCTCCCAGATCACAATTCTTGCAGAGCCGCGAATTAGCGTTTGTCTGTAACAGTCCGATGTTGCCGGCTTTATTGCCGGGTTACATCGTTTTGTGACGTCAAGCTTCTGCTTCGTGCCACCCTTGCCCGACGTCGTACAGCGTATATATGCTGCATCCAGCCATCAGTTATTAAAGGCAGTCGAACAATTGCAGCTAAGCGTCCAGGAGCGCCGCGAAAAACAAAAGGCCGAACTGCGTTCCGAACTTGTCGACGCCGCGCACAAGCTTGTCCAGGAAGAAGGCTATGACGGCCTCACCATCCGCAAGCTCGCCAAGCGCGTCGGCTATGCGCCGATGTCGGTCTATTCCTATTTCGCCGACAAGCAGGACATCCTGTTCGCGTTGGCCGAAAACGCCTTCGAGACCCTGGCCAGGCACATCGAAAATCATACGGCCGACGACCCGATCGAGGCGCTCAAGGCGGTGCTGGTCGAATATGCCGCCTTCGGGCTCGAGAATCCCAACGAATACCGCACCGTCTTCATGACCGAAAAAGTCAGGCCGCCGGCCGGCAAGACGTTCGCCGAAATGCAGAGCGGCAACCCGGCGATGAAAGTGCTGATCGAGAGGGTCGAGGCCTGCGTTGCCGCCGGCAGGCTCAAGGGCGATCCGCGCGCCATCGCCACCATGCTGTGGGCGGTCGGCCACGGCGCCATCTCGCTGCTGATCACCTTCCCGTTCTACCCGTTCGGCGACCAGACGACGTTCATCACACGGATCGGCAACATCATGCTCGAAGCGATCGCCGCGCACGAGATTGCGCCCCTCGGCCCGCCGGTCAACTGCTGAGGAGCGGCGCTCCTCCCGATCTGTAAAATCTTTCTCCGAACGATCCGCGCTCCGGTGCCGAGCGTCCGGCAATTCCTGCGCCTAATTTCTCCGTACGTGTACGATTTTTGCTTGAACTCCCTCAGCCTTGGGCGTATCTGTACGCAATACCGTACATGTACGAATTCACTAGCTGGAACCGGAGACCGATCATGAAGAAGGCAATTCTCACGCTCGCCGCCCTGCTGGCGCTCTCTGGCGCCGCAATTGCCGGCAGCAATCAGACAGGCAAGCAAGAAGCGGCCTGCATCGACACCAAGACCGATGTGAAGCTCGATTGGGCGCCGACCGGATCGCTTGAAAATGCCGATACCGAGACCCACAAGGCCGGCAGCAAGGGCCCGAGGCTCGGCATCGGCATCGACCCGTGGATCGTGCCCAGCAGCTTCTGAGCCGACCGGCGATAATATGCGGCGATGAACCGAAAGGGCGGCAGCAATTTCCGGCCGCCTATCTTGCCGGCCTCAGCCCTGCTTTATCGCGCCGTGCAGATCACTTCTTACGCTTCTGTCCCGCCACCCTCTTCGCCTTGCCGGGTCTTGCCGGCGCGCCGGGAATGGCCGTTCCGGTGATCGACACCGGATCGCTGGCCGGAAACGTATCCTCGAGGCCTTCCTCGAGTTCCTCTTCGACATCCCCCTCAGTGCGCTGCTCGTGTTCGAAAGAGCGCACGGCCGGCGTCTTGGCCGGCAACTTCGGCGCGGAGTTCGACGGCATTTGCATTCTCCCTCGGCTCGCTGTCGCAGAACTGCTGGGCGCGGCGAACATTGCTATGCTGCCGCGTCGCGCGCTGCCTCCGACAGAAAAGTAAAGACATAGTCGGAGAAGGAACGCCAGCATTCGACGCGGAACGCGTCGGCCGCCGTGCGCAACAGCACGATTTCGACCTTGCCGAGAATGGTGCGCGATGCCGCCCCGATCGGAAAGGCGTCGAGCGACAAATCCTGCGGGCAGCCGGCATTGATCGTCGTCGCGGCAGCCGGTCCGGTGACCGATACGGCGACGTTGCGGTGCGAGATGCCGACCGCCGAATGCAGCGCGGAAATCTTGGCGCAATCGGCGAGTGGATCTTTGCCGCTTTCATCGATGACCAGCCATTCGTCCGGCCCGAGCCACAAGGCGGTCCGTCCAGCCTTTGCCGCCGAGGTTTTCGGCCTTAGCGGCAGGGCGATGCCAAGTGCTTTCGAAAGTGCCGCGATCGAGGCGTCCGGCGCGCGCAGCGATATGCGTTCGGCCGGCGGCAGCACGACAAGTGTGACGCCGGTGGCGGAAAGCGACTGGCCGGCGACAGCCGGACGGCGTTCGACCGACGGCCCGGCGACGGCGGTTTTCACTGCGGCCTTAGCCATTGAGGCGCTCCCCCTTCTCGTCGAAGAACACCATACCGGTAACCTCCACCTCAATCACCCCGTTCGGCATCGGTACATAGAGCGTCTTGCCTATGCAATCGCGGCCGCCGGCAACCAGCCCCAGTGCGATCGAGCGGCCGCAATTTTGCGACCAATAGCTCGACGTGACATGGCCGATCATCTTCATAGGGATTGCCTGCTTCGGGTCCGCGACGATCTGCGCGCCCTCCTCCAGCACCACCTTGGCATCCCTGGTCTTCAGGCCGACAAGCTGCTTGCGGCCCTTGGCGACCAGATCCGGCCGCTCCATGCCGCGAATGCCGACGAAGTCGGCCTTCTTCTTGCCGACCGCCCAGTCGAGGCCGGCGTCGTTCGGCGTCACCGTGCCGTCGGTATCCTGGCCGACGATGATGTAGCCCTTTTCGGCGCGCAGCACATGCATGGACTCGGTGCCATAGGCACAGGCGCCGTGCTTCTGGCCCTCGGCCCATAGCGCTTCCCAGACCGCCTCGCCGTAATCGGCCGGCACGTTGACTTCGAAGCCGCGCTCGCCGCTGAACGACATGCGAAACAGCCTGGTCGGTACGCCGCAGATCCGGCCTTCGCGCACCGACATATGCGGCAGCGCCTCGTCCGACATCTCGATGCCTTCGACCAGCGGTGCGATGATGTCGCGAGACTTCGGCCCCTGCACGGCAATCACCGCCCACTGCTCGGTGATCGAGGTCAGCCAGACGTTGAGATGCGGGAACTCGGTCTGGAGATAGTCCTCCATATGGTTCATGACGCGCGGCGCGCCGCCGGTCGTCGTCGTCACATGGAAACGGTCGGGTGCAAGCCTGCCAACGACACCGTCGTCATATATGAAACCGTCCTCGCGCAGCATGATGCCGTAGCGGCAGCGGCCGGGCTCGAGCTTCTCCCATGGATTGGTGTAGAGCAGTTCCATGAATTTGGCCGCATCCGGCCCGACCACCTCGATCTTGCCCAGCGTCGAGGCGTCGAACAGGCCGGCCGTCTTGCGCACCGTGACGCATTCGCGGTCGACGGCCGCATGTATGTCCTCGCCCGGCTTCGGGAAATACCAGGCGCGCTTCCACTGGCCGACATCCTCGAACATCGCGCCTTGACGCTCTGCCCAGGGATGGATCGCCGTCTTGCGGGTCGGGTCGAACAGGGGACCCCGCGCATGCCCGACGATCGAGCCGAACGTCACCGGCGTATAGGGCGCACGGAACGTCGTCAGCCCGACCTGCGGGATCGGCTTGCCCAACGTCTCGGCGGCAATCGCCAGGCCGTGCATGTTGGAGGTCTTGCCCTGGTCGGTCGCCATGCCGTTGGTGGTGAAGCGCTTGACGTGCTCGATCGAGCGCATGCCCTCATGCACCGCCTGGCGGATGTCCTTGGCGGTGACGTCGTTCTGGAAGTCGACGAACGCCTTTACCGTCGTTTCTGCCCCGGCGCCGGGCGCCGCACCCAGCATGCCGCGCGACCAGCTCTCGCTGGCATCGACTTTCG
Organism: Mesorhizobium sp. M1217; assembly: GCF_040318275.1. Classification (NCBI taxonomy): domain Bacteria; kingdom Pseudomonadati; phylum Pseudomonadota; class Alphaproteobacteria; order Hyphomicrobiales; family Phyllobacteriaceae; genus Mesorhizobium; species Mesorhizobium sp. M1217. Next base: position 25,746 of record NZ_JAMYMA010000003.1, on the reverse strand, counting down.
GCTTGGTTCCCTTGGCTGGCTTGCTGCCGGCGTCCTTGGCGCCCGCTGCATAAGCCTCGTCGATCGTCGCCGACAGCCCGTCGGTGCCGTTGCAGGCGCCGACCGATACGCAGTCCTGCGCATAAATTCCGGGCACGAAGCGCTTGGTCTCGTCGTTGAAGGCGACCTTGCCGCGCGATTGCGAGAACAGATGCACCGATGGCGTCCAGCCGGCCGACATCAGAATCGCGTCAACCGGGATGGTGCGTTCGCCGCCGCCATTCTTCGGCTGCACAGTCATTGACGACACCCGCAGCTTGCCGCCGGCGCGGATCACCGCGCGACCGAAATTAACCTCGATGCCAAGCGCCCTCGCCTCGTCGATCGCCGGCCCGGTCGGATTGTCGCGCAGATCGACGATCGCCGCCACGTTGATGCCGGCCTTCTTCAGGTCGATCGCCGCCGCATAGGCGGAATCGTTCGCCGTATAGACGCCGATATTCCTGCCGACCGCGACGCCGTAATGGTTGAGATAGGTGCGCGCCGCCGACGCCAGCATGACGCCGGGACGGTCGTTGTCGGCAAACACCATGTGGCGCTCGATGGCGCCGGTCGCCAACACCACGCGTTTGGCGCGAACCTGCCACAGCCGCTCGCGCGGCAGGTCGCGGCCGGGGCTCTGCAGATGGTCGCTGACGCGCTCAACCAGTCCGACGAAATTCTGCGCGTAATAGCCGAAGGCCGTGGTGCGCGGCAGTACGCGGACATTGTCCATCGCGCTCAACTTGGCGAGAGCGGATTGCGCCCAGGAAAAGCCGTCCTGGCCTTCGATCTTCGCCCCGCTCTCGAAGCGAAGGCTGCCGCCGAATTCCGCCTGCTCGTCGGCAAGGATGACGCGCACGCCGGTTTCGGCGGCAGCCAATGCCGCGGCAATACCCGCCGCACCACCGCCAAGCACCAGCACCTCGCAATGGGCGAAGCGCGCCGAATAATGGTCGGGATCCGGCTGGTCGGGGGCGACGCCGAGACCGGCCGCGGCCCGGATCTTAGGCTCGTAGAGGTTCTTCCACGCAGCCTTCGGCCACATGAAGGTCTTGTAGTAGAAGCCGGCCGAAAGCATCGGCGAGGCGATGCTGCTGACCGCACCGATGTCGAAGGCGAGCGACGGCCAGCGGTTCTGCGACTGTGCCGTCAGCCCGTCATAGAGTTCCTGTACCGTGGCGCGGACGTTCGGCGTCTTGCGTGCCGCGTCGCGCTTGATCTCGACCAGCGCGTTCGGCTCTTCGGCGCCGGCCGACAGGAAGCCGCGCGGCCGGTGGTATTTGAACGAGCGGCCGACGAGATGGACGCCATTGGCAAGCAGCGCCGAGGCCAGCGTGTCGCCCTCGATGCCGGTATAGGGGCGGCCGTCGAAGCTGAAGCCAGCTATCTTTGCCTGCTTGAGCCGCCCGGCGCCGGCAATGCGGAACGTCGCGCTCATTTGGCGGCTCCCGGCAGCTTCGCCGGCTTTGGCTCGCCGGCCTTGTAGGTCATCAGGAACCTGTCGCTGACGGTGTCGCGCACGGCGTTGAAGAACCGCGCGCAGCCATGCATGTGCCGCCACCGCTCATAGATGATCCCCTTGGGATTGGAGCGGATGAAGAAGAACTTTTCGAAGTCGTCGTCGCTCTCGCCGGCGATGTTTGGGGAACGCGCAATATGCGCCTCACCGGCGTTGCGGAATTCGAGCTCGGGACGCTCTTCCTCGCAATAGGGGCAGCGGATGAGAAGCATGGTTGGTCCTACAGTTCGCCGTGGCCGACGCGAGCGCCGGCAGGTTGGTCGCAAAGCCTCTGACCCATCGTGACGAAAGGCGCGACGAGCCGGATGCGCTCCTCGATGCTTGCCGCAGGGCGAAACAGAGCGCGATTGGCCATGTTGCCGATGGTCAGTTGGATTGGATCGGTGGTGACGATGACGCCGCGCGGCTGGAAAGGCTCGTCCGGATCCAGATCGGAAGGACGGGCCTCGAAGAAGAGGACGATCTTTCGCCCGCCGCTCCAGACGCAGGTCAGCATGCCGTCATCGATGGAAAACGGCCAGTCGGCCTCGTTCCCGGCGCGACTGATCGGCTGCGTGCGCACCTCGTCCGGTGACGGAAAATGAAACAGGCCTTGCTCGCCGGCGAGCATCAGCGGCATGGCGACGGCCATCTCGGTCATCATCAGTGCGCCACCGCCGCCGCCGCCGCCTCGTCGATGAGGCGGCCGGTGCGGAAGCGCTCGATGGTGAAGGGTGCGTTGATCGGGTGCGGATCGTCCCTGGCGATCGTATGGGCAAAGACGTGGCCCGAACCCGGCGTCGCCTTGAAGCCGCCCGTGCCCCAGCCGCAATTGACGTAGAGGCCGGGCACCGGCGTCTTGGCCAGGATCGGCGAACGGTCCGGCGTCACGTCGACAATGCCGCCCCATGAGCGCAGCATCTTCATGCGGGTGAAGATCGGGAACATCTCGCAGATCGCGTCGAGCGTGTGCTGCAGGATGTGCAGCCCGCCGGTCTGCGAATAGGAGACATATTGGTCGGTGCCGGCGCCGATGACCAGCTCGCCCTTGTCGGATTGCGAGATATAGGCATGCACCGTGTTCGACATCACCACGCAAGGCACCACCGGCTTGACCGGCTCCGACACCAGCGCCTGCAGCGGATAGCTTTCCAGCGGCATGCGCACGCCGGCCATGTTCATGATCACCGAGGAGTGGCCGGCGGCGACCACGCCGACCTTCCTGGCGCCAATGAAGCCGCGCGTCGTCTCGACACCGGTAACCGCGCCGTTCGGCGCCCGTTTGACGCCGGTGACCTCGCAATTCTGGATGATGTGGACGCCGCGCGCCGAGGCGCCGCGCGCATAGCCCCAGGCGACAGCATCGTGCCGCGCCGTGCCGCCACGGCGCTGCAGCGCGGCACCCATCACGGGATAACGGGCATCGCGCGAAATGTTGAGCGGCGGGCAGAATTCCTTGGCCTGTTCCGGCGTCAGCCATTCATTGTCGATGCCGTTCAGCCGGTTAGCATGGACGTGGCGCTTCAGCACCTGAATGTCGTGGATGTTGTGGGCGAGCATCATGACGCCGCGCGGCGAATACATGACGTTGTAGTTGAGCTCCTGGCTGAGCCCGTCCCACAGCATCAGCGCATGGTCGTAGATGCCGGCGCTCTCGTCATAGAGATAGTTCGAGCGGATGATGGTGGTATTGCGGCCGGTATTGCCGCCGCCGAGCCAGCCTTTTTCCAATACCGCGACGTTGGTGATGCCATGCACGGTGGCGAGGTAATAGGCTGTGGCCAGGCCGTGGCCGCCGGCGCCGACGATGACGACGTCATACTCCTTCTTCGGCTCCGGCGAGGACCACTGTTCCTCCCAGCCCTTGTGGCCGCGCATGGCCTCGCGGGCGATAGCGAATACCGAGTATTTCTTCAACGTTGCAGGCCTCGCAAATGGCGGCCGGGCAGATCAGCCAACCCCGGCGCGCGAGCTGTATCACTAGCGAAACCGCACTGCCAGCCTTGCACTGTTTGCGACGGCGCTTGCCGTTTTGCGCCGTGACGAAAAAGAGGTATGCGACGTGACGGGCGATCAAACCAAATCCGAAGCACCTCGCGGGTATCGGGTGGCCCGCGCCGCCTCGATCTGCGACCAAGCATCCCGATTGCCGGCAAGGGCTGGCGCGAAGAAAAGGATGCAGAAAATGTTCGCACTTACCGACAAAGTCGCCATCGTCACCGGCGCCAGCTCCGGCATCGGCCGCGCCACGGCCAAGGTGTTTGCGGAGGAAGGCGCCAAGGTGGTCGTCGCAGCCCGCCGCCAGGCGGAGCTCGATGCGCTGGTTGCCGAAATCGAAGACGCCGACGGCACCGCCGTCGCTCTTGCCGGCGATGTCCGCGACGAAGCCTACGCAAAAGCCCTCGTCGACCTGGCGGTCGGGAAATTCGGCGGGCTCGACATCGCCTTCAACAATGCCGGCTCGGTCGGTAGGATGGGGCCGGTTTCGGAGCTGTCGCTGGAGGGCTGGCGCGAGACGCTCGATACCAATCTGACCAGCGCCTTTCTCGGCGCGAAATACCAGGTGCCGGCGATGATCGATCGCGGCGGCGGCTCGCTGATCTTCACCTCCACCTTCGTCGGCCACACCGTCGGCATGCCGGGCATGACCAGCTATGCCGCAAGCAAGGCCGGACTGATCGGGTTGACGCAGGTGCTGGCCGCCGAATATGGCGCCAAGGGCATTCGAGTCAACGCGCTGCTGCCGGGCGGCACCGACACGCCTTCGGCGACGTTCAAGACACCTGAATCGCGAGCCTTCGTCGAAAACCTGCATGCCTTGAAGCGCGTCGCCGAGCCTGAGGAGATCGCCCGCTCGGCGCTCTACCTGGCGTCCGACGCATCGAGCTTCACCACCGGCGCGGCGCTGTTCGCCGACGGCGGCGTCTCGATCACCCGGACGTGAGGGTTCGGAGGGCGCAACGCATGCCCGCCAGCCGAAATGTCGCGAACCGGCCCTTGATTTTTTCGGCGATTTGACGATTCCGTCTTCTCCTCGAAGACGGGTTGGAAACATGTTGCTGATCAGGACCTATATCGCTGCAAGCGCAATCGAAGGCGTCGGTGTGTTTGCCGCCGAGCCGATCCGGAAAGGCGCGCAGATCTGGCGGCTCGATCCGGACTTCGACCGGCTGATCCCGAGAGAAAAATACGAGACGGCGCCGCCGCACCTCAAGGAATTGCTCGACAGATATGCCTATCCCAGCCCGGACCGGCCGGGCTTCATGGTCTATGAGGTCGACAATGGCCGCTTCATGAACCATGCCGACAAGCCGAACACCGATTTTTCGCAATATGGCGGGGCCACCGCGATCCGCGATATCGCCGCCGGCGAGGAGATAACCTGCGACTACGGCGAGTTCTTCGAGGGTTTCGAGCAGCTCCACCTGGCCACGGCCCTGGCCACGGCATAGCGGCGTCTATCTGACCCAAGGCGAATTTTGTTCTTGCTTTGTGCCGGCAGCTATGCTACTAAATTGCGCATGGTGCTGATTCACACCAGAGACCCGCCGCCGAGGCGGGTTTTTCGTTTCGGGATCGGCACCGCCTCTCAATCGGCTGTGGACAGCACCCCTTGATTCTGCTATCAGCCGCCCCAATTCGTGGTGTAACGCGCCGCGGAGGCTTGTGGCTATGGCCGCTTGCCTGTTGATTTCAAACCGAAAGACAGGATTGCACGTGCAGGTACTCGTCCGCGACAACAATGTTGATCAGGCGCTTCGCGCGCTCAAGAAAAAGATGCAGCGTGAAGGCATCTTCCGCGAAATGAAGATGCGCGGACATTACGAGAAGCCTTCCGAGAAGCGCGCCCGTGAAAAGGCGGAAGCCGTGCGCCGCGCCCGCAAGCTGGCCCGCAAGCGCGCCCAGCGCGAAGGCCTTCTGCCGATGACGCCACGTCCGGTCGCGGCCGGTGCTGCCGGCGCCGGTGCTCCGCGTCCGCCGCGGTTCTGACGTCAATTTTTCGTCCTTTTCCAAGGATATCCAAGGTGGCGCGATGCGGAATCGCCGCCACCTTTTTGTTGTGATTTCGACCCGGTCCGAGAGGACTGGTTGGGAGAGATGCCGGTTCGGAGGGGGAACGGACCAGACGGCGCAGTAAGGACAGGGCAGACATGGACGCAATCACCGTAGAGCGCAGAACCGCGTGGCGCGGCCTCGCCCTGACGGCAGCCCTGCTCTCCGGGTTGACGCTTGCCGGCTGCCAGAGCGTTCCGACCGGCGAGTTCAACAACATCGACAAGGCGCAAGCCTCGACCGAGAACATTTCCTCGCTGTCGGCGGTGATCCAGCGCAACCCGCAGGATCCGGAAGCCTACAATGTGCGCGGCTCGGCCTATGGCCGCGGCGGCCAGTACCAGGCAGCGCTGAAGGACTTCAACACTGCCATCCAGCTCAATCCGAATTTCTACCAGGCCTATTCCAACCGGGCGCTCATCCAGCGCTTCCTCGGTGATCAGGCAAGCGCGCTGGCCGACTACAACCGCTCGATCCAGATCAATTCCAACTACGACGCCGCCTATATCGGCCGCGGCAATCTCTACCGCAAGGCAGGCCGGGTCCAGGAGGCGTTCAACGATTTCCAGAAAGCGATCCAGCTCGACACGACCGACGCGCGCGCCTATCACAATCGCGGCCTGATCTACCAGAGCCAGGGCCAGCACGCCTTTGCCATCGAGGATTTCTCGACCGCCATTTCGCTGGCGCCGGATGCTTCCGAGCCTTACAACGGACGCGGCCTCTCCTACCTTGCCATGAACGACGAGGACAATGCCTTCGCCGACTTCAACATGGCCATCAAGCTCGACGGCAAGAACGCCGAGGCCTGGTCCAACCAGGCGCTGATCTACGAGCGGCGCGGCGACAAGGTCAGGGCCGCGAAGTCCTACCGCGAGGCAGTGCACCTCAATCCGAACTACCAACCGGCCAAGGACGGTCTGGCCCGCACCAGCGCCGGCTGACCGGGCCGGTTTATCGGGCCTCCGTTTCCGCACTCCGACAACCCTGCGTTTAGCCTTGCCTTGCTGGCGCCAAGTTTTCGGCGGAACGCTCGGCGTGGTCAGCCGTTGTTCAAAGCCATTTGGAAAGGACCCTCCCATGATCAAGCAACTTGCCTGTGCCGCCGCACTCGCCACGACCGTCGTTGCCGCTCCCGCCAGCGCCGGCAAGCTCCAGCTCGGCGTGCTCGACTGCACCATCGACGGTGGCACGGCCTATCTGGTCACCTCCAACAAGGGTGTTTCCTGTGTCTTTCGTCCGCATCGTGGCGGCCCACCCGAAGTCTATACCGGGGTAATTTCCAAGCTCGGCGTCGACGTCGGCCGGACGCATCAGGGCCAACTGGCATGGGCGGTTCTGGCGGCAACCCGCAACCACGATGAAGGCGATCTTGCCGGCAGCTACTATGGCGTGAATGCCGAGGCGAGCGTGGTCACCGGTGGCGGCGCCAACCTTTTGGTCGGCGGCCTCGGCAGCGCCTTTTCGCTGCAGCCGCTCAGTGTCCAGGCGCAGACCGGCGTCAATCTGGCGGTCGCCGTCACTTCGCTGGACTTGATCCATTCGTTCAAATAACGGCCCAGTGCGGCGTCGCGGGCGGCGCGGAGCGAGAACGCTATGGGATGGATTCTGGGATCCATTGCCGTGACATCCGAACGTCGTGGCAATGCGGACTTTCCGCTCGCACCGCTGGCGTAGACCGTGGCAGTGAAGAAGGCCGACAACCCAGCTCTCTCGCCGCCCTGTAGGGCCTGCTGATCTTGTGCGAGTGCGCCGTGACGAAGGCGCGACTGGAACCGCGGACTCCCGCCCGTACGCCGAACAGTTAAGCCGTGCCACGAAGTGTCTTCGGCTTGAACGCATAGTTCGGGCTCACAGCCATTGCGTGACAGACCCATAACAATGAGGATTGCACCGCTTAGAGCGTTCCCCACAGACAACGCGTGCAAGGCGGTTTTGTGACCAAGCTAACTCGAACCGAGAGGTTCGAAACGTCTTTCCATTCGGCGTTCGGTGCGCGACCGTGATAGGCATTCGGGCGCGTTGACTCAGAATGGAGGTCGGCGCAACATCTATGTTCACTCCTATTGGCGGGGAACCGAGATGGTTGGACATTTTGTTCGCGTTGAGTCGAGGGGAACATATTTAAGACGTTCTGCGCTTGATTCGAAATCTCCTGCATCTGAAATACCTTTCTCGGCCTACAAAGTTCGGCCCGGCGACTACATTGGACTTCAGTGTACAGGCAGGTTTCGCTGGGGTACTGGCTTGGAATATGGATCAACAATGGTCGGTTGCTTTTTTGCAGCTGACGATTCGCCAGTTTACTGTGCCAGGTCGGGTCAAGAACAAAATGTCAAAACCAGCAAGAGCTATGAAGATGGTGTTCCGACAGATATCCCGCAGGATTTTTCCATTCCGTCTGATAAGAAGGTTGTTGTTCGTGTGCCCCTTGCAGCAACTAAGTTGCTAATTGGACCAGACGACTCGTTTTTTGGTGACAACACAAATGATGGCTATGGAGTGCTGATCACATTTCCGAATAGGCATTTGGCGACGCCAGACACTCTTATCGAGGAGGGCGACCCTGATAAGGCCGATGTTCAAGAGGGCGAACCGGACGCTCCGAACATACTTGATGCAAACCCGGTGTGTTATCCGACAGCCACCACTTTTCTCGCATCGCCATTCGACGATGGAGCAGTGGCGCCTTTGGCGCCGCAATTGCGAGGTTGGTATTATAAAAAGAGATCGGTTCCTATCGACGGATCTTGGCTGCCGGGGTGGAGTGGTTGGGGGCACGTCAGAAAAAATGGCCAATATCATGCAGGCTGGGACGTTTTCTCTCCTCGGGGCAGTAAGCTTTTTGCATGTGTAGGCCCGGCAAAACTCACTTTTTCTCCTGATGTTCCTGGTTATGGAAAAACAGCAAATCTTTCATTTCTGCACGGTAAGGTTTTGCACACCGTCACCTATAGCCATTGCGGCAATTTTGTTGGTAATGCCCGAACTGTGGCTGCAGGTGAATTGATCGCAATATCCGGGTGTTCGGGAAACGCGAAAGACGAACACTGTGGTGAAGACTTTGCCGGCGGGGATCGCACCGATCACGTCCATGTTGGCGTCTATCTAGCAAATGCAGCGAAGAAGGGAAAAGATATTGACCCGGCTCGGGTCCTTCATTGGATACTTGCCGCGTAGGCTGTTTCGTGAGATCGATCCTGTGGACGATGCCGCTGGTCGCTGAACCCGCCGCCCGACGCCGAGACCTTTACCAGCAGCGCGCGCACGGTTGGCCCAATAGACATTCGGGGAGCCAACTCGTATGGGCAACGGGACATGCCCCCCGTTCTGCTGGACATCTCCCCCCACTTGGGGAGATCGGTTGCCACGCCGGCCTTCGCCAATCGCCAACGTCGCAATAGCGCGCGGAGTGCCTAAGTTGCCAATCTCCCTCCTCGTGGGGGAGATGTCCGGCAGGGGCAGAGGGGGGCGCGAAGGATCGCCAACCCCGGAGTTAATTTAGGATTTATATACATGCTTGACCCAAACTGAAACCCGACGAACAGGCTTGCGTTGATCAGTTGCGGGCGATCCGCTGGCGGGACGTAATTTCTGCCCATCTGCGGCTATAGCCGCGTCTATCATTTCTGCGACCGCAAGATGTTCAAGTGCGGGCCTGCCGCAAGCGCTTTTCAAGGTCGGGACCATCTTTGAGGACACGAAACTATCACTCCGCAAGTAGTTCATGGCTATTTGGCTGATCACCAACCATCCGAAAGGCGTTGCCAGAGCTACACTCGCCAAGGATCTGAAGATCACGCAAGAAATCGGCTTGGTTAGTCTTTCATCGCCTCTAGCACGCCGCGCGGACGAATTCACTCAACGCCGGCCCAAAGGCACCGTCGAAAGCGATACGACGTTCGTAGGTGCCGCCGACCGCAAGAGTGGAACACAGGGCCGTGCTGACAGGTAAATCGTACTCGGCATTATCAAGCGTGACGGCGAGCTTCGCGCCAAACACGTGCCGAACAGGACGACGCGCACCATTCGGGGTGAGATTCGCCACAACGTCTCGCCGGGATCGTTAATCTGACGGACGAAGATCGCGCATTCATTGGCCTATCCGGCGACCACCTCCACCACACAATTAACCATTCGCAGGGCGAGTATGTGCGGCACCACACTATCCACGCCAATAGCATCGAAGCCGTGTGGGCTCTTTTGAAACGCCAGATCGTTGGCATTCACCATTTGGGTTTCGCCGAAGCACCTGAACAAGGACGTGAAAGAAAAGGCGTCGCGGTATAACCGGCGAGACGTGACAGTCGGCTCGCGCATGAATGACATCTTCGAATGCGTCGAGGGTCGCCTGCAGTACGAGGATTTGATCGCGTGGTCGACAAGAAACAGGAAGCGCTCGACACGGACTTTGCCGAGGCTCTCAAGCGTTTTTGCGCAGACAGGCAGGAAGAAAACCGACGAACTGACCGAGCGGGCAAAGAAAAGAAAGGCCGCCGAAGGACAAGCCGACGGCGGCCGATAAGAAGCGCGCGCCCGATTAGACCCCGCAGCACCTCCAATATCCTTGCACCGCCACGAGGCGGCCATTCTGGATACGGAAGTGGGCGCGCACATAGTGACAGACGCGCAAGGTCCAACGGTTCAACCGCTGTGTCATAGGCTTTCGCCTTTCTAGCCCGCAGGCCATTGAAGCGTGCCTTTGCCGCCCATAAGGCGGTTGCATCCTCTAGCAAATCAGTGTACTAAATACTGAACCAAACATCACTGCTGCCTTCGCTCTCGGTCACGCTATAGCCATTCCCCGAGAGACGCTGGCAACCCAAGAAAAGTCCGGTCGCGAGCCGGACTTTTTTGCGTTTACCAGGCGACGCAACAAACCTTTTATCCCGAATCCGCGTCGCTGTATAGCCCCATGAATGTCACTTGAATGTGCACGGCCGGCGGCGTATGTGTGTGGCGTATGGTCGGGAGAAACGACATGTCGGACAAAGCACTTGATAACGCGAAGGCTTTGAAAATAAAGGCCTTATCCGAAATTGAGCGACTAGAGGACGAGGCGCGTGTTTGGCGCGATCGTATTGCTATGGCTGACCAGTTCATTGATCAGTGGAATGCTTTTGCATCTGGAGAGGCCGTGAATCCTGTGGGTAGCGTATCCGTCGAACAGAACAAACAGGCACCATCAACGGCAAAGCGGAATGTGATTCGAAATAGCAAAAAGGAAGATGTTGCTGCTGCCGCTCTTGAAGTGATCCGTGACCGTGGGGAGCCTGTATCTCGCACGGACTTGTTCAAGGCCTTGATCGATCGTGGGCTGACGATCGAGGGGTCGGACCCTGAGATGGTCCTGTCAACCATGCTCTGGCGGATGAGGGAAAAGATAGTCCGCTTCAAGAATGGGGGATATTGGGACGCTCGCAGCGATTGGGAGCCCGCTGGATACAAGTCGGAATGGCTTGACGAAATTGAAGGGCGCGAACGCGATTACAGCGGCGTCGATCTGGCCGGCAACTTAATAGAGTGAGGAGCCAGGCGGGCCGTTCGATGGTTGTCCGCTCGTCAATGGGCCGAACATGCATATAGGTCCCTTAATTTGCCGATACGAGAGAGCGCGGATTCTCGATCCGATTTGTTTCGACACCGTGGCGGCAGGCGATCTTTCGAAACGTCCGCGGGACAGCGCCCCCTCTGGCCTGCCGGCCATCTCCCCCACGAGGGGGGAGATCGGCTAAACACCCGAGGGGAGATCGCTAAACCACAACCGTCTTCAGCCGCTCGGCGATCAGTGCCGCGAGGCGGGTTGCCACCTCGTCCTTGCTCATCTCCGGCCATTCCTCGACGCCGGATTTCGAGACGATCCGCACCTTGTTGCGGTCGCCGCCCATCACGCCCGGGGAACCACCTTGATGCGAGACGTCGTTGGCGACGATGAGATCGGCACCCTTTTTCGCCAGCTTGGCCTCGGCATTTTTGACAAGATCCCGCGTCTCCGCGGCGAAACCGATCACCAGCATCGGCCGCTTTTTGTGATGCCCGACGCCGGCAAGAACATCGGGATTTTCGACCATCTGCAGCGCCGGCGGCCCCTCGCCCGCCACCTTCTTGATCTTTTCCCCGGCCGAACTTTGAGTGCGCCAGTCGGCGACAGCCGCGACGAACACCGCCGCGTCGGCCGGCAGCAGCTGTTCGACCGCATCCCTCATCTCGACGGCCGTTTCGACATGCAGCGTGGCGACGCCGGCCGGATCGGCAATGCCGACCGGGCCGGAGACGAGACGCACGTCGGCACCGAGCCTGGCCAGCGCCGCCGCGATGGCATGGCCCTGCTTTCCCGACGAACGGTTGGCGATGTAGCGGACCGGATCGATCGGTTCATGCGTCGGCCCGGAAGTGACAATGATCTTTCTGCCTGCCAGCGGCTTTGGCCGGCTGTCGAGCAGCGCCTCGATCGCGGTGACGATCTCCAGCGGCTCGGCCATGCGGCCCTCGCCCGCTTCGTTGCTTTCGGCCATCTCACCCTTCGCCGGGCCGACGAATGCGATGCCGTCCTTGCCCAGCATCGCACGGTTGCGCCGGGTCGCCGGATGCGCCCACATTTTCGGGTTCATCGCCGGCGCCATCAAAACCTGCTTGTCGGTGGCGATGAGCACCGTCGAAGCAAGGTCGTTGGCATGGCCGTTTGCGAGCTTTGCCATCAGGTCGGCGGTGGCTGGCGCCACGACCACAAGGTCGGCCTCGCGCGACAGCCGGATGTGGCCGATGTCGTGCTCGTCCTGCCGGTCGAACAGCTCGGTGAAGACATGATCGGCGGACAGCGCTCCGGCCGACAGCGTGGTGACGAATTCCTGCGCCGCGGCGGTCATCACCACGCGCACCGAAGCACCGCGCTCGCGCAGCCGACGGATCAGGTCGAGCGCCTTGTAGGCGGCGATGCCGCCGCCGATGATGAGCAGGATGCGCTTGCCGGAGAGGACACCTCGCGCGACTTGGCTGGGGACCGCGACCACCGGAGCTGCAGGATTCTGCAAGCTTGTCAGTTCGCGCAACGTTTTCTCGATCTGGTCGATGCGGCCGGACGAACCGAGTTGACCTTCGACCGCTGCGCGGATCATGACCCGCGCCTGGTCTTCCATTGACCGGCCATTCTCCGCAGCCAATCGGCGCAGCATATCCTTGACCTCGTCATCAAGGTTGCGGATCGTGATGCTGGCCATGTGATTGCACTTTATCCAAAATCGCCGAAGGCAATGATAGCAATGCAATCAATCGACAACAAGGCGTTAGAGCAGCTTCCAGGCGATGTACACCAGCGTCAATGCGATTACCCACAGCGCCAGCCGGCCGGAGCGGGTGTAGCGCGCCTCGGCCTTGCCGATCGCGTGCGCGGTCCTTTCGTCGAAGCGCAGGCCGTGTTCGGCCATCAGGTCGATCTCACGCGACAGCCGCTCGGTGCGGGCGGCGAGGTCCGGCGCCTGGCGGGCCAGCGCCAGCAGCGCGTTGGCGCCGTCGCGCGCATCGGCCAGCAAAGCGCGCGGGCCGAGATTGCGCGCAATCCAGCCGCTGACCACAGGTTCCGACGTCTTCCACATGTTGAAGGCCGGGTCGAGGGTGCGGGCGACGCCCTCGACAACGACCATGGTCTTCTGCAGCAGCACCAACTCGGATCGCGTCGCCATGTCGAAGAGCTCGGTCACCTCGAACAGCAGCGTCAGCAGCTTGGCCATCGAGATGGTCTCGGCCGGCTGGCCGTGGATCGGTTCGCCGATCGCCCGGATCGCCTGGGCGAAAGCTGCGACATTGTGCTGGCGCGGCACGTAGCCAGCCTCGAAATGCACCTCGGCGACGCGCTGGTAATCGCGCGTGATGAAGCCGTAGAGGATTTCGGCGAGGAAGCGGCGCTCCTTCCTGCCGAGCCGGCCGGCAATGCCGAGATCGACGGCGACGATGGTGCCATCGGCCTCGACGAAGAGGTTGCCCGGATGCATGTCGGCATGGAAGAAACCGTCACGCAGCGTATGGCGCAGGAACGACTGGACCAGGTTGGCGGCAATCGCCTTCAGGTCGTGGCCGGCGGCGGCGAGGCCGGCAATATCGTTCAACTTGATGCCGTCGACCCATTCCATGGTCAGCACGTCGCGGCCGGTGCGCTCCCAGTCGACCGACGGCACGCGAAAGCCGGGATCGTCCTTGGTGTTCTCGCCGAGTTCCGAAAAAGCCGCCGCCTCCAGCCTCAAATCCATTTCGATCTTGGTGGTCTGGGCCAGCGTCTCCGTCACCTCGACCGGCCGCAGCCGGCGCGACGACGGGATATATTTTTCCTGCAGCCGGGCGGCGAGGAAATAGCTCTCGAGATCGCGAAAGAAGCGGCGGCGCACGCCCGGCCGGATGACCTTCACCGCCACCCGGGTAACGACGCCGTCCTGCAGGGTTTCGGCGGTATGGACCTGGGCGATCGAGGCGGCGGCGACGGCCTCGCCAAAACTGGCATAGAGCTCGCCGACCTTGCGTCCGAGCGAGGCCTCTATTGCCGCTATGGCTTCGGCCTTCGGAAATGTCTGCATCTTGTCCTGCAGCATGGCGAGATCGAGCGCTATGTCGTTGCCGACGACGTCCGGCCGCGTCGCCAGGAACTGGCCGAGCTTGACGTAGGATGGGCCGAGCCGCACGACCGCCTTGGCCAGCCGGTCGCCGCGCTCGTAGGCAAGCGCGCGGCGACGGGTGAACAGCCGGGCCATGCGCCAGCCGAATTTCGGCAGGCCGAAGAGTTCGTCGCCGGGCAACGCCGCGATGACACCCTCGCGGACCAGCACCCAGCCGGCCCGCACGAGCCTGAAACCAGCGCCTATGCTGCTCATGGCTGGCTTTGCCTTGCCGGTTTCCTGAACTGGCGAAAGGCACGTCGGGCTATGAAAATGCGGGCCAGCCTCAAAGCTTCCAGCCCGAATGAAGCGCGGCGATGCCGCCGGAATAGTTGCGGAATGAGGCGCGCTCGAAGCCCGCGCGCGAGATCATCGCCGCGAAATTCTGCTGATTGGGAAATTTGCGGATCGATTCGACCAGATAGGAGTAGGGCTCGCCGTCGCCGGTCACCGCCTTGCCGATCCGCGGGATGGCGTTGAACGACCATGCCTCATAGACCTTGTCGAGCAGCGGCATCTCGACCTCGGAAAATTCAAGGCAGAGAAAGCGCCCGCCAGGCTTCAGCACGCGATAGGCTTCGGCAAGCGCCACATCGATACGCGGCACGTTGCGGATGCCGAAAGCAATGGTGTAGGCATCGAAAGTAGCGTCGGCAAAAGGCAGTTCCTCGGCATTGGCCTCGACGAAATCGGTATTTGCCGACAGGCCCTTTTTCTCGGCTCGGTCGCGGCCGACGGCGAGCATCGAGCCGTTGATGTCGAGAACCGTCGCATGGGCATGCCTGCCGCTCGCCTCGACGATGCGGAAGGCGACGTCGCCGGTGCCGCCGGCAACGTCGAGAACGCGCCAGCCCGGCCGCTTCGGTGGATTGAGCCAGGCGACCATGGCGTCCTTCCACAACCGATGCAACCCGGCCGACATCAGGTCGTTCATCAGGTCGTAGCGGTTCGCCACCTTGTGGAAAACATCATTGACCAGGGGCTGCTTGTCGCCTGGCCCTACCCGCTTGAAACCATAGGAGGTTTCCATGCCGCCCGCAGCCGTGGTTCTTTCAACCGACATCGTTTTGATCCGCCATAAAATCGGCGGGACCATAGCCGATCGATGGTGCGGGCGCTATTGTTTAAGGCGCGGTGTTCGGCCGCGCTTCGAAGCAGGTTCCGGAAAAGCGTCGCACGGTTTTCCGACAAGAACCTGCGTCATAAGAAAAAGCCTGACGGGATAATTGAATGCCTTTGAAAGCAGAACTGCACTGCCACATCGAAGGGGCAGCGGCGCCTGAACTCGTCCTCCGCCAGGCCGAGAAATACGGCAGGGATGCCTCGCCCTACATCCGGGACGGCTCCTTCGCCTGGCACGATTTCACCTCCTTCCTCGCCGCCTACGACTTCTCCTCCGACCTGTTCCGCACCGAAGAAGATTATGCGCGGCTGGCCGATCACTACCTGACCAGCCTCGCCCGCGACGGCGCCATCTATTCCGAGGTTTTCACCTCGCCGGACCATGCCAGCAAGGCCGGGCTGTCGCCGAAGGCCTATACCGACGCGCTCGGCGAAGGCATAGCCCGCGCCAAGGCGAAGACCGGCATCGAAGGCCGCATGATCGTCACCGGCGTGCGCAATTTCGGTGTCGAATCGATCGAGCGGGCTGCGCGTTTCGCCGCCCGCAGCGGGCATCCGCTGGTCACCGGCTTCGGCGTCGCCGGCGACGAGCGGATTGGCGATTTGGAAGATTATGTCAGGGCCTTCGAGATCGCCCGCGAGGCCGGCCTCGGCATCACCGTGCACGCAGGCGAATTGATGGGCTGGGAGAGCGTCGAGGCGGCACTCGACCACATCCGCCCGTCTCGCATCGGCCACGGCGTGCGCGCCATCGAGAACCCCGATCTCGTGCGGCGCATCGCCGACGAAGGCGTCGTGCTCGAATGCTGCCCTGGCTCCAACATCGCGCTCAAGGTCTTCGACAGTTTCGCCGACCACCCATTTCCCGCATTAAGGGCAGCGGGCTGCAAGGTGACGCTCAACTCCGACGACCCACCCTATTTCTGGACCTCGCTGAAGCGCGAATACGACATCGCCGCCGAGCATTTTGCGATGGACGACAAGGCGCTCACCGCCGTCACTAGGACGGCCATCGAGGCAGCTTTCGTCGACAGGAAGACCAGGGCGGCGCTGCTGGGCAGGCTCGGCGCCAAGGGCAGGTGAATGCTGAATTGCGAACCTGGCGCTTCGGTCGGTCAACCGCGAGTTCTTCCGCGCAACCAAGGACTCGCAAACCAGTTCACTATTCACTATTCACCATTCACCATTCACTATTCACCTGCGCAGTTCGGAGAACACCATGAAGGGCGTCACCGTCGTCGACCATCCGCTTGTCCAGCACAAGCTGACCATCATGCGCAAGAAGGAAACCTCGACGGCCGGCTTCCGGCGGCTGTTGCGCGAGATCTCGCTGCTGCTCGGCTACGAGGTCACCCGCAACCTGGAACTGACCACGACGACGATCGAGACGCCGATCGAGACGATGGAGGCGCCGACGCTGGAGGGCAAGAAACTGGTCTTCGCCTCGGTGCTGCGCGCCGGCAACGGCTTGCTCGAAGGCCTGCTCGATCTGGTGCCGGCGGCGCGTGTCGCCCATATCGGCCTCTATCGCGACCATGAGACGCTGGAAGCGGTCGAATATTTCTTCAAGGCGCCGGGCGACCTCGCCGACCGGCTGGTGATCGTCGTCGACCCGATGCTGGCGACCGCTAATTCGGCGATCGCGGCGATCGACAAGCTGAAAGGCCGCGGCGCCACCAACATCCGCTTCCTCTGCCTGTTGGCGGCACCAGAGGGCCTCGAGCGTTTTACCCAGGCGCATCCCGATGTTCCGGTCTTCACCGCTTCCATCGACCGCCAACTCAACGAGAAGGGCTACATCATGCCCGGCCTCGGCGATGCCGGCGACCGTATGTACGGCACCAAATAGGTCCGTTTACCGATTGTTTACGCAAACGGCTGGTTTCCGCATTCGTTAAAGCGGCAAACACCATGTCGGACTAAGGATCGGCAACCACAAAGGCCGGTCCATGCTGCGCAAGCTCCTCATCCTTGGCGTGTTTGCCGGAACGTCGGCATCGCTGCCGATCGTCTATCAGTCGAATCCACAGACGATCGAGCGGCTGTTGAAATCAGCCATCGGAGCCAAGCCGGCCGACACCCAAACCGACCTGAACCTCGCCGCCGTTCCGGACAGGCCGGCAACGCCGCAGCCGCTCGGCCGCAAGGTCGTCGTCACCGCGGACGCGCGCGGCCATTTCGTGTCGGTCTTCAAGTTGAACGGCCGCCAGATCGACGGCATGATCGATACCGGTGCGACGCTCGTCGCCATCAACAGCTCGACTGCGCGCAGGATCGGCATCTCGCTCAATTCGACGGATTTCAGCCATCAGGTCAACACCGCCAATGGTGCGATCAAGGCCGCCGTGGTGACGATCGACCGCCTGCAGATCGGCAGGATCACCGTTGAGGGCGTCGAGGCCGTCGTGCTCGACGACAGGGCGCTGCACACCAACCTGATCGGCATGAGCTTTCTGCAGCGGCTCGAAAAATACCAGGTCGAAGACGGCACGCTGCTGCTGGTTCAGTGACTATCAGCGCGGCAGGATCCGCCGGATGACGGTTTTCTCCGCGGCCGGTTTGGAAGTCCCGATCGTATAGGCCGAAAGCACGGCGGCCGCGGCCGCCTCGGCATCCCCGGCATTGCGGGCATGGACCAGCGCCAGCGCCTCGCCGGTCCGCACTTCAGCGCCGACCGGCAGCAGCCTGGTGATGCCGACGGCGTGATCGATCCTGTCGTCCGGCCGCGTCCGCCCGCCGCCAAGCCCGACCACCGCAAGCCCGATCTCGCGGGTTGCGATGCCGGTGACGAAGCCGTTCGCGCTCGCCTTGACGGCAAATTCCGTTGCCGCTTTCGGCAGATATTTTTCCGGATTGTCGACAAAGTCGGCGGGACCGCCAAGTGCCGCCACCATGCGCGCGAAGATGGCAGCGGCGCGACCGCCGGCCAGCGTCTCGGCGGCGCGGCGCAGGCCGTCCTGGTTGGACGACACCAGGCCTGCCGATTGCAGCATCTCGGCGGCCAGCGCCAGCGTCACTTCCTCCAGCCGCCGGTCGCGGAAGCGGCCGGTGAGGAAGTCGACGGCGTTGCGCACCTCGACCGCATTGCCGGCAGCGGACGCCAGCGGCTCGTTCATGCCGGTGACCAGCGCCGAGGCCTTCAGGCCGGCGCCATTGGCGACGTCGACCAGGCTGTTGGCCAGGGTGGTTGCGTCGCGCGATTTCTCCATGAACGCGCCGTTGCCGACCTTGACGTCGAGCACCAGCGAATTGAGGCCGGCCGCCAGCTTCTTCGACAGGATAGAGGCGGTGATCAGCGGCACCGATTCCACCGTTCCCGTCACATCGCGGATGGCGTAGAGCCTGGCGTCGGCGGATGCGAGATCGGCGGTCTGGCCGATGATGGCGCAGCCGGTTTCGAGCACGGTCTTGCGGAAGCGCGCAACATCCGGCTGGCTGATATAGCCGGGGATGGCATCCATCTTGTCCAGCGTGCCGCCGGTATGGCCGAGGCCCCTGCCGGAAATCATCGGCACATAGGCGCCGCAGGCAGCGACGATCGGTGCCAGCATCAAGGAGACATTGTCGCCGACGCCGCCCGTCGAATGCTTGTCGGTGACCGGGCCGGGCAGATCCGACCAGTCGAGCACATCGCCGGAATCGCGCATCGCCATAGTCAGCGCCACCACCTCGTCGCGGCTCATGCCGTTGAAGAACACCGCCATGGCGAAGGCGCCGACCTGCGCGTCGGTAACGGTGCGGGCGGTCAGGCCCTCGATGAAAGCCGATATCTCCTCAGCCGAGAGTTTTTGACCGTCGCGCTTGCGGCGGATGATTTCCTGGGGAAGCATCAGGCGTCTACCCTGTGCTCCGGAAGCCCGTCCTGAAAAACACGCTGCAGAATGGTCGCCAGCCGCGCGCCGCCGACCGGCGCCATGTCCTTGGTCTCCTGGTGCGACAGCTCGGCTCCGGTCATGCCGGCGGCAAGGTTGGTGACGACCGAACAGGCTGCGACGCGCAGCCCGAGGAAGCGGGCGAGAATGACCTCCGGCACCGTCGACATGCCGACCGCGTTGGCGCCCATGATGCGAGCCATGCGGATCTCGGCCGGCGTCTCGAAGCATGGGCCGGAGAACCACATGTAGACGCCCTTGTGCAGCCTGGTACCGGTGGCCTTCGCGGCTTGCTCGATGGCGGAGCGGAGACGGGCGTCGTATGCTTCGGTCAGGCCGACGAAGCGGCGGTCGCTCGGCTCGCCGATCAGCGGGTTGGAGCCTGAGAAATTGATGTGGTCGGTGATCAGCATCACCGAGCCCGGGCCCATCCCGGGATCGACCGAACCGGCGGCGTTGGTGAGGATCAGCCTGGAGATGCCGAGGCCGGCGAGCACCTCGAGTGCCGGCCGCATCGCCGCCGCGTTGCCGTGCTCGTAATAGTGTGCGCGACCGGACAGCATCAGCACCGGCGTGCCGGCAAAGAGCCCCGCCACCACCTCGCCGGCATGGCCGCTGACGCCGCTTCTGGGGAAGCCCTGCAAGTCGGCATAGGAAATGCGCACCGCATCCTCGACCTTGTCGACAAGCCCGCCAAGCCCCGATCCCAGCACCAGCGCAGTGGTCGGCGCCAGCCCGTCCAGCCTTTCGACGAGGTGATCGAGTGCTTCCTTCATTTCAACACATCGCCCTGGAAGCCGTATGGCAGCAACTCGCCCATGGTCACGGTCTCGACCACGCCGCTATCATCGCAGAGATAGAACTTCGTTTCCGGCCGGCAGAATTCGGCCAGCCGCTGCCGGCAGCCACCGCAGGGCGAGCATTTTGCCACGCGTTCGGCGATCACGGCGATTTCCGTGATCTTGCCGCCGCCACCCATGATGTAGTGGCCGAGCGCGGTGGTTTCGGCGCACCAGCCCTCCGGATAGGACGCGATCTCGACATTGGCGCCGGTGAAGACACGGCCGTCCTCGGTGCGCAGCGCCGCGCCGACCGGAAATTTCGAATAGGGCGCATAGGCCTTGGCCATGGCGGCTTTCGCCGCTTCGAACAGATCACGAGCCATGATAAATCAGCGTTCCTTGACATAAGGCACGCCGCCGGCACGCGGCGGGATTGCCTTGCCGATGAAGCCTGCAAGCAGGATGACGGTCAGCACATAGGGCAGCGCCTGCATGAATTGCACCGGCACCTTGCCGATCAGCGGCAGCGGCGTGCCTTGCAGGCGGATCGACGCCGCGTCGAGGAAGCCGAACAGCAGGCAGGCGAACATGGCGTTGACCGGTTTCCATTTGGCGAAGATCAGCGCGGCCAGCGCGATGTAGCCCTTGCCGGCGGTCATGTCCTTCACGAAGCCGCCATTCTGCACCATCGACAGGTAGGCACCTGCAATGCCGGTGAGCACGCCGGTGCAGATCAGCGCCCGGTAGCGCAGCCAGGCGACCGATATGCCGGCGGTATCGACCGCGGCCGGGTTCTCGCCGACGGCGCGCAGGCGCAAGCCGAAGCGGGTGCGGAACAGCACCCACCAGGTGAACGGCACGGCCAGGAAGGCGAGATAGACCAGCACTGAGTGGCCGGAGATGAGTTCCGAATAGATCGGCCCGAGGATCGGCACGCTCCTGAGCGCATCCGCGCCCGGCCAGATGATTGTCTCGAAGCGCTCGCCGGCGGCCAGCGCCGGCGTGCGCCCGCCTTGCTGGAACCAGGCCTGGCCGAGCATGATCGTCGATCCGGCGGCGATGAAATTGATCGCGACGCCGGAAACGATCTGGTTGCCACGATGGGTGATCGAGGCAAAGCCATGGATCAGCGCGAAGGCGACCGAGATGAGTATGGCCATGCCGAGGCCGACATAAGCCGAGTGGAAGACCGAGGCGGCGGCGGCACCGGCGAAGGCGCCAACCAGCATCTTGCCTTCGAGCCCGATGTCGAAGACGCCGGCCCGCTCTGAATAGAGGCCGGCGAGGCAGGCGAGCAGCAAGGGGACCGACAGACGGATGGTCGAGTCCAGGACCTGTACGATGGCGTTGAAGAAATCCATCTCAGGCGCCCTTCCCCTTGACCGCTTCCATGCCGACCGATCTCGGGCTGAGCGAGGCGAACAGCGCCTGGACATAGGGCCGGAACATATGCTCGAGCGCGCCGGCGAACAGGATGACCAGGCCCTGGATGATGACGATCATGTCGCGGCTGATCGCCGGCATCTCGAAGGCGAGCTCGGCGCCGCCCTGGTAGAGCATGCCGAACAGGATTGCGGCAAGCACGATGCCGACCGGGTGCAGTCGCCCCATCAGCGCCACCGCGATGCCGACGAAACCGGCGCCCGAAACGAATTCGAGCGCGACATTGTGCTGGTCGCCCATCGTCGGGTTGAGCGCCATCATGCCGGCCAGCGCGCCCGAGATCATCATCGCAATGATGATGATGCGGATTTCCGAAATCCCGGCATAGCGCGCCGCTTTCGGGCTGTGGCCGTAGGTACGCATCTCGTAGCCGAGCTTGGTGCGCCAGATCAGGACCCACACCAGAAAGGCCATGGCCAGCGCCAGCAGCGAGCTGACATTGAACGGCGCCGAACGGATTTTGGCGCCGAACAATTCGATGATCCAGTTGAGCTTCGGCAATTGTGCGCCTTCGAGGAAGGTGCGCGTCTGCGGCGCCATCGAGCCGGGCGGCTTCAGCATGCCCACCAGCGCATAGACCATGACGCTGGCGGCGATGAAATTGAACATGATGGTGGTGATGACGATGTGCGAGCCGCGCTTGGCCTGCAGATAGGCCGGGATCAGCGCCCACAGCGCGCCCATCGCCGCGGCGGCGATAATGGCGATCGGGAAGGTCAGCCACCAAGGCAGCACGCTGTCGAAGGCCAGGCAAACGATGCCGATGCCGAGACCGGCGATATAGCCCTGGCCCTCGCCACCGATGTTGAACAGGCCGCAATGCGCCGCAACCGCCACCGACAGCCCGCTGAAGATGAAGGTGGTGGCATAGAAAAGCGTGAACGCGATGCCTTGGCCGCGACCGAAGGCACCCTCGACCAGGATGACCGCAGCACGCAGCGGGTTCTCGCCGACCAATATGACGACGAAACCGGCAACGACGAAGGCGACGAACAGATTGATCAGCGGGATCAGCACATAATCGGCCCAGGCCGGCAGCTTGGCATAGGGAGTGCTCATTCCGCGGCCTCCCGGTGCTCGACGCCGGCCATCAGCAGGCCGAGTTCGCCCTCGGTCGCGTCGGGGCCGCGCTCGCCGACGATGCGGCCGGCAAACATCACCAGAATGCGGTCGGAAAGCGAGCGGATCTCGTCGAGCTCGACCGAAACCACCAGCACCGCCTTGCCCTGGTCGCGCATCGCGATTAGGCGCTTGTGGATGAATTCGATGGCGCCGACATCGACGCCGCGCGTCGGCTGGCCGACGATCAGCACGCCGGGATCCTGCTCCATTTCCCGCGCCAGCACGATCTTCTGCTGGTTGCCGCCGGAGAAATTGGCGGTCTTGAGGCGGCAGTCCGCCGGTCGGATGTCGTATTTAACGATCTTGTCCCTGGCATCGTTACGGATGGCGTCGATGTCGAGAAACGGCCCCTTCAGATAGCGCTCGTCGTCCTGGTAGCCGAGGATCGAATTCTCGTTCTCCTCGAAGGCCAGCACCAGGCCGACATGATGGCGGTCCTCCGGCACATGGGCAAGGCCGCGCTCGCGCAGTTCACCGGGATCGGCGGCGCCGGTGAGGTCGATCGGCTTGCCGTCCAACGTCACCGAACCCGAAACGGCGCGCCTGATGCCGGAAATCGCCTCGAGCAGTTCGGATTGTCCGTTGCCGGCGACGCCGGCAATGCCGACGATCTCGCCGGCATGGATATCGAAGGAGACGTCGTCGACCATGGTGACGTCGCGGGAATCCTTGACCGTCAGGTTCTTGACCGCGAGCTTGACGCCGCCGGCCTTCGCCTCGCCTTTCTCGACGCGCAGCAGCACGCGCCGGCCGACCATCAGCTCGGCCAGCTCCTCGACCGTGGTCTTCCTGGTTTCGCGTGTCGCCACCATGGTGCCCTGGCGCATCACCGAGACCGTGTCGGTGATCGCCATGATCTCGCGCAGCTTGTGGGTGATCAGCACGATCGTCTTGCCCTGCTCCTTCAACTGCCTGAGGATGCGGAACAGATGGTCGGCTTCGGCCGGCGTCAGCACGCCGGTCGGCTCGTCGAGGATCAGGATCTCGGCGCCGCGATAGAGCGCCTTGAGGATTTCGACGCGCTGCTGCAGGCCGACCGGCAACTCCTCGATGATCGCGTCCGGATCGACTTCGAGCCCGTATTCGCGCTCGAGCCGCTCCAACTCGGAACGCGCCTTGGCGATGCTTTTCTTCAGCAGCGCATCGCTTTCGGCGCCGAGAATGACATTTTCCAGCACCGAGAAATTGTCGACCAGCATGAAGTGCTGATGCACCATGCCGATGCCGAGCGCGATCGCATCGTTCGGTGTCTTGATCGATGCCGGCTGGCCGCCGACACGGATTTCGCCGCTGTCGGCCTGGTAGAAGCCGTAAAGGATCGACATCAGCGTCGACTTGCCGGCGCCGTTTTCGCCGACGATGCCATGGATGGTGCCGCGCGTAATTTCCAGATTGATGTCGCGGTTGGCGCGCACGGCGCCAAAGCTCTTGTCGATGCCGATCAGCTCGATTGCGGCTTGCGCCATGCAGCCTGTTCCCACTGTTATTTTTTTACCGCTTGGTCAAACGCCTAGCATGACGCCCAGTCTGTGCCAATTGGGTCTGTGCCAATTGGCCGGAGCACGGTTCACTCTCGACAAATCCCGTCATGCTTGTCAATTTCCAACGTGGCCGCACCCTGCACAATCGCCTGATCGAGGATTTCAAATGACCATGCCCGACGATCGGCTGACGACGCTGGAAATCCGCGCCGCCGAGCAGGAGAAGACCATCGAGGAACTGTCCGGCCAGATCGCCGAGCAGTGGAAGGTGATCGAGCGCATGCAGCGCAAGCTCGACGCGCTGGCCGAGCGCTTCCTGGCGCTGGAGGAACAGGCCGCACCCGACGTGCCGGTGACCAAGCCGCCGCACTGGTGAGCGGCCTGACAATGCAAAACCGCCGGGCTTTCACCCGGCGGCTCGTCAGCTCAGCAATGTCTGTCGATCAATACGGGCAGGCATTGTCCGACATGTAGTCGTGCACCTTGATGGTGCCGGCGATGATGTCGGCCTTGGCCTTTTCGACCGCTGCCTTCATCGCATCGTCGACAAGCGCCTTGTTGTTGTCGTCCATGGCGTAGTCGACGCCGCCTTCCTTGAGGCCGAGATCGTTGACGCCGGCCGTGAACTTGCCGTCCTTGGCATCCATGAAGGTGTTGTAGACGGCAACGTCGACACGCTTGACCATGGAGGTCAGCACCTTGCCGGGCTGCAAGCCGTTCTGGTTGGAATCCACACCGATGCCGAGCTTGCCCGCGTCGGCCGCCGCCTGCAGCACACCGACACCGGTGCCGCCAGCCGCAGCATAGATCACGTCGGCGCCCTGGTCGATCTGCGTCTTGGCGATCTCGCCGCCCTTGGCGGGATCGTTCCAGGCTGCGGGCGTATCGCCGGTCATGTTCTGGATGACGTCGGTGGCGCCGGCCGCTTTGGCGCCGCCGACAAAGCCGCAGCCGAATCTGCGGATCAGCGGAATATCCATGCCGCCGATAAAGCCGACCTTCTTCGACTTCGAAGCCATCGCCGCCATCACGCCGACGAGATAGGAGCCTTCCTGCTCTTTGTAGACGAGGGAGCGGACATTGGGCTTGTCGACGACCATGTCGATGATGGCGAATTTGGTCTCGGGGAATTCCGTGGCAATCTTGTCAAGCGCATCCGACCAGGAGAAGCCCGCCATGACGATCGGATTGCGGCCGTCCTCGGCGAAACGGCGCAGCGCCTGCTCGCGCTGGGTGGCGTTGCTGACCTCGAATTCCACATAGGGGATGCCGGTCTCGGTCTTGAACTTTTCGGCGCCGTGGAACGACGCCTCGTTGAACGACTTGTCGAACTTGCCGCCGAGATCATAGAGAAGCGCGGGTTGAATGTCCGCGGCGAAGGCCGGAAGAACCATTGCAGCTGCGGCCATGAGGCCGAGTACGATACGTTTCATGTGATCCACACCCCTGTCGGTTATTTGTCCATTATGCACCGCATGCCGGCCCGGTTCTCCGGCAGGCATTCGGCGTCAGGCAGGAGTGTCTTCCTCCCGCTTCGGGCCAATCTGGCACGGCCCGAAACAAAATTCACGTGGAATTTTGACCCTTTGGAAAAGCGTGGGGCCCCCGAGGCGCGGCCCCCCCAAATTCATTGGGGCGGGGGGGCCAATAAAGGGGGGGCGGGCGCCCGGAAGGGGCCGGGGGCCGCGGGGGGCGGGGGGGCCCCAAATC